>CAZWDB010000284.1:0-1529 GCA_964632885.1 uncultured Acidimicrobiales bacterium | reverse complement strand
CGCCGGTGACCTCGCCACGGCGCGCCCGTTGGTCGAACAGGCGCAGAGCTTCGGGGCGAACCACCGCTACGGCCGATGCATGCTCCAGATCGCGCATGCCCGCCTCGCACTGACGGAGGGCGACGGCCACGTCGCCGAAGATCTGGTGCACGAGGCTCTGGCGACCTGGCGCGAACAAGGGGCGTGGGTACATGCGCCCCACGGCCTGGACCTACTCGGGCAGATCGCGGCAGACCAGGAGAGCTATGCGGAGGCCACACGCCTGCTGGCCGCATCGACGGCCCTCCACGCGCACCTCGGGTCCGTGCGATTCGCCGCCGAGCTGCCACCCTACGACCGGACCCTCGCCGCCACGCGTGCCGCCCTCGGCGACGAGACGTTCACGAGGGTGTGGGAGGAGGGCATGGCCCTAGATGCCGATGGCGCGGCGGCGTATGCGGGTCGGGGCCGTGGGGAGCGCAAGCGCCCTTCGTCGGGCTGGGACAGCCTCACTCCCACCGAGCTCGATGTCGCCGCGCTGATCGCGGAAGGCCTGCCGAACAAAGAGATCGCCGCGCGTATGTTCATCTCCGCCCGCACCGTGCAGACCCACCTCACCCACATCTACACCAAGCTGGGGATCTCTTCTCGGGTCAAGCTGGCTCAGATGGCCGCGCCGGTCGTCGCCCGCACGCTGGCCGGAGACGATCCGATGCGGTGAACAGTTGCTGACTGCGCACCGGCGTGGCGTCCCCGCAAGCGGACCAGCAAGGGTCTTGCGCTTTCCTGGACCGGCTGGGGTCGTGAACTAAGCGGTTCCGCCGATGTTCTTCCGCGCCTGTGGCGCGATGGTCACGGCATGGGCGACAATCGGATGAGTCCGTTGATGCCGACGGTGCGTTGGGGGGAAGCGGGGGTGAAGGTTCGGCGCGAGTCGGAGGGCGACTTCGTGCTCCCTGTCGGCACTGTGACGTTGCTGCTTGCCGATGTTGAGGGGTCGACTGGGCTGTGGGAAGTCGACCCGGATATGGCGGCGGCGGTCGAGCGCCTCGATGCGGTGGTCGGCGAGCTGGTGGGCCGCCACGGCGGCGTCCGGCCGGTCGAGCAGGGTGAGGGGGATAGCTTCGTGGCGGCGTTCTCGCGCCCCTCCGACGCGGTGGCCGCGGCGCTCGCCATCCAGCGAGCGGATCTGGCCCCGATCAGTCTTCGCATCGGTCTGCACACCGGCGAGGTGCAGCTCCGCGACGAGGGCAACTACATCGGCAGGACGATCAACCGCGCCGCCCGGCTGCGGGACATCGGCCATGGTGGACAGGTGGTGGTTTCGGGCGCCGTGCACGACCTCGTCGTCGACCGGTTGCCGGATGGATGCTCGCTGTTCGACCTGGGTACGCACCGGCTGCGTGATCTCACCCGCCCGGAGCGGATCTTCCAGTTGTGCCATCCGGATCTGGAGGGCGGTTTCCCGCCCCTGCGGTCACTCGACAGCTACCCCCACAGCCTGCCGGTGCAGCTGACGAGCTTCATCGGCCGGGGAGCGGCGATGGCCG
>CAZWDB010000283.1:0-1535 GCA_964632885.1 uncultured Acidimicrobiales bacterium | reverse complement strand
GCTTCAGACCGGCTGCCAAAAGAACGGGAATCATCAGGAAAAGAACTCCGAATCGCCGGTCCTGTCCGCTGAAACCCATTTGCGGAAAATGAAAAAGCCTCGTCATGGAGCTTTGGCGAGATCCTTTCTCCACTCGAGACCTTCAAACCAATATTTATGCGCGGAAGCCAACCAGGTGTCCGCTTCATGCGCAGTGATCCAGGCGTTGAGGAAATTGATGAAATCGGGATCGCCTTTATTGACGGCAAATCCGGCTTTCGTCTCCAGCAGGGGCTTGGAGAGAGGTTCATCCACGAGCTCAGGATGATCCAGGGCCAGAAAGGTGGTAATGGGTTCATGCTCCACATATCCGTGGACAGTGCCTTTCATCACGGCTTGCAAACTTTCTTCACTGGACGGAAAGGTTTTCACTGTGGCCTTGGGAAACAGGCGCCTGGCCAAATCCTCTGAGATGGTCCCGCTCACCGAAGCAAGAAGCACATCCGGCCGGTTGAGGTCCTTCGGCCCCTTAAACGTACTGGTTAAGGAAGTATTCGTGGCCAGTCCGATTCCGGAGGAATCATACGGCTGACTGAAATTCACCTTGAGCGCGCGTTGAGGAGTAATGACAATACCGGCGATAATAATATCGATGTCCCGGTTCAGAAGAGCCGGAATGATGTTCTCCCAGTCCAGCACCTGAAAGTCGGGTTTAACACCCAGATCTTTGGCCAGCTGCTTGGCGACATCAATCTCAAACCCCACTAAGCGGCCGTCGGGCGTTTTCATCGTCCATGGGGTAAATAAGGATACGCCGACGCGTAAGGTGCCTTGCTCGAGCACCGTGTCCAGAGTGCCGGCGTTGACGGCCTGAGGTGTTCCCGCAGGGGAGGGGTTTGAAACTTCTGCTTGAGCCAAAGACCCGGCAAGCACAAAACAGGAGATGACTGTGGGAACATAAGAGAGAACGGTGAAAAACAATCGTGGTGTATTCATGACTCCGCCATTTATATGTTATTCATGGTGACAAGCGTGCCAATGTACCATACTTCTTCATTTCCAATAAATGCCGGAAGGAACAAATCCCATGACCCTTGACGTTGCCCGTGAGGTGATCGGCTGGTGTACAGTGATAAATTACTCGATGGTGTCCCTGTGGTTTATCATGTTTGCCCTTGCCCGTGAATGGATGTATAGGCTTCATGGAAACTGGTTCACGTTGTCCGTCGAACAATTTGCCATGGTTCATTATGCCGGCATGGCATCGTATAAAGTGGGAATTCTTCTCTTAAACCTGGTGCCGTATGTCGCATTACACCTTGTGGGCTGACTGAGGGGCTCCGGGGCGGCCGGGTTGATCATCATTTTCGATCTTTGCGTTTCATGAAGATGCAGGCTTTCAACTGCCTGATACTTACCGGGTATGTGCGAGTCGAGCCACCTGGTGAATTTATGATAGCGGTCCGGGTTGTAGATGGTTGATCTTCACGATTGGGTTTTTCCATGAATGCTTTTGAAGGGAGAACAGCATGACGAGCCGGGCAGTCGCCATTTTG
>CAZWDB010000282.1:0-1613 GCA_964632885.1 uncultured Acidimicrobiales bacterium | reverse complement strand
CGTGTACTCGCCGAGCCCTAACCACCGCCTGTCCAGCCCGGCGAGCCGGTCAGCGCTGAGCGGCGGGCTCAGGGACGAACGCGACACAGCACAAGCCCGGCTGCGGGTCGAGGACGGGCTGCAGCTCCTCGGCACGGCTGCCCGCGGCGATTCCCCTCGCGAGCGCCAGGTTCGTCCCGCACACCAGGGAACGATGCGCCTCGGCCAGCGCGTCGAACGGGCAGTTGCGCAGCCGGATGGTGCCGTACGCATCGGTGATCGGCTCGTAGCCGCCCTTCTCGAGTGCCCGGATCAACCGCGTGCGGCCAGATCCGCGCCGTGCCGTCCCGCCGAGCTGCTCCCCCATCTCTCGTGCCGCCTCGGCCAGGACCGGCGGCGGCGAGCCATTGCCCAGGCGCTCGAGGGCCGATGCGAACAGATCGGCCGCACGCGCGTACCGCCGCTCCGGAACCGTGACGCTGAACTCCCGGGGCGAGCGCCAGTAGACGCGCGCGGGCCTCCCGGCGCCCGGGCCAACCCGGCCGGTGAGCCGTCGGTATGACGAGTCGAGCAACCCCGCCTCGGCCAGCTTGTCGAGATGGAAGGTTGCCAGGCCGCGCGAGACGCCGGCCGCGGCGGCGGCCGCTTCGCGACCCACCGGCTCCGGCTGGGCGGCGACCCAGTCGTAGAGGCGGCGACGCACGGGCTCGTCGAGCAGCCCGATGGCGGCGAGGTCGTCGGTTCGGTCGCTGTCACTCACGGTCGCGCACTGTATCACATGCCAATGTCATCGATACAGTTGACACGATCCTGGTTCGAGTGTATCTATAGTGCATGTTTGCGATAGACATCGTGCGTCGTACTCGTCGACTCCCGCTCCTGGTCCTCATCGGCCTGGCGCTGATGGCTGCCGGTGGCACCATCGACGTGATCCTTCACCTAGACCCGGAGAGCCAGCACGCCCACGAGACGTTCGGCTCCGAGCACCTGGCGCACCTCGTCGGCATCGCGGGCATGGTCCTCGTCCTGGCGGGCGTCGTCGCCCACGGAGCCCGCCGCCAACTCCGCCAGCGGGCGGCTCGCAGCAATGGAGGCCTCGATCGCAATGCCCATCGGTGACTTCGTCAACCTCATCCCCGCGCCCGTCTTCCTGCTCATCCACCTTGCCCTCTTCGGCGCCGGCGCGTACTTCGCCTGGCGCAGCTTCGGGGCCGATGCGTCGCTGCTCGGCTGGGGCTTCAGCCTGTTCGCGGCGGCCGAGATCAGCTACATGACCTACCACCTCGATTGGACCGTGTTCCTCTTCGCGCACACCATCAGCGAGGTCCTCAACCTGGTGGCCTTCACCCTCATCTTCGTCGGCGTGAGCCGATCCGTTGCGGCCTTCAGCCTCGGCCAGGGGCGCGCGTGATGACGCGTCGCCTCGCGTGGGGTGCGGGCCTGCTCCTCGGGACGGGTCTGCTCGTCACAGCATGCGCTGCTCCAGGGTCAGCCGAACCGGTGGCCACCGACCAGGTGAACCTGCCCCCGTCCTATCGGTTCGAGCCTGCGGCGATCACCGTTCCCGACGGCACCACGGTGACCTGGACGAACAACGACAACTTCACCCACAACGTCCGCCTGCTCGACGACGG
>CAZWDB010000281.1:0-1639 GCA_964632885.1 uncultured Acidimicrobiales bacterium | reverse complement strand
GCGCCACCTCGAGGAGCACGAAGATGACGCCGAGCACCGTAACCGGCACGTCCATGCGCCGAGCAATCTCCTCGGCTGCACCGTCGCCGTTGACTCCAGCCCGACTCGCCCGCTGTTCGCACACCCACGACACCTACCCGAGGCAGACGTGACCGCCCACCGTACGGGCATGCGATCACAAACCCGAACACATCCCTTCCGCCGTTAGATGCGGCTATTCGTTGGGTAACCGTTAGGCCATGACTGCCTTCCTCGTCATCCTGCTGCTCTCGGCCCTGGCCTTCGGAGTCGGCGCCCTGCTCGAAGGCATCCTCTGGGCGCTCTTGACCGCGATTGTGCTCCTCGTCGTCGCGGTTTGGTTCGGCCGGCGCGAGCTGCGTAAGTGGACGTGGCCTCACGACCGTCACACTCCTAGCGAAGACGTCGGCGTGACGCGCTGAGGGGCCATCGTGCGCCGGAAGCGGACGATGGAGCGTATCGGCGACCTGGAGATCAACCAGGACCTCAGCTTTGACCAGCGTGAGTGGGTGTGGGAGCGAACCGGCTGGGTCGCGCTCTTCGCCATTGTCACACTCGGCGCGGCGGGGCTATTCGGCCACGGACCAGTCAGCTGGACCACAGCATCCTCCGACAACGGGTCCCTGACCGTCAGCTTTGAACGGTTCGGGCGCCGCGGCGGGACGCATGATCTTGCGATCGAAGCGGCATCCTCGACGAGCACAGACGGCGCATGGAACATCGAGCTGTCCCGCCGCTACGTCTCGGCCATGGAAATCGAGGCGGTTACACCTATGCCCGAGGCCGTGGAAACCACTGGTGACGGCCTGCGCTACACGTTCACCCAGCGAGAACCCGGTGCATCCCTCGAAGTGACGTTCTCCCTGAGGCCCCAGGTCGTCTGGAGTCGGAGCGGTGAGATCCGGGCCGGCGATGGCTCCCGTGTTCGGATCCGCCAGTTCCTATTTCCCTAGGAGGTACCGACATGGACTCTGTCCTGCGCGCTCTTGCGATCTACATGGCGGTGTTGGTGATCTTCCGTCTCTCGGGCAAGAGGACACTGGCCCAGATAACTACTTTCGACTTCGTGTTGCTCCTCATCGTCGGAGAGGCAACCCAGCAGGCCATGCTCGGTGACGATTTCTCGGTAACCAACGGTGTGTTGGTCATCGGCACGCTCATCGGCACCGACATCGCCATGTCACTGGTAAAGGACAAGGCGCCATGGTTCGACCGTGCCGCCGACAGCCTCCCACTCCTGATCTTCCAAGATGGCACGCCAATCGAGAGTCGCATGAAGCGGGCCCGCGTCGACGAGGCCGACATCCTCTCCGCGGGGCGCGCGACCCAAGGCATCGAACGCCTCGACCAGGTCAAGTACGCGGTCCTAGAAAGGGGCGGCACGATCAGCATCGTCCCGTACCCGCGGACTTGACCTAGTTTTCAGATGCGCGTGGGCGCCGAGCGTCGCTCGTCGAGCGGCGGACATCACGATTACGGCAGCCGATGAGGCACATGACCTTCTTTGCGGGGTCGCACACTCATGGCATCAGCTCCTCGCGCCGGCGTCGAACCGCAGACACGGATGAGCACGCGGGACCGGCCTGTGCGTGGAGTCATGTCTTTGCGATACCAACCTCCC
>CAZWDB010000280.1:0-1677 GCA_964632885.1 uncultured Acidimicrobiales bacterium | reverse complement strand
CAGTTCGTCCCTGCACCTCCAAGGGTTCAGTCGGCGCCAGGCCGAGAGCGGGTTCCTGCTCTTCGACCGCGCCTACTGGCGGCAGCGGATCGCGAGCACGGCCCACCTCGCTCGCACTCTCTACGGGTTCCGTGAACTCGACCTGCTGGCGATCACCAGCGAGGCGTTTGCGGACAACGTCGGCTCCAATCGGGCGCTCGTTGGTGTCGGCTACATCCAGACCGGTGTGCGTTTCGGCAGCGGGGTCGCCGGTGGCCGGCCGCTGGATGCGATCCAGTACCTCCTTCCGAATCCGGCCGAGGAGGCGTGGCAATACTTCTGGCGGCGTCCCGCCGAGGAAATCCCCCCGGAGTTCAACGAGGGGCGGGTGCGAGCACTCGACACGCTCGAACGGGCCGACAAAGCCGTGAGCTTCCTGTAGGCGCGGGCTTCCCGTGTGGCCGACGTCGGTCATGCGCCGTTATGGGCTGTCGGCGGTGACCTCGACCGTGTAGTGGATGGTTTGGACGGCGATGCGTCCCTCCCGGATCACGAAGGTGTCGACGCCGTCCCGGATCCGGGCGGTCGGACCGTCGGCGGTCCACTCGAGGAAGCCAACATCGCCGTGCACCAGCACGGTCGTGTATTCGAAGGACCCGCCCGGCACTTGGGCTTCGAGCAACTCCGCGAGCACGCGTATCTGGCCGCGTCCCGTGAAGGTGCCGAAGCCGGTGAGCACCACGATGTCGTCGGCGTAGTTGCGGTCGAGATCGGTGCGCCAGTCGCCGGCGGCAGCCAACTCGAGGTGATTGTCGAGTACCTCTCGTGTCGAGCGGGCGGAGGGTGTCGCATCGCCAGCCACCCGCGCAGCCTGCCACCGCAGCAAGGGTCCTGCCCGCACCCTGTCTTCTGATCGTGGAACCTGGTGCGTGTGTTGACGGGCGTTTAGGGTGCGACTCGTGGGAGACAACCCGCAGCCTGAGCCCGAGGCTCTGCCATTGCTGGTTTCCGACAGCCAGCGCGAGGTCGTTCTCGGTCACCTGCGCGGTCTTGTCGGCGACAACAGCCTCGAGTTGTCCACCTTCGAGCGACTTGCCGGTCAGGCCCTGGCGGCTCGAACAAGCGAGGACCTGGCCTCCGTCATGCGGCAGGCGCCGCCGGCGTTCGCGATGACGCCGCCGTCGCACCGGCTGGGCGAGCCGCTGACGCTCGGCACGAGGACGGGGCACCTGAAGATGGACGGTCGATGGCAAGTCGGCGCCACGACTCGCGTCGAGGTCCACACCGGCGCGGTGGTGCTGGACATGACGAACGCGGAGTTCGACAGCCTCGTGATCGACCTCCGACCACGCCGCTTTCGATTCTGGCGGCGCCGCTCACAGCGACGATGAGCAAAAAATGCTGCGTCGCGCTCGCGCGCCGTCCGCTAAGCCTGAAGGGTCGTGGTAGCTGAGGAGCAGGACGGAATAGCCGCAGAGGGGGCGATGGCGCTGTGTACCGCCGCGCTCAAGTGTGAAGCGGTCTCGACGCGGACTACCGGCTGCCGCACGGTGCATGTCATCGATATGGAGGACGGTACGGCGGTAGTGCTGAAGACGGCGAGGGCCGACCGGGCCGCGACACCGTCGGCCGAGGCATGGGCCTATGAGGCGTGCCGGCGAGCAGGCATCGCCGTGCCTGAGGTGCTCGCCGTCATCG
>CAZWDB010000279.1:0-1705 GCA_964632885.1 uncultured Acidimicrobiales bacterium | reverse complement strand
GCGCGGAATGCCTCGTCGCCGAGCCGTTCGCGGGTCGAGGTGATCCAGTGCTCCCAGTGGGGAGTGGCGTGGATGTCGTCGACATGCATGGAGAGGGTCCCGAGCACGCGCGCTGTGCTCGGCGCATCGTCGCAGTGCTCGGTGCAATACGCCGCTACTTCGAGGAATCGCGCCGGCCCCAGGTCGTACCGGCGGAGGAGACCGAGGCCCTCTTCTACGGCCTGGCGGGACCGCTCGGCCGGCCCTGCGGCGGCGCGAGCCAGCAACACGAAGCCCCGTGCCATCGGATCGGCGCCGAAGCTCGCTGCTCGCTCGGCCTCCTCGATGGCGGACTCAGCATCGTCACGACCTGTGACCGCTTTGGCCAAGGCAGCACGGGCCGCAGCGTAAGGGACCCATCCCCAGGGGAGCGCTCGATAGGGCTCGTACGCCTGGTCGAAGAGTTCGGCGGCTCGTTCGTAATCGCGTTCGAGCCAGACTCCGGTTGCCAGCACATAGGCGGCGAACGAGGCGTTGTACTGATCGCCGGCTCCGCTGGCTTCGTCTCGAGCCGCGGCCAGCCGGTCGGCGAGGGGACGCAGGCGAGTGACCCCGGCGAAGGCCGTCGCGGCCCCTCGAAGCAGCGTCGGCCAATACGAATGCATGCCCGGACACGTCTCTGTCAACGCCGTCGCGTCGTCGGCTCGAGCGAGTGCACCTTCGGCGTCGCCCAGGAACAGGAGGTGGTACCCGGAGAGCGTCCGCACGATGCAGCGTGCCCAGCACTCGACGTCGTCGTAGGCGAGTGCAGCATCGGCGAACTGGACCGCTTCGCGGTACCGCCCGGTCGCCATGGCGCCGAAGAAGGTGCCGGCGAAGATCCGGGCGACCGTGTCGCCATCACCGCGTTCAAGCAGCCAGCGCATCGCCTCTACGGCATTGTCGTACTCGACGATCACGACCCAGCCGACGTCGCGGCTGTTGTACCGCTCGATGAACTCCGGGTACGACCCCGCGGCCAGGCGATCCTCGATCCATGCAGCGTGGCGGTCGCGGACCAGCTCCATGTCGCCCGCCGCGACGAGTTTCTCCAGCGCGTACTGGCGCATCGGCTCGACCATTCGGTAGCGGCTCCCGGTCTCGCCTCGTGTCACGAGCACGATCGACTTCTCCACCAGCTCCGCCATGGCGTCGTCCACCCCGAAATCGTCGAGGACGTCGTCGGAACACACCGTCTCGGCGGCATCCAGGATCCAGCCGCCGCTGAACACACCCAGGCGCGGCAGGAGGCGGCGGGCGTCCTCGGAGAGCAGCTCGAAGCTCCAGTCGATCGTCGCCCGCAATGTCTGATGACGCTCCACCGCGGTGCGCCGACCCCCGGTTAGGAGGCGGAACTGGTCGTCGAGCCGCTCGAGGACCTCACCCGCCGACATCGCAGCCATTCGTGCCGCCGCCAACTCGATGGCGAGCGGGATGCCGTCCAAGCGCCGGCAGACCTCGCTCACCGTGCCGGCGTCGGCATCCGAGACCACGAACGCCGGGGCAATGCCCTGGGCCCGCTCGATCAGCAGCCGCGCGCTCTCATACGACACCAGCGTGTCCACCGAGAGCGCCGCTCCTTCAGGGGGGACACCGAGCGAGGGGACAGGCATCGTCTGCTCGCCGGCAACCCCCAACGCCTCCCTCGAGGTGGCGAGGACCGACACCTGCGAACACCGCTGGAGCA
>CAZWDB010000278.1:0-1716 GCA_964632885.1 uncultured Acidimicrobiales bacterium | reverse complement strand
TCGACCGTGAGGCCGGCAAGGCGATCTCGGTGACCCTGTGGGAGTCGGCCGAGGCAATGGCCGCCAGCGAAGCCGACGCCAACACCATCCGCGACCAAGCCGCCGACATCGCCTCCGAAGAGGTGCGCGGCGTGGAGCGCTACGCCGTCGCGTTCCTCGAGCTGCCGTAGGGAACGGACCTCATCGAGTCGCCGACGATCGCGGCGCGGGTGGACAGGCGAGAGGCGCGAGACGCTCGGAACCGACGCTGCGCCCACGAGCTAGCAAAGTCTCCGTAGCTGAGCTGCGTGTCGAGGGCCGCACACAAGTGGCGGATGGGGCCGACCGAGTTTGGTGCTGGTGAGCGTCAGCTGGCGCGGCGGTCCGTACCGCTTTCTACGGAGTGGGACGGGGGTAGCGGTGGGCGTGTGTCCGTCCTCGCCGCCATCGGTGGCGCGTCCGCGGGAGTATCTGCAAGAGCGGAAGAACCGGAAGTTCGGCGCCCACGACCAGCGGTGGTGGCACCACCTTCCGTCGCCTCGACGAGGCGGGCCAGCGGACGCCTCCGTCCAGGGCAGGAGACTCCGGAGCCGCTGGCGAATCCAGCATGAAACGCCCAAACTGCTGCGCCAGTCGGAAGCAGCAACACAGGCTGGGGATCCTGAGCGAGGCGTCGCCAGGTGGCGCTCGTCCGGCACTGACCAAGAGACGGCCAATGATGACGATGAGGCGCCAGCGCGACCCGAGCGATGCTCAGTCAGACAGAGACGCCGTCCGCTTCCGTTTCACGGCGCGTGCCGATGAGTCGCACGAGGAACCCGGCACGAGCGATGACGCTGGCGCGGCGCGCGATGAAGACAATGCCGTCCGCAGTGCCCTGCTCGGCGCGGTCGCCCGCACCGAGTCCGGGATCGCGTTCATCTACGACGCTCTGGAAGACGCGGCCGACCGGCGGCAGATCGAGGACCTGGCGTTGGTCGTCGAGGCGCCTGACGTCGGGCGCCAGGTCTTCGCGGCTCGACGCCGCCCCGGAGGATCGCCGGGCTTCGAGGACGTCTTGCGCGACGCGGGCGAAGGTCTCTACATCGGAGCCAGCGCGGCATCTGACCCTGACGGCTTGGTCGACACCTGCAAGATCGCGCTCAGGCTGGATGCGGCCCGCCACGACGCAGGCCACGATCCGCTCACCGGGCTGTACAACCGCCGGTCCTTCCAGGACGCGATGGCCTCTGCGGTCGCCCAAGCGACTCGTTATGGCTGGCCGTTCGTGCTGGTGCTCTTCGACATCAACGGCTTCAAGTCGATCAATGACCGGTTCGGCCACCCGGTGGGCGATGCGGTGCTCGTCTCGATCGGGACGGCCCTCCGGCAGCAGAGCAGGGCGAGCGACGTCGCCGCACGCCTGGGTGGCGACGAGTTCGCCCTCATCCTGCCGGGGACCGATGCTGAGCTCGTCGACGCCATGATGCAGCGCGTGCACGACGCGGTTGCCCAAGCCGTGCCCGGTCCTCCGCTCACCCTCGCCTTCGGATGCGCCCGCGCTCCCGAAGAGGCCGTGACCGACCGCGACCTCTACGTTCTCGCCGACCGTCGTCTGTACGAACGGAAGGCGTCGCGTGGACCGTGACCTCGACCTGCTCGAACTAGAGCTCCGCCGACTTCCGGGAGTCGTCTTCGTCGGATTCACACCACGCGCCGAGGTGCTCGTCCTCCACATCGCGACCGCGCCGGGTGCCC
>CAZWDB010000277.1:0-1802 GCA_964632885.1 uncultured Acidimicrobiales bacterium | reverse complement strand
TGGCCGAACGCCCCGACGTCGACGAGACGGCGAGGTGGTCGGCGCGGCTCGAACGAACGAGGAGCGTCACACTCACCGATCCGGGGCCGGACGGGATCGCGGACGCCGCCGAGGTCGCACGGCAGGCGCTGGCGTTCTTCGACCGCGCGGACGATGACACCGGACGGGCCCAGGCCCTGTTCCTCCAGGGCTGGCTGGAGCTGCTCCGTGGTCGGCCGGTGGAGGCAGAGGCCACCGCACGGCGTGCCACCGAGCACGCCGACCGTGCCGGCGCCCACCGCGAGGAGACCGCCTCACGATGGCTCACCCTGGAGGCGCTGATCGAAGGTCCCACGCCGGTCGATGACTGTCTCGAAGAGGCGGTCCCGCTGATGCGCGTCCGCGACGTCGAGAACCCGATCACCCTGCTCGGCAGAGCACGGCTGCTCGCGATGGCCACGCGCTTCCGGGACGCCGAGGAGGCCGTGCAGGAGGCACGGCAGCAGATCGTCGAACGGTTCAGGGTCCGCCGCCTCGTGATGTTCGCCGACTGGGCGGCGGGGGAAATCCACGCACTGGCGGGAAGGGTTCCGTTCGCCGTGCGGTCCTACCGGGCGGGGCTGGACCGGGCCAGCCGCGACGGTGAGCGTGGCCACAGCGCAGAACTCGCCGCCCGGCTTGCCCTGCTGCTCGCCGGGCAGGGCCGCCACGTGGAGGCACGGGACCTGGCCGCGGACAGCCGTGCGGCAGCACCAACCGGACACCTCGCGGTGCAGGCGCTGTCCCGTGTTGCGAACGCACGGATCATGATGGCGACGGAGCCGGCGAACGCGCTGACCCTGGCACGCGAAGCCGTCGATCTGGCTCCAGAGCAGATGCCGAACCTGCAGGCCGAGACGACCCTCCACCTCGCCGTGGTGGAGCATGCCTGCGGCTCGCACAACGACGCGCGGTCACACCTGGACCTCGGCATCCACCTGCACAGGCAGAAGGGCAACCTCGCCGCTGCCACCCTCGCCCAGTTCGGCGCCACGAAGTAGCCCGTCCGCACCGTCATCGCCGCTGGCAACCCCCACGACACGGCGTCACAAGATCGGGTGAGTCGTCTCGGCGAGCACGTTGCCGTCAGCGTCGTAGGCGGTGACCTGCAGGCTGTCCGCGGGCCCGCCGGGGTTGTTGAAGTCCACCTCGCCGGGCATGGGGTCGAACTCGATCTGCACGGTGCGAGCCACGGGACGCTGCCAGACCTGTGCCTGGTTGTCGACGGTCAGGCCCACCACCGCCGTGTCGGCGGGTACCCATGCCGTGACCGACATGGATCGGCTGTTCCCTCCCACCGACGCGATGGTCAGGCCGTCTGGCGACACTTCCGACTCGTGCGAGCAGCTGTTCTCCAGGCACAGGATGATCCCAGTGCGGCGCTGGTTCATCCACCAGGCCAGCATGGGGTGCCGATCGGTCTGACCGGCCCGTCCCAGGTGCACGGCCGGGTAGCCATCCAGCTCTCCGGCCCCGACCGCGGGAGTGGGCGCCTGCAGCCCTCCGCCGGTGTCGCCCGGCCGCAGCAGCCGCGCCAACGGCGGCACTGGCGACCACACGGCTGCGGCGACGCTGGCGGCGAGCCACCTCATGTTCGATGGCGTCCCGGCGAGACCCCCATCTCCCGGGCGGCCTCGGCCACCGACAGGCCTTCGAGTGATGGAGCACCACGGCCATCCGCGGCTTGACGCTCACGCCGCGAGCGCCGTACGCGCACGTGCCACGCCGCGATGATGGTTGCGGATGCGGTTGAGGGCCACCCGCCGGACCCAGCCTCCCGGATC
>CAZWDB010000276.1:0-1828 GCA_964632885.1 uncultured Acidimicrobiales bacterium | reverse complement strand
TCTACGAACGCGTCTACCGGCTCGAACGCGGCGTGTGGCGACCCACCATCGAGACATTGGACCGCCGCCCCGGCGGACTCGAGGGCCTCTCGCCCCACGCGCGGATGGCCATCTGGTTTGCCGCGCTTCTCGTGGGGGACACCGCTACGAACCGCCGTCTCCAGGGCGTGTGGGCCGAACTCGGTCACCCGATGAGCCAGACCTACTTCTTGGCGCCAGACCACCGCGAGGTGCCCGACGAGGCCCAGCTCGAAGAAGGGCTACGTCACATCGACGCCCTGAGGTGCCGGCTGGTGCGAGCATCGCAGATCGAGGGGTTCGCGAACCGCGTGCAGCACGTGCAGCGTCCCGACCTGTGGCATGAAGCGCTTCATCGCACCGAACTGGTCCTCGAGTGGCTCCCCGAGTGGTCCGACATCCACTCCCAGACCTTCATCATGCGCGCCGGACTGCAACGTGTCCTCGGCGACCCCCTCGCCGCCGCCCACTCCGCCGAACGCTGCATGCGCCTGGGCCGCCACCGCGGCATCTACAGCAACATGATCCCCCCACTGGTCACCCTGCTCGTCCTCGCCCACGACCTCGACCTCCCCGAAACCGGCGCCCGCCTCCGCGGCCGGGTCCCGCGGCGCTGGTCGATCTACTTCCAACCCGAGCGTGACGCCGTCAACAAGTGGTGCGACACGGTCCTCGACCACCGGGTCCGAACACGCCTCGCCGCCGAGGGCACCGAGATGGACCTGCTCGAGCTCGTCGAGCAGTCAGTCGACGACATCGAAGCTGCCACACGAAGGCCATGAACCCGTCCAGCGCGGTCACTCCAGGGTCGAACGCCGGGGTGTCGGTACGCGGTCGACCGTGGGCCCGAGTACGGCGGCCCGCCGTCCAATCTCTGCCATCGCTTCTTCGTACTGGTCGAGGTCGAAGGTCGTAGCGGAGCGCAGCCGACCCTGACCGTCGGACTCGAACAGCGTCAGCACGTCTGCGACGTCGTCAGCCTCCGCCAACCGTCCGACCATCAGGACGAGTCGGTCGCCGTCGCGTCGCAGAACTCGATGCAGCGTGCTCGCACCTGACGCGAACCGCGACCAATCGTCCGGCGCCGTCCATCGGCCGAGGTCTGTTGATGACTCCGAGCCCGACCGCCGCGTCACCCCCCGGTAGTCGTCGGTGAGCAGGGCCGCCGCGCCCTCGACATCCCCGAGGTTCAGCCGGGCCTGGAGCCGGTACCCGGCCACGAAGGCATCGTTTGCCAATTCGTCCTGCGGGCGGCGAGCCAGCAGGAGATCGACCGCCTCGTCGAGCTGGTCGACATCGAAGATGTCAGCCGAGGAGCGGCGCTCGTCGTCATCCCACACGGCGACGCTGAGGAACTCGGTGGCAAAGCCGTCTCGCTCGAGAACTCCGTGGAGCAACGTGATGTGCTCGTCTCCGGCGAGCAGCATTCGGCTGGTTGGCATCCGCATCCCACGAATGGTGCCGAGGAGCACCTCCCGACCGGCTCGTGTCTGGAAGAGCGGTCGATGGTCGGTGTAGGCGGCTTCCGGCGCGACTGTCTCCTCGACGGCGTCGTTGTCACCCGCATTCAGCAGCGCCGTAAAGTGACGCTGGCCTCGCACGGCGGCTGTCGCCTCGGGGTCCCAGGGCTCGACCCCGGCCGGACGACGGGGCGAGCCCGCGTCGGCGATCGCCCGCAGCTCGCGACGGGCGTCGTAGAGCTGGTCGGGACGGAAGCTGATGTGTCGCACCTCTCGGCCGTCCTCGTCGACCTCGTCGATGACCACGCGGGTGGTGGTGTAGGGCTCCGCGCCGTCGTCCTCGGGGCGGA
>CAZWDB010000275.1:0-1873 GCA_964632885.1 uncultured Acidimicrobiales bacterium | reverse complement strand
GGCGCGTCGCGAGCCGGGCGCGGGGGCGTCGGAGCTGCAGCAGGCATCGTCAGGATGGGAGGATCTTGTCGATGATCGTGGGGAACGGTTCCAAGCAGTGCGTCGTGCTGGCGTCGGTGGGCCCTGCCTGGTCGAGAGCGACGTTGCCCGAGTCGCTCTATGACGTGTTGACGTTCCATCTCATTCAGCCGTCACGGGGGGAGTCGTCGGTCGCCGCCGTTACCCAGCAGCTCTCCGACGCGGCTCGGATACTGGACCAGCCGCTCGTGTCGGGGATCTCGATGAACGGCACGCTGGCTCTTACGGCCGCGGCAGCCCATCCAGACATTTTCAGTGGCGTCCTCGCTGTCACCGCGCCGCCCCGGTTGCCCCCCGACCCGAAGGCTGTCACTGCCTACGCACATGCCGTTGAGCCGGAGCGGCAGGAGGAGTTCGACCGCCGAAAGACTGAGGCGAAGCGTGCGGACGAGGGATCCGAGGAGGAGGCGCGGTTGTGGCGCCGGGTCGACGCGGTTCGCCGATGGCACGACTGGGCCTTCGACGCCACAGCGCTCGACTCACTTGCCGTGATGGACCGCGAGTGGGTGTCGTCGATTATGGCCGACGGCGAGCACCACGACTGGGAAGACATCATCAGCGCGGTGGTGTGCCCCGCGCTCCTCATCCTCGGCCGCTCGGACTTCGTGGTGCCGCCTATGTCGTGGGCGCTTGACGACCTACCCGAGAACTTCGCGGTCGAGGTCTTTGATCGTTCTGGTCACACGCCGCCATACGAGCAGCCCGACGAGTTCGACGCCACTGTCCGAGGATGGCTCGGCCGCGCCACGACGTGACGGGCGACCCAATCGCCTCCACTCGGACATACGAGCCAATCGACGCCACTAGAAATCGCCCGGCCGGATCACTCGATCGCGAGGGGCTTAGATGGCAACAGGTCGGCGCGTCGCGGGTGGCGTCAGCGGTGTGACGCGACCTGCTCATATTCCGCATGAAGCAGCTCGGTCAACTCTGCCCAGTTGGCATTGTCGGGATCGACTCGGATGGCTAGCCACCCGCGGTCGCCGTGGTGTGGCGAGCGCGTGAACCGCGGATCTTGAAGGAGCGCCTCGCGCTCGGATGGGTCGCTGAGGAAGTGGACGGACCGTCCAGCTGCGCCCCACCGGGGTCTCGACGGTGAAGACTTGCCGTTGACGATGGCAAAGCGCCGGCGTCTGACGTGGAACAGCGGTCGGTTCTGGAGCAGGCTCTCGGCGGCGCCGTCGAAGGTGAGGCAGATCCCACGGATCCGTTCCAGTACTTGTTGGTCCTCGTCGTCGTGCTCGTGGGCCACTATCCAAGTCTCCACGACTGCACCGATCGCACGCTCAAGAACGCGCGGGGCCAGTGCGCTCAAGGTAGTGGCTATCAGGCGCGTCTAGAGCGCAGCAACCTGGTGGCGCGGAGCACGGCCTTCCGAATCGGGCAGTTGCGATGCGCGTACGCCGGTCCCTACGACGGCCGCTTCGCCTTCAACAGCGTTCGTGTCTTCCAGTCTCGAGCGAGCACGGTCCCGTCTCCGAGAAGAACCGCGTCAAGAGGCTGACCTCCCGTCCTCACGTTGTCGGTAACGATGAAGCGCTGCGGGTCAAGAAATGCGACGTCGCCGGTAAAGGGGCGAGGCACGACGCACACTCGCTCGTCCGGCGGGAACCAGTAGGTCCCTATGAACTCGCGATGCTGCGGGTCAGAGCCTTGAAGACGCTCGCGGTCCAGCACCTCCCAGGTCCCTGGCCGCAGCCGCACCAACGTGTCATAGTCATCGGCCCAGACCTCGTGCGCGTGGCGCCGGAAGTACAGCTTGGGGTTGCCAGCGTTACCACCGAGGTCTAAATGG
>CAZWDB010000274.1:0-1899 GCA_964632885.1 uncultured Acidimicrobiales bacterium | reverse complement strand
TGAGCGCCAGCAGCGAGCACAGTGCGTGGTCCCGGGCCGAGGACAGTCCGGCGGCGACCAGGAACGCGCCAAGCTCGTTGCGGTCCAACCCGACCGCCGCCGGCAACAGCTCGACATTGGGCTCGGCAGACACTAACCCGGGCGTTGGTGCAGGTTCGGGGCGAGGCGTTGGAGACCGCTCCTCCTCATCCCATGGGTGAGTGTTGTCTCGCGCCCTCGACCAACACGTTTGATCCCAATGCGGCTCGCCGGAGTCAGCGGCTCACTAACTCCTTCAGGTCGGACTATTTGGCACGCGTTCGGTGCGGCTCGCGACCTGTTCGAGCGATCCTGAGCTCTCGTTCCGGCGGGAGGCGCGGCGTTACCGTGAGTTGGTGAGCGACGTGCAGGCTTGTCGTGCTTCGAACATGTTGAGCGGCGCGGAACCCGTGAGGAAGCTTCGGAACGAGTACGGGAACGGCGGGTAGGGGGTGGTGCCGATGCGTTTCGGCGGGAGTTCCAGGGGATCTCTTCTGGCGAGGCTCTTCCGGAGCCCGAAGACCGGCCAAATCGTCGTCGTCCAGATGCCCAACCTGCCGTTGTGGATCTTCCTGGCGGCGACGGCGGGGCGGCTGCTGTTCCAGCCGAAGGGGTCGCTGGCAACGGTCTCCTCGATCATCGGGACGGTGGCTCTTATGGTGTGGGCAACCCTGGAGATCGCCCGAGGCGAGAGCCTGTTCCGTCGGGTCCTCGGCGCGGTCGTGGCGCTTGCAACAGTGGTCGGATGGGCGATCCGGTAGGACGGCAACACGCCGCTGGCTACGCGCCGATAGGGCGCGCGTCAAGCACAAAGGCCGCCGCGTTGTCCAGCGTGCGATTGGTGCCGCAGGACGGCGGGTTCACGTGAACGGTCTCGCCAGGTCGAGCATCGAGTCGATCCGGCGGCACCAATCAAAGCCGTGCTCGTCGACGAACTCGCGCTCGACCTCGTGCTCCACGCGGCCTGTCGCGTAGCGGATGGAGCGCTCGAGCAGCATGTACTCGAGATGCGTCAGGTCGATGCCCTCGGCGCCGTAGTCGCAAAGAAAGCCGACTGGGTCGGGTCCGCAGAACGCGACGAACAGGTCCTGCTCCCGCGGCGCAAGCTCGCCCCAGCACCAGTCGACGACCGCGACGAGCCGTCCGTCGTCGACGATCACGTTGTGCGGCTGCATGTCGTAGTGGCACACGACCTGCGGCACGTCGATCGTCCTCGCCTGCCCAAGCGCCGCCTCGAGCCGATCGACGTGCGCCTCGAGCTCGCCCCGATACTTCGCGAGCCATGGGTGATCGGCGAGCTCGCGCAGCATCGGGCCGTAGTTCTCCGCTCCTGCGACCCAATCGAGGCGCGGTAGGTCGACGTCGTCGATGGCGTGCAGGTCACGCATGACCGCGGTGATCTCCGCCTGGTGATCCCAGGTGGCATTGTGACCCGAGACGTACGGGAACACTGCGTACCTCTTGCCGTCGCGCTCGGCGGTGTACCTGCCGTCGAGCGCGAGGACCGCGCCAGGGACGGGGAGTCCGCGCCTCGCCAGGTCACGTGTGAGCGCCAGAGCCCGCTCGTCGGGCGTGTCGTGCCGCCACTGCTTCACGAACCAGCGACCGTCGGTGAACGCGTCGGCCTCGAAGCCCCCTTCGCACGATCGGAGCTCGCCGACATCGATGTCGAACGCTTCGCCGACCTCAGTCGCCGTCGGAGGTCGTGCTTCGGGCCACATCGGGGCCAGACGCTACGGGCTCTCGGTCGGTGACGCGGGTTCTTTGCCACGGTCCTGCCACTGGCCCCGCACCTATCGACACGCCGACCGGTACGAACCGGGACGGCGTCACCCACCAGATAGCCGGCGTTACACGGGTGATCCGTGTCAAGAGGTTTCT
>CAZWDB010000273.1:0-1927 GCA_964632885.1 uncultured Acidimicrobiales bacterium | reverse complement strand
AGGACCGCATGGTGGGGTCCTTCACGTCGGGCGTGTCGACATACATCATCCCGATTTTGGCGTCCGGCATGTTGAGTCCGTGTTGCCCGACGATGTACTTGAGCACGCCGGGGTACATGACGTCGTAGCTCGACTGGTTCTGGTGTAGGACCGACCAGCGCTGCGCCCACTCCATCGGTCCTCCCCCGGTGAGGTACGGCACCATCCGGCTCTGGGCCTTCTCCGCGACCACGCGGTTCTGGTCGACACCGAGGAAGCCCTGAACGGCGAAGACGCGGTCTTCGTCGATCAGCTTGTTGGCCGCCTGACCCGCCATCTCCGGGCAGTAGCCGTCGTCGGCCTCGTAGTACTCCAGGAGCCGCCCGTGGATGCCGCCCTCGATCTGGTTGATGTACTCGACCCAGTCGTCCGCCTCGGCCTCGTTCTCGTCCGAGGTGTCGGGGATCTCGGTGCCACACTCGGTCTGGGCGGAGTGGAAGCCGATCCGGATCGCGTCCGCGGTGACGCCGGTGCAGTCGCCCTCGTCAAGACCGGCCGGACACGCCGCGGGCGCCGACTCACTCGGCTGGGTCGCCGCACCCTGACCCTCAGCCGGAGCGCCGGGAGCGGTCGTGGGCGCCTCACCTCCGCCGGAGCCGGCCGCGCTCGTGGTGCCACCGCCACCACCGCGTCCTCGTCCGGTCGTGACGGTGGTGTCCCCAGCTGCGGTCGTGGTGGTGACCCCGGCGGACTCGCTACCGCTCCCGCCGAAGCCGCCCGCCGCCGGCGCGGGCTGGCTGCCCGCCTGCAGGTTTTGCGGTGGAAGGTTGCCGCTGCCGCCGGTCGCCGCCCACAGGCCCGTGGCGATCAGCAGCGCCGACACCGTGAGCGCAGCGGTCGGTATTCGGTATGTGTAGCGCCCCTCGATGCGGCGCCAGTACGCAACCAAGCGATCCATGGTTAACCCCCAGAATCGTGACAATTGTGATATTCGACGCCGCCGGCCGAGAAGCCTGTTCCCTATCCCGCCGCCCAGGCCAGCCAAACCACGGGCAGAATTTCGAACGCAGGGCAAACTTTCCCGGTTGTCCCGTTTCGCGCGCAAGGCACCACGGGTAATAGCGCTGCGTTCCGAAGACGGGGCGTGCCCGCCCCGACCGCTCAACGATGAGGAGTTGATCGCGTGGTCAAGGCGGCGGACTCACACGTCGTAGCGCGCGACCCCATTACTGCGCCGTGGGGCGTGGTAAAGCGGGCCGTCGACGTCGTCGGTGCCGCCGCGCTCCTCACGGTGACGATGCCCCTCCTCATAGTGGCGATGATGGCCGTTCGGTTCGAGACGTCGGGCCCCGCGATCTTCCGTCAGGTCAGGGTCGGCAAGCGGGGCCAGCACTTCACGCTGCTGAAGCTCCGCACGATGGTCGCCGGCAACGACGAGAGCGAACACGCGTCGTATGTGGCCGCTCTTATGGAGGGCACTGCACCGCGCAGCGAGAGCGGGATCTACAAGCTCGACAACGACCCGCGGATCACTCGCGTCGGACGGGTTCTCCGGCGCTCGAGCATCGACGAACTGCCGCAGCTGTGGAACGTCCTACGCGGTGAGATGAGCCTGATCGGGCCCCGCCCGCCGCTCCCTCGCGAGGTCGAGCGGTACGACGACCGCGCGTGGCTCCGGCTCGCCGGACGTCCCGGGATCACAGGCCTATGGCAGGTGAGCGGCCGGTGCGAACTCACCTTCGGCGAGCAGATCGCCCTCGACGTGGAGTACTGGGAGCGCTGGAGTCCATTGCTCGATCTCCAGATCCTCGCCCGTACGCCCGGGGCCATCTTCTCCGCTCGGGGCGCGGCGTGACCGCCCGACTCGACGCGAGCGTCACCAGCTCGCCTCTGCCCGTCCCGTTCGTCGACATGGCCTCGACCAACGGGCGGTACCGCGACAGCCTGC
>CAZWDB010000272.1:0-1933 GCA_964632885.1 uncultured Acidimicrobiales bacterium | reverse complement strand
CCTCTGGTCCGGCCTGATACTGGAACACCTGGTGGTATGCTCACTGCATTGCCGTGATAACGGGCAATGCATGTTTCGGTGCATGAAGTGACAATCTTAATTGACCGTCAGGTCAACGAGCCGGAAGCCGTCAATCTCCCGCAGATGAAGGCGCATCAAAGGAGGTGACATCCGTGAGGAGGCAAAAGACCGGCTCTGTCCAAACACTTTTCTCAATCCCTTCATGAATCAGACCACAGAGCTGTTTCCTTTCTCGCTTCCTTGCGATGCAGTTCCTGAGTTCACAATACATCCCATCAATTCTCTGCCGTGTTTTTTGTTGCGCGAGAGGCCGGATACTTTGTTTAGAGGAAGTCTTGCCCAGCCGGGTTGGGCATTAATACGACTTCGAAAATGAGATGAAGCGAGATTACGGAAGCTGCAGGTCTAGGAGAGCAATCCCGGCAAAAGGATCTCCCAGTCGAAGAGCTTGCTGAAAGAGTTGGCGGGCAGTCTGGGGATCTGAAAGACCGCCGTCGCCATCCGCATACAGATAGCCTAAATGAACAAGCGCGGAAGAAAGACGAGGATTGAGGTCAAGTGCAGAGTGCATGGCTTGCTTAGCCTCCTCAACCTGATCCAGACTTTTGAAGGTCATGCCCATGCCCATGTGGGCTTTAGCTGAAAAAGGATGGCGTCTGAGAGCCTCCCGATAGGCAGCCATCGCGGCTTGCGGGCGTCCGTTCAATAAAAACGTCCAACCCAAATCCACATGATCTTGGGCTGAAGGCAACGGCCCTACAGTAGGCCTTTTATTTTCCGTCGTCGGGGAACGGGAAGGCGGGGAAAGTGAGGAGGGAGAGTTCCTTGTCCCTCCAGGATGAAGAGAAGGCGGCATGGACGGCAATGGCTTACTCGTTCTTCGGGTGTTTTCCTCCCGATCAGGCTGAGAGTGCGAAGGACTATACTGATTAATCACGTTAAGTTGTCGGGTTAATCTTTCATGATCGATCTGACCTGAGGGATGCAAATCGTGGGAACCTGGGAGAGTTGTATGGCTTCCTAAAGCGGCGGATGCCAAAATGATTCCGAAAAAGAATAGAGCCTTAACAAGGACGGCAACTCTGACTATCCGTTCATTGTTGGACTTGTGGCGAGATGGGGCTTCGGGACATTTGAATAGACTGGTAAAGTGCTTCATCACCATTCACGTTCCAGTGGTGGTCATCGTTAAGATATCGGACGATACGCATCATGCTTAAGAGGACTTGAAGAGGACCAATCTGTAAGGTGGGGGCCGGAGGACACATTAGTCTCTCCCCTGCCCCAAAAACCCGTACAGCCATTCGGGCCACCCCCGCCATTCCATGAATAGGGAGCCAAGGTCTCTAGATGGCTCCAACAGGAATATCAGTGAGAAGCATCTCATCTTCCCGATTCTGTTGTATGGCCATCGTTTAGGAGAATGTAGATCCTGAATCCGGCAGTTGGAATTGTGTGAGGGAAGCAATACTCTGTGTGGTGCCGTGCATAAAGGCTGCTCACGCAGTCAAAGGCGTGCACCCTCCGGTATAAGTCCATGGGCCAAATAGGTCGGGTGAGCTCACGCCTGTCGGGTGACCGGCCGCGGAGGGCCTAACCCGACCTCCTCAACTGCCGGAATGGGTTGATGGGAGTTTTGAGAGGAAAGGGACAGCTCCTCTCCACAAAATCTGTGTGATCGGAATTTTCCATCACAGAATCCGCAGAGGGCTGGAAACCCGTCAAGGCATGAGCATGAGATGTCGTGCTCGCCGCACCCTTCTTCGGATTTCAGGCGAAACCTGAAGAGTCATGCATCAGTCGTTCACTGCCATTCTTCATGAACGTGGTTGAGGGGGAAAAACACTTATCAGGAGAGATGCTCTCTGCCATTGTTGCGTAAAAAACTCAGGCACATCCAGATGGAGGATGT
>CAZWDB010000271.1:0-1942 GCA_964632885.1 uncultured Acidimicrobiales bacterium | reverse complement strand
CTCGCGGGAGTTAGCAAGGACGGTGACGGGGTTCGACAGCCCGACCGACGCGATCGGCGAAGTAAACGGGTCGTGCCGCCCATTTAGGGCACTGGTCGTCGGTAGGACGTTCTAGGTTGGCGGCATGGCCCGAACGATTCGTATGCCTGGGACGCTGCGGTTTAGCGGGGCGCAGCGGCAAGTGCACATGACGCGGCGCCCGTACGACCTCTAGTGCCGACCACGACATGCTTCTGCGGTGCAGCGTTGACCGGCGATGACCACGATGCACACGTCCAAGCCAGCTACGCCCACTTCACCTCGACACATCCGGAGTTCAACCTCACGGAGACCCAGGTCCGCAACTACATCGAACGCGAGGCAATGTTGGAGCCGCCAAGTGCGAGGGTGGAGGCGCTCGGCGTCGTCGAGGTAGTGCCCCTCGGACCCGACCGGGTGACGGACGTGCTGGAGTTCTTCGACCGTCACGCCTTCGCCGACAATCCCGGCTGGGCCAGCTGCTACTGCCTTGCACACCACGTCGAAGAAGGCGAAGGCACACCTTCGTGGGGTGCACGCACCTGGCAGGACAGCCGCGCCGAACTCGCCGCGCGTATCCGCTCTGGGCGCACGACCGGCGTGCTGTGCTACGTGGATGGCAAGCTCGTCGGATGGTGCAACGCTTCCAGGCGCCGCGAGTTCCCCCACTACGCGACCGGCGAAGATGATTGGGCCGCCTGTGTCGCCGCCTGTTTCATCGTCGCACCCGCCTACCGCGGACACGGCATCGCGCGCCAGCTGCTAGACGCCACCATCGAGCATTGCCGGGACAACGAGATCAAAGAAGTCGAAGGCCGGCCCCACGCTGACCCGCAGTGGTCGGGCGCCGCTTACCACGGCACCGTCCGCCTGTTCGAACAGGCTGGCTTCCACAAGGTGGCCGACAGTCCACCGTCGGTCATCTTGCGGCGCTCGACCTAGGCGCCACGCTTCTCCGCCATGCTTCCGCGTCGGCGAAGGCCCAGCGGATCCTGAACCGACCGCGTTCGACGCCACCATCTGGCGCACCAGCCAAGGCAGCCACGTCGCGCACGAACTTCGGGCCGAGCCAGATCGCGAGCGAACCAAAGTCGACCGCCTGGTCGTCCGTCGCGATGTCAGCCCAGTCGATGACTCCGGCAACTCGAGCACCCGCGCGTTCAACGAGAATGGGTGCGCTGCCACCTCGGCTCGGTACCGTTCGGTGAATGGTGACGCTCGGGGACGTCAGGAGATCGCGTTCGGACTGCTCGAGGTGGAGGAGGCGCCCCATCACGGCATGTCGTCGTTCCGGGTGCGCGGGAAGGTCTTCGCCACCGTTCCAGATGACACCCACCTAAACGTGATGCTCGCCGAGACCGACGTCCCGCCCGCGGTGGCCATGAACAGTCGCGCCGTCGAGGAGCTCTGGTGGGGTAAACGGCTTTCCGGCATCACTGTCGACCTCCGCCGCGCCTCCCGTGCGCTCCTCACCGAGGTACTCGAACAGGCTTGGCGGCGACGCGCCCCCAAGATGGTCGTGTACGAGCTCGACGGGCGGCGCGGCAACGACGAACTCGAGCCGGTACTCGCAGTGTTGCGCACATGGCCAGAGCTCACGTCGAAGGGCCGCGCCAACTTCCACGCCAAAGGTCGCGCCTTCCTCCACTTCCACCAATCGAAGACGTCGCGGCACGCCGACGTGCGAGACGGCAAGGACTGGGGCACGCCGATCCCGTTACCCGTCGGAGCCCTACCGAAGGCTGCGCAAAAGGAGTTCCTCAAGGAGGTGCGGCGCCGGCTGGACGCCACCCTCGGGTCCTAATTCCTAACCCCGGACACTCGCGGGCGAACAGTCGGCATCAGCCGAGCGAGGTCCGGTACAGCTCACGACGATGCAATCGTGTTGCAAATGGAGCGAGAGGAGATCAGTGCGGCCCTCGCG
>CAZWDB010000270.1:0-1990 GCA_964632885.1 uncultured Acidimicrobiales bacterium | reverse complement strand
ACTGTCTCCAGGGCGCCGTCGAGCTCACCGGACACCAATGCGACCAAACCCAAGGCCATGCTGCCGAACCCGGCCCCCAGCGCCACAACGCCGCGGTCGCCGGCCATGTCGATCGCCTGCTGTGCCGAGCGGCGAGCGGCGTCGACATCGCCCCGCAGCGCGAGGCACGTGGCCTTGGACGCGCTCCCCGCGATGATGAAGAAGGTGTCCCCGGCGGCGGTCGCCTCGGTGACCTCCCGGTCGAGGAGATCGAGTGCCCGGTCGAGCGGTCCGAGAAACATGGTCGCGGTACCTTGGCACTGCAGAGCGTTCCGGCGGTTGTAGCCAAATCCGACCCGATCCGCAGCCGCCTGCTGCTCCTCGGCCCAGTGCCGGGCGGCACCGGGTCGTCACCGCTCAAGCACGTCGAGAGCGCGGTGAGCGGTCCTATGGCGGCCAAGTCGTCGCCCGAACGTCGAGCCAGCGCGAGGGCATCGTCGAGCATGTCGCGGTACGGGAGTCTCTCCTGGTAGCGAGCGAGGCCCAGGCCGGAGACCGCGAAACACAGTCCGAACTCGTCGCTCCTTTCTTGTAGGAGCTCGACCGCCTTCTCCGCGAAGGCGCGCCCTCCCGGGACAGCCGCCCCCCATCGGTTCCACGCCACAGTGGCCAGCGCTCGGCCTCTCACAACCGGGTCGACTTCCTCGGAGTCGGCGACTGCTTGCTCGAGCCATTCGCGGGTCTCGATGTGGAGCCCTCGCTCGGTGGCCCTCCAGTTCAGCGAGTACGGCAGCCGGAGGGCCTCGGCCCGGTCGCCGCGCTCCCGGCTGAACGCGAAGGCGGCACGAAGGTTGTCGAAGTCGGCGTGCATCCGATCAAGCTGGGCGCGGGCATGAGCGTGCCGAAGATTGGCCCAGACCGCCTCCACGCTCTCCAGGTAGTGGTCCCGGTGGCGGACACGTGTCGCCTCGATCTCGCCGGCGCGTTCGAGGTGTTCGAGGGCGTACTGGCGGACGGTCTCCAGGAGCCGGTAGCGCACGTCGCCGGCGACCTCGCCGTCGGCGAGGACGAGGGACTTGTCGACGAGCAGGGTGAGGTGGTCGAGCACGTGGTGGGGGGCGAGGCCATCGCCCGGGGTCACGCCTTCGGCCGCGTCGAGGTCGAACGACCCGGCGAACACACCGAGGCGGCGGAACAGACTGCGTTCCGGGTCACTCAGCAGGGCGTGGCTCCACTCGATCGAGGCCCGCAGGGTCTGTTGCCGGGGAACGGCGGTGCGGGCGCCGCCTGCGAGAACGCGGAAGGCGTCACCCAGCGTCGCCGCGATGCGCTCGGGCGAGAGCACCCGCATCCGGGCCGCCGCCAGCTCGATGGCGAGGGGTATGCCCTCGAGTCGACGGCAGATCTCCACCACCGCGGCCGTGTTGGAGTCGTCGAGGGCGAAAGCCGGCCGGGCACGGCAGGCGCGCTCCACGAACAACTCGACCGCCTCGCACGTGCTGACACCCTCGATCGGTGCCGGCTCGCCGTCGGTGTCCGGCAGCGTCAGGGACGGGACCCGCCAGATCACTTCCCCGGTGATGCCGAGCGGTTCCCGGCTCGTCGCCAGTATCGTCATGGAAGGACACGACCGCAGCACTGCTTCGGCGAAGCCGGCGGCGTCGCTGACCAGGTGCTCGCAGTTGTCGAGGATGAGCAGCGCCGTCTTGTCGCGCATGTGATGGGTGACCGTCTCGACCGCGGAGCGGAACGGTTCGTCCTGCAGGCTCAACGCGCGCGCCGCGACCCTGCCGACGAGTGCGGGGTCGCTGATCGGTGCCAGCTCGGCGAACCACACCCCGTCGGGGAACGAGCCGACGAGGTCGGCGCCGACCTGGAGCGCCAAGCGGGTTTTGCCACATCCACCGGAGCCGGTGAGCGTCACCGGGCGATGCCGGTCGGTGAGGTCGGCGACCTCGGCCATCGCCGCTCCCCGGCCGATGAAGCTCGTCAGCTGCACCGGCAGGCTGTG
>CAZWDB010000269.1:0-1991 GCA_964632885.1 uncultured Acidimicrobiales bacterium | reverse complement strand
CCTGGACTTCAGCCGCTGGCAAGACTCTTGTTGCGGACCGAATCGATCGCGTCGTCAAAGGTCGAGGGCCTTCAGGTCGACGCCCGCAGTATCGCTCGAGCAGAAGTGCAAGCTGAGACCGGGAGACCGATCGGCTCGACGACCGCAGAGATCATCGGCAACATCAATGCGATGCAGCTCGCAGTTGAGGAGGCGACCGCTGCAACCGCCATCGTGCCGGAGCATATTGTCGAGATCCACCAAGTGCTCATGGCGGACGCGCCCAACAAGCACGTGGCGGGCCAGATCCGACAGGAGCAGAACTGGATCGGTGGCAACGACTACAACCCGTGCGGAGCAGCGTTCGTACCTCCCCCACACGAAGAAGTCACCACCCTCTTGGTCGATCTGTGCGAGCTGTTGAACAGCGAACACCTACCCCCCTTGGTCCAAGCAGCGATCGCACATGCACAGTTCGAAACCATCCACCCTTTCATGGACGGCAACGGACGGACGGGTCGCGCGCTGATCCACGTGGTGTTACGGAAGCGACAACTCGCTGCGGCATACGTGCCACCGGTGAGCGTGATGCTCGCCCGTCGAAAGGACGGCTACATCGCGGGACTCACCGACTTCCGCGAGGGACCGGTAGTCGACTGGCTCGAACACTTCGCCGCAGCCGCCGCCCGATCAGCCATCCTCGCCGAGCGCTATCTCATTCGAGTCCGCTCGATGCAGGATCATTGGAGAGGCCAGCTCGCCGGCAGGGTCTCGCCACGAGCCGATGCCGCTGCCTGGGCGATCATCGACCAGCTGCCGGCATTTCCAGTGATCACAGTTCCGGTCGCGGTCGCGGCGACAGCACGCACGAAACCGGCAGTGAACGCCGCACTACACCAACTCGAACATGCTGGGGTCGTGACGCCTCTCGGACAGTCCAAACGAAACCGCGCATGGGAAGCCACCGGCTTGCTCGATCTCCTCGCGGGACTTGACGCAGGAGAGTGATAACCAGCTCACCCAGACACGCCTCCAGAAGCGACACATGGGTGACGCGGAACTCAGAAGTAGATCTGGTCGACGTAGACCCCCCGCGCGCGCGTGCCCTCAGGCTCCGGCGTCAGCGGCGTCACCAAGTCGTACTCCTCGATGCTCTCGGCCGCGTCCGTGACGACGGAGTAGCCCGGTGAGGGCTTGCTCGTGAAGACCGACAGATGCGTCATGCCGCGCTTACGAGCCTGGCTGCCGGCCTCGTCAAGCAGCGTGCGGAGCTCTTCCTCAGCCCCGGGCAGGAAGCCGTAGTCGAGCACGAGGGCCCGGGTGGTTCGCTCGGCATTGGTGCCGGTGACGATCGTCCGGCGCTGACCCGCGTACCACACGCCGACGACGGCTCGCTCTGCCATGAGAAAGTTACCCCACCCATAGTCAGGTGACCGCGACACGCGGGCTTCGAGGAACTCAGGCGTGTACTCGAGGAACAGCTCCTCGCCTGTGTGACAAGCGTTGAGGATGGCGACGATGCGCTCAGCGTCGTCCGGTGTGGCCGGTCGGACTCCAGAGCTCGTCTCGATCGGGCTGTCGCGGCAGGAGATCACCGCCCGCTCGGGGCGGCACCTCCATGGCGGGACCGCCAGGTTCCGGCGAATCGCCTCGTTTCCTACACCGAAGTACATGCAGTTGTTGAGGGCCAGCGGTTGGCGCTCGGCTCGACGTCCACCTTCGGGCTCAGCCGCCGACGAGTCGCGCGCCGCGCCGTGCGCCTTGGCCACATGAGCCATGGCTCTCTCTTGTGCCTCGGTTCTCGGGCGCCCTGGCGTCGTGGAGCCCACCAGCCACTGACCACTCCGCATCACCTTGCTCAGAATCGAGAACAAGCCAAGCCCGTTGAACTCGGGCAGGACGCGGGTATGCAGCACCTGTGCCATGCGCTGGTGGCGGCCATCCAGCCGTACCTCGTAGGCCGTGCCGCATTGCACAGCGACGACACGACTGTGGTAAGTCGCAACCATCGA
>CAZWDB010000268.1:0-2016 GCA_964632885.1 uncultured Acidimicrobiales bacterium | reverse complement strand
CCGCCAACTTGAGGCAATAACGCACGGAATCCGTTCGTTATTGCCTCAAGTTCGGACCGGTAGCCTGGACGGTTGCCATGGTCGACGAGAAGCGCGTCCTCCTCACCCTTGCGGGTGACATCCACTTGAAGTCGTCGCGCACGAGGCGGCGTTTTCTCCGAACCTTGCGCGAGAACCTCAACTCGGGCCTGCGCGACGCGGGTGGCGGCGCGGTGCTCGAACCGGGCCCGCGTGGCCGTCTCACCGTGGCCGGTGATGACCGCGCTCTGACCGCCGCCACCGCCGTTGCTGCCACGACCTTCGGTGTGCATCGGGCCGAGGTCGTGCGGAGGGTGAGGGCCGCCGGCCTCGACGAACTGACCGACTCGGTGACCGAGGCCTACCGCGACGAAGTCGCGGGCCGCACCTTCGCCGTTCGGGTACGACGACGGGGCGACCAGGAGTGGAAGTCACCAGACGCCGAGCGCGCCATCGGGACGCGTCTCCTGCCCGGCGCCGCGGGGGTCGACCTCACCAATCCCGAGGTGACCGTCCGCATCGATGTATGGGATGACCGCGCCCACTTCGTCGAGCGGCAGGTGAACGGTCCGGGAGGACTGCCACTTCGAACCCAGCCCCCGATCCTCTCGCTCCTGTCCGGTGGCTTCGACTCGCCGGTGGCATCGTGGCTGATGATGCGGCGGGGCAGCCCGGTCGACTTCGTCCACTTCATGATGGACTGCGCCCAGAGCGAACACGCCCTCGCCGTCGCGTACGAGATGTGGCGGCGATGGGGAGCGGGCACGAGCCCGCGTGCCTGGGTGGTCGACTTCCGCAGCGCCAAGGAGGCGCTGTTGCACCACGTCGATAGCGGCCACCGCCAGGTGGTGCTCAAGCAGCTGATGTTCCGCGCCGCCGCCACGCTCGCTTCCTCCGAGGGGTTCCCCGCCCTGGTGACGGGTGAGTCAGTGGGCCAGGTCTCGACCCAGACCATCGCCAACCTGGTCGAGATCGACCGGGTCCACTCGGCCACCGTGCTGCGTCCCCTCGCGGGCTCCACCAAGGACGAGATCCTCGACTGGGCACGCCGCATCGGCACTCACGACCTCTCGGCGCGAGCCAAGGAGGTGTGCGATCTGGCGACCGGTCCGGTCGAGGTCGCGGCCCGGCCGCATCGGCTGGCGCGCGCCACCGCGACCCTGCCTGACGACCTCGTAGAGCGCGCTCTCCTCACGCGACGCGTCCTCCGTCTCGCCGACTGGTATCCCGGCCTCGACGTGTCGGCTACATTCGGCGCAGAAGCGGCGCGCTGAGACCAGACGGCCTGCGGCGCGGTCCCGGTGGGGCCGTCGCGACTTGTGGGGTACGCTTTCTGGGTGGGTCTGCCCGCCCACGTCAAGCCCAACAACCCCTATTCGAAAGAAGTATCCGCGTCTCTATGTCCACCGACTCCCCAATCACTCCTGAGTCGGGCTCCGAGGAGGAGTACCAAACGAAGGAGATCATCGCCGACGACCTCGAGATGTCGTTCGAGGACGCGATCGCCGGCACCATCGTCGAGTTCGACGACGGCGACATCGTCAGCGGCACCATCGTCAAGGTCGACCGCGACGAAGTGCTGCTCGACATCGGCTACAAGTCCGAGGGAGTCATCCCGGGACGCGAGCTCTCCATCCGGTCTGATGCCGACCCCAGCGAGGTCGTCAGCCTCGGGGACGAGGTGGAAGCCCTCGTTCTGCAGAAGGAGGACAAGGACGGCCGGCTGATCCTGTCCAAGAAGCGCGCTCAGTACGAGCGGGCATGGGGCACGATCGAGAAGATCAAGGAAGCCGAGGGCATGGTCGAAGGGCCCGTTATCGAGGTGGTCAAGGGTGGCCTCATCCTCGACATCGGTTTGCGCGGCTTCCTGCCCGCCTCCCTCGTCGAGCTGCGCCGGGTACGCGACCTTCAGCCCTACGTGGGCAAGACCTTGCAGGCGAAGATCATCGAGCTCGACAAGAACCGCAACAACGTCGTGCTGTCGCGGCGGGCGTGGCT
>CAZWDB010000267.1:0-2031 GCA_964632885.1 uncultured Acidimicrobiales bacterium | reverse complement strand
GACGACGGCCTCGTCGGCCAGCAGCTGTTCGCGGGCGAAGCCACCCGGCTCGCGTACGGCACCGACGAGGCGGTCGAAGGACGAGACGCGTTTCTGGAGAAGCGCCCGCCCGACTGGTCGCCGTTCCCCTGGCACTTCTGACGGGCGCGGTTAGCATCGCAACGATGGCCGACTCGCTCAGCATCACCGACAATCGCACCGGCAAGACGGTCGAGATCCCGATCGAGAACGGCGGCATCTCGGCCGAGACGTTCCGCCAGAACATCCCGGGGGTGTTCTTCTTCGACCCGGGCTTCATGGCCACGGCGGCGTGCGAGAGTGGTGTCACCTATCTCGACGGCGAGGCCGGGGTCCTGCGCTACCGCGGCTATCCGATCGAGCAGCTCGCCGAGCAGTCGACCTACCTCGAGGTCGCCTACCTCCTGCTCCACGGCGACTTGCCCAACCAGCGGCAGCTCGACGACTGGGTGCACAACATCACCTACCACACCTACATCCACGAGCTCATGCGCAAGCGGTTCGTCGACGGCTTCCACTACGACGCCCACCCGATGGGCATGCTCGTCTCTGCAGTGGCGGCGATGTCGACGTTCTATCCGGAGGCAAAGGACTTCGATCCGGAGCGGCGCAAGGAGCAGGTCGTCAGGCTGGTCGCCAAGATGCCGACGCTGGCGGCGTGCGTCTACCGCTTCAGCGAAGGCATGCCCTTCGTGTTCCCCGACAACTCCCTCGGCTTCACCGCCAACTTCATGCGGATGATGTACGAACCGGGTGTCAAGGACTTCGGGGACTACGACGATCCCCGCCTGGCCAAGGCGATCGACGTGTTGTTCATCCTCCACGCCGACCACGAGCAGAACTGCTCTACCACCGCGATGCGCGTCACGGGATCGTCCCATGCCGACCCCTACACGGCCGCGTCCTCGGCCACCGCCGCGCTGTACGGCCCCCGCCATGGCGGCGCCAACGAGCAGGTGATCCGGATGCTCGAGAGCATCGGATCGATCGACAACGTCGAGCCGTTCGTCCGGTCGGTGAAGGAAGGTCACGGACGCATCCAGGGCTTCGGCCACCGCGTCTACAAGAACTACGACCCGCGGGCGAAGATCATCAAGCGGGTCGCCGACGAGGTCTTCGAGGTAACCGGCAAGAACCCGCTGCTCGACATCGCGCTGAAGCTCGAGGAGATCGCCCTTTCCGACGAGTACTTCATAGAACGCCGGCTGTATCCCAACGTCGACTTCTACTCGGGCCTCATCTATCAGGCTCTCCACTTCCCGATCGACATGTTCCCGGTGCTGTTCGCGATCCCGCGGATGTCAGGGTGGCTGGCGCATTGGGAGGAGATGCTCGACCAGAACAGCCGCATCGCTCGGCCCCGTCAGCTCTACATCGGCGACGACGAGCGCAAGTACGTGCCCGCGGACCAGCGGTAGGCCGCGGCCGGGTACCGTCGTCCCTGTGACGAAGGACAGGCCCGCGAAGGACGAGGGGCCGAACGCCGCACAGGTTTACCGCGAGCTGGCGCCGCGGGTGCTCGGCTATCTCCGGGCCCAGCGGGTACCCGACCCCGACGACCTCCTCGGTGAGGTCTTCCTTCAGGTCGCGCGTGACATCGGGCGTTTCAAGGGCGACGACGCCGCCCTTCGCCGGTGGGTGTTCTCGATCGCCCACAACCGGGTGGTCGACGACCGGCGCCGGCGGGCCCGCCGGCCACAGACCTCCGATGCCGAGGTGCCCGAGGTGGCCGAGGCGTCCGCGTCCGGCGATACCGATCCCTTCGACCCGGAGCTGGCCGCGGCCCTCGGTGACCTGAGCGACGACCAGCGCGAGGTCGTCGTGCTCCGCTTCGTCGCCGACTTGCCGCTGGAGACGGTCGCCCGGGTGACCGGCCGGACGGTGGGGGCGGTGAAGGCGCTCCAGCACCGCGCCCTCACGAATTTGGCGCGAGCCGTATCCCCGGTGCGCGCGCCGACGCTTACAGAGAGTGATGACTGATTCCGAGTTCCCCGAGCTGGAGGAACGACTGCG
>CAZWDB010000266.1:0-2053 GCA_964632885.1 uncultured Acidimicrobiales bacterium | reverse complement strand
ATCGGGATGATGTATGTCGACACGCCCGACGTGAAGGACCCCACCATGCGGTCCTTCGAGGCGGTTCCCGAGGCCAACGTCGTCGAGGCCATTCCCTTGAGCGACGGCATCAAGCAGAACTTCCTCGAGGAGATCCGCCAGATGCAGGCCGCGGGTGTCGAGGTCGTCTACTGCAACTGTCACCCGCTCAACACGGTCGCCTTCGTACAGCAGGCCGACGCCCAGCAGTTCAAGCCCCAGTACACCTTCGTGAGCCAGGGTCACGACCTCGACGTCGTGCTGCGACTGATGCCCGGCGACAGCACCTGGGCCAAGAACGCCAAGGGGCTGTCGAACTTCTGCCACCAGACCCATCCCTGCTCGGATCCCTACCGGGAGAAGCTCAAGCAGGTGAAGCCCAACGCCGTGCTGAGCCAGCTCAGCCTGGTCGGCATCCACGCCATCGAGATGTACGCCGAGCCCATGCGGCGGGTCGGGCCTGACCTGAGCCGAACCCGGTACATGCAGGCCCTCCAGCAGCTCGAGGGGTGGACGACCGGCATCACCGCACCGATCGACCTGAGCCCTGACCGGTCGGTGGGCGCGATGGGCTTCGCCGTGTACCAGTCGCCGGGAACCGGGAGCCGCAACTACGAGATGGTCGACATCGCCGGGCAGAGCTTCCGGAACGACTGGCGGTAGGGGCGGGCGCGGGGCGCGATATGGCGACAACAATCCGGAAGGAAGAAGCCCTCGAGGGTCTAGAAGGCGGCCCCGTTGTCCGCATGCGGGCCGACGAGGCGGCGCCGTTCGGCTGGGGACCGCTGTGGGTGCTCGTCGCCATCAACGTCGTCGACCGCGTCGACGCCAACATCGTCGCCGGCGTTCTTCCGCTGCTGAAGGACGAGTGGGGTGTGTCCGACTTCGCGTTGGGCGCGATCCCGTTCGCGGCCGCGATCGCGGGCATGATCGTCGCCTTCCCTGCGGGCTACTGGGCCGACCGCTACTCCCGCACCAACCTCCTCGCGATCGTGCTCGCGAGCTGGGCGGTGCTCACCCTCTCCTCGGGCCTCGCCCTCGGCTTCATCATGTTCTTCGGGATCCGCACCCTGCTGGGCGCGGCCGACAACATCGACAATCCGGCGGCGTCGAGCCTGATCGCCGACTACTACCCGCCGCGAGCAAGGGCGAGAGCCTTCGGCCTGCAGCGCATGGCCTACTACGCGGGTGGCGCGGTCGGCGTTCTGTTCGGCGGAGTGGTTGGGGAGGTCTTCGGGTGGCGGTGGGCGTTCGTGTTCATGGTCATACCCGGTCTCGCCGTCGCGGGGCTCTGTTACATCCTCCGCGAACCCGTCCGAGGCGCCATTGACCGCTTCGTGGCGGCCCAGGGCCAGGGGGACGAGGAGGTCACCAGCGTCGACGCCGCCGCCGCGGCCGAGTCGTGGGTGGAGGACGCCGAGGGGGGCGAGACCGGTGGCGCCGAGGGCACCGGTCTCGCCGGCTTCTGGATCCAGGTGCGTGCCCTGCTCAAGGTGCGGACCATCTTCCTGGTGTACTTCGGGCTCACCACTCTGTTCCTCGGCTTAGGCGGCATCTTCTTCTGGCTGCCGTCGTTCTTCGAACGGACCCACGACATAGGCGAGGGCGCGGCCGGTGGCCTCACCGCGATCGTCACCCTGTTCGGCACGCTCGGCGGGGCCTACACGGGCGGCGTCGTCGGCGACAAGCTGCACCGGGAGCGCGCCGGCGGCCGCATCCTGGTGTCGGGCGGTGGCCTCGTAGGCGGTTCGGTCGTGCTCGCGGCTGCCTTCGCCACATCGAACGTGTGGGCGCAGGTGGGCATCCTCTCGGTGTCGGTCTTCCTGTTGTCGCTCGCCATCCCCAACCTCACCGCGGCGATCGCGGACGTGCTCACTGCCAATCAGCGGGGGCTCGGCTTCGCGCTCTTCACGTTCCTGAGCAGCTTCGGCGGCGCGCTGGGGCCCGCGCTCGTGGGATTGATGTCGGACGCCACCGGCTCGCTGACGACTGCCTTCTACTTCCTCATCATCCCCTCGGTGCTCGGCAGCTTCGT
>CAZWDB010000265.1:0-2104 GCA_964632885.1 uncultured Acidimicrobiales bacterium | reverse complement strand
GTCGCCGAGCGCCTCTCGGGCGGCCGCAGCGTCATCGACCGCGAAGGCGATCGTCACCTTGGACCCGAGCATGCTCGTGGTCATGGCTGCCTCGACGTTGATGCCGCGCTCCGCCAGCCGTCGGGCGGCGAGACCGAGTGCGCCTGGGCGGTCCTCGAGTCCGGCAGCGATGAGCTCGACCTCGCGATACGTCTCGCCACGCTCGTCGAAAACCGCTCGCGCGGTCGCGTCGTTGTTCGTGATCAGCCCCACGGCGCCGAGCTCCTTCCAGGTCATGCCGGCCACGCCCACGATGTTCACGCCCCGCTCGCCCAGTGCCTCGCTCAGGTCGGCGAGGCTGCCGGAACGGTTCTCCAGCTCGACGATGAATGCGCGCACGTGCAGCACCTCCGTACTCTCACGTCGGACCGCGGCTGCGAGCAGCAGGGGCACCGCCACGGTCGAGACCGGCACAGTCTACGGCCCGGGATGCCAGGCGGCGACGAGGGTCGACGCCTGGCTCGAGGTGGCCCGCGCGACCTCCCCGCTCAGCGCCTCTTGGTGAGGATGCCGATCACCGAGCGCAGGATCGTGTTGAACGTCCCTGAACGGGCGAAGCGGGCGCCCTCCTGGGCAACGTCCCGCCAGTCGACCCCGCGCTCCGGGGCGCGGGTCGGCCGCATCCGCCGTTCCTCGGGCAACTCGGGGTCCTCGACGCCTTCGAGCGCGTCGCGTCCCGTCTCCTCAGCCTGCCGCATGCGCGCGGCGAGCAGCTCCTTGGCCGACTCGGGATCGGTGTCGGCGGCATAGGCCGGGGCGAGGGACGAGGCGGCGACGACGGCTTTGAAGACCTCGGGGCCGACCTGGGCCATCAGCGACATCGGTGGGCGCAGCATCGTCCGCGCCGTCGGCATCGGCCGGCCCTTGAGGTCGAGGGCCGTGATCAGCGCCTCGCCGGTCCCGAGCCGGGTGAGCTCCTCGGCCACGTCGTAGTGATCGGTCTGCGGGAACGTGTCGGCGGTGGCGCGAACGACCTTGAGATCGTCGGGCGTGAAGGCGCGGAGCGCATGCTGGACGCGGTTGCCGAGCTGGCCGAGGACCTCGGACGGAACGTCCGCCGGGGAGTGGGTCACGAAGAAGACGCCGACGCCCTTCGAGCGGATGAGCCGCGCGACGAGCTCGATCTGCTGCATGAACGTCCTGTTCGCATCACGGAACAGCAGGTGCGCCTCGTCGAAGAAGAACACGAGCTTGGGCTTGTCCTGGTCCCCGACCTCGGGCAGCGACTCGTACAGCGATGCGAGCAGCCACATCATGAACGTGCTGAACAGCGCCGGGCGGTCCTGCATGTCGGCCAGCTCGAGGATGCTGATGACGCCCCGGCCGTCGTCGGTGGTGCGCAGGAAGTCGTCGACCTCGAACTCGGGTGAGCCGAAGAACGCATCGGCCTCCTGCTGCTCGAGCTCGACGATCTTGCGGACGATGACGCCCACCGTCGCCGTCGCCACGCCGCCGTACTCGGCCATCTCCGACTTGCCCTCGTCGGAGTTCAGGTGGTTCAGCAGCGCCCGCAGGTCCTCGAGGTTGACGAGAGGCAGCTTCTTGTCGTCGCTGTACTTGAAGGCCAGCGCCAGGACCGATTGCTGCGTCTCGTTGAGGTCGAGGACCTTGGACAGCAGGATCGGCCCGAAGCTCGAGACCGATGCCCGCAGACGCACGCCGGTCGCCTCGCGATCGAGGGTGAAGAACTCGACCGGGAACGACTTCGGAGCGTAGCCCGCGAAGCCCACCGACTGCGCCCTGCCCGACAGCTTGTCGTTGACGTCCGCGGGCGCGGCCAGCCCGCTGATGTCGCCCTTGATGTCGCTGATGAAGACAGGGACCCCGGCTTCGGACAGCTGTTCGGCGAGCACCTGGAGCGTCTTCGTCTTGCCTGTTCCGGTGGCCCCGGCGACGAGCCCGTGGCGGTTCATCATCGAGAGCGGGACACGGATCTGGGCCGTGGGGTGCGTCGAGTCCCCCTCCATGCCGGCCCCGAACGTCACCGCCGGCGCGTCGAAGTCGTACCCGGCGGCGAGCGCCGCTCCGAGCTCAGTGGACATGATCGAAGTGTAGCGGGACCGGT
>CAZWDB010000264.1:0-2109 GCA_964632885.1 uncultured Acidimicrobiales bacterium | reverse complement strand
GCACCCTAGGAGCAGATCAGGCATTTCGTTCACACGCTGCGCCGTTTACGGGGCTCCGCCAGTTGGCCGTGTGGTGCTGCCCGGTGGCGATCCTGGTGGGTGGTCGCGGGGCGGTGACGTTGCTCAGGCGCTGCTGGCCGGAGCGGGACCACCGCGACGAAGCGCTCCCGCGATAACTGGCGTATTGCATTAATACGAGAATGTAATACAATTGCGAGGGCGCATGAGGATCATCGACAGCGCTCGCGACCACGGTGTCGCGGATGAGGACATGCTTCATGTCGTCGAAAGAGCGCTCGCGATCTTCCCCATCACGGCATCTCGAGGCGACCACGGAGAGATGTACATCGGCCTCAACCGAGCACAGAACGCCGTCCTCGAGGTTCTCGTCGTCGACGGCGACACGACAGACCCACGCATCATCCACGCCCACAAGGCCCGCAAGCACTACCTGAAGAAGCTGCCATGAATGACCAGACAAAGGACTCTCGCGACTCCGACGCACGGCTTGCCGAGGAAGCAGCGGAGGGGTTTCCGCCCGACCAGATCGGCACACCTCGCCCCGGCCCCGGCCGGCCACCACTCCCCGACGGTGAGACACGGTCAGAATCGATCGTCGTCAGGATCACGCCGGGCGACAAGGCGCGACTCGTCGCCCTGGCCGATGCGACCGGTCAGGCACAGAGCGACCTCGTGCGCAGCGCCCTGCATCGGCTCTTCGCGACACACGACCTCCTCGGCGACGAGGGCAGCGCCGAGGAGGGACACCACGCAGCGCCGAGCGTCGCCTCCATCCTCTGGAGCCTCGAGTCCCGACTGGACGAGCAACTCGACGAACTACGAGCCGCCCTCACGGTCGTTGTCGAGTCCGCTGGCCACACCGACGACGTGGCGTCCGAGGACTCTCCGGTCTGACCCCCAGCGTCTGCCGACGTCCGTCCGCAACCGCCCGCGTGGCTCCCCGAAACCGATCAAGCATCGGTTTCCGGCCCGATCACCCAGTCCAGTGGCGGCAGTAGGTGACGGCCGTGTCCCGTGTCGCAGGTGACCCGTACGGTCACCTGGCCGAGCCGAGTGACCCTGACGAGCGTGACCAATGGCGTGGATGATCGAGTTCTTCAGATATCCCGACTCCGGCCGAACGCCCGGACTCGAGTTCCTGAACCACATCCCTCCGGAGGCAGCCGGGGAGTTGGAAGCAACCCTCGCGGCTGTGGAGGGCCACGAACCACCGTTCGCCTTCAAGGGCGGCCTGAGATGGAAGGCCATGCGCGACGACATGACCGGTTGGTTCGAAGCGAGGGACAAGCACGATGGCAAGCTCTACCGACTCTTCGTGATCTTCGACCGCGACGCCCCCGGATTGGGGCACTCCGCCATCGTCGTAGTCGGTGGCGGCGTCAAGCGAGACGAGTCTGCGTTCACCGAGGAGTTCTACACCCGCCTGCGCAAGCTGCGTGACATCTACTTGTCGACGGATCCTCGATCAGTGGCTGAGGAGCTGTGACTCAGGCGTGGGCCTGAGGGCGGGGCGACTCCGCCGGAGTGAGCGTCAGCCGAAGACCCAGAGCAGTGGCGACCGCGATGGCGGTCTCGATCGTCGGGTTGGCGCCCTCCATGAACAGCTTGCGGACAGCCGACGGGTGTCGGTCAACACGACGGGCCAACTCGGCCTTGGAGACTCCTCTGGCCTCCAGCTGCTCCGCGATGGCTTCCATGAACTGGTTGGCCTGCGAGATCTCCGCCGCGGCGCGCTCAGCACCCTTGCGATACTCCTCGCTGTCGGCCTTGCGGCGCTCAATGCGCCGTTCGAGTTTCGATGCCATGTTCGCAGCCTACCGTTGCCTAGATGCAACGGTAGCAGGCCGGCGTCCAGATGCAAGGGGGTCCGGATGGTCGGCCAGTTGGCGTCTGCGCGGGGGCGTGCCGCCGTCTACAGGCGCGGGCCCTCCGGGGCCGGACCACCCCAGCGTGCGGCGAGCCACTCGGGCATGCCGACGTCACCGTCCAACAGGGGTTTCCGCCCGACCAGATCGGCACACCTCGCCCCGGCGCCGGCCGGCCACCACTCCCCGACGGTGAGACACGGTCAGAATCGATCGTCGTCAG
>CAZWDB010000263.1:0-2142 GCA_964632885.1 uncultured Acidimicrobiales bacterium | reverse complement strand
GTGAGCTGCTCCTGCCCCGAGCCTCGGCCGGCGGCGTCTCGCGCGTGTTGCTGTTCTCCGGCGTTCGGCCCACACCTACGGCAACGCGTTCCCATCGGGACGCCCACCCACCCGCGCAAGCCTGCAGCTCCAACACCGCATCCACGGTGAGGTCGTGCACCATGACAGCCAACCCCGGTGAGAAGATGACGGGGTGAGCGTCGTCGTCCGATCGGCCGATCGTCGCCTCGTCGGGGACTTGGCAGACCTTCACCTGGGCACTGCCCTCGCGGCCTACCGACACATCTTCCCGGAGGACGCGCCGCCGCCGACGAAGGAAGAGGTGCAGCAGCAGTGGGCCCACTGGCTCGGCCCCGACTGGGACCGGGGGCGACGGGCGTTCGTCGCTGAGGACCGCTCCGAGGACGACGGGTGGTCGATCGTCGGAGTGATCCTCGCCGGACCGGATCCGGGCGACGATGACCTCGGCCACCTCTCCCGGCTCTACGTGGCACCGGATCGATGGGCAGAGGGCATCGGCGGGCAGCTCTATCGGGCAGCCATCGACCACCTCAGCGGTGCAGGTTTCGCGGAGGCGACGCTGTGGGTGCTGGAACGGAACGAGCGGGCGCGGTCGTGGTACGAGCGGCTGGGGTGGCTGTGCACCGGGGAACGCAAGTCGGTCTACGCCCCTGCCGGGATCGAAGACGTCCAGTACCGCATCGCTCTGTAGCCGCCCCTCCTACCGCAACTCAGGGCGAGTGCGCCGACCCTAAGGCGCGGCCGACGCCGACGGGGCGGCGCGGGTGGCCCGTAGCCATCGGGCACACCACCTCGTTGCGCTCAGCGGCCAGGGTCAGGCGGCGTCGAGGCGCTTCTTCGCGGCTTCGTAGACGTCGGCCGGGAGCGGACCCTTCATCGCCGCTGCCACGTTGGCGTCGAGATGGGCGGGGTTCGACGTGCCCACGATGGTTGTGTGCATGTCGGGATGGGTGAGCGTGAACCGCAGCATGAACTCCATGCGGGACATGCCGTCGAGCACCTCGTCGAGGTTGGCTTCCTCGAACCGATCGAGCCGGCTGGCGAAGCGCTGGCGGAACATCTCCGGCATCTGCTCCAGCCGTTCCCGCGGCGTGGCGGGGATCCCTCGTGCCACGCCGCCCCGCACGACGGTGCCGGCGCCGGACGCCGCAGCCGCGCTGATCGACTCCTCGTGTTCCCGTTCGACCGCGGAGTAGGGGATCTGGAAGACGTTGAACACTCCCATGGCGATGTGGTCGGAGAGGTTCGGGAGCGTGCCTGACATGCCGAGGAAGCGGACCTTGCCTTCCTCGCGAAGTGCATCGAGCTCGGCGACCGCGTCGTTCTCCTCGAGGGTGGTCCGGGACGGGCTCGAGTGGAATTGGACGACGTCGAGGTGGTCGGTCTGCATCCGGCGCAGGCTCTGCTCTACACCGGCTCGGATGTTCTCCCGCGTGAAGATGTGTTGGCGCCGCTGGCCGGGCGCGGGCTCGGGCTGGTTGATCGGGCAGCCGCACTTGCTGGCTAGGAAGTACTGGTCGCGGCGGTGCGCGATCGTCCTGCCGATCCGCTCCTCTGACAGCCCGTAGTCGGGCGAGGTGTCGATGTAGTTGATCCCGGCGTCGAGCACCCGGTTCAGCACAGCATCGACGGTGGACTCGTCGATGTCGCGGCCCCGTCCCCCGCCCGCGCCGCGAAGCTCCATCGCTCCGTATCCAAGCTTGGTCACGTCGAGGCCGGTGCGTCCCAGCGTCGACTTCGGTAGATCCGCCACGGTTTCCCCCCCAGAACGAACAGACGAACAGACGCCACGAGGCTATCCGCACACCCGCCTGTTGTGCGCTCGGCGTAGACGAGGTCGGACACATATACGATGCCCCTCTACTCGAGACATGCCATGAGCCGCGACGAACGGGACGCCCGAGCACACTTCGCGGATCGCTACGCGCGGCAGCGTCCTGCGCTAGCTCGCGAGATGGAGACCAGGGTGATCGGCGCGTCGTGGGGAGCCAACGGCTTCACCACTCTCGGCCAAGCCGACGAACTGGGCCGACGGTTGGGCCTCCGACCCGAGTCGCGGCTGCTCGACGTCGGAACGGGCCGCGGCTGGCCCGGCCTGTACCTGGCGGCCACGACGGGATG
>CAZWDB010000262.1:0-2183 GCA_964632885.1 uncultured Acidimicrobiales bacterium | reverse complement strand
GGGCGCCTTCCTCCAGGCGGGCCGGCTCGAGGCCGATGCCGAGGCGGAGGTGGTCGAGCGACCCGTCGTCGACCGCACATGCCGATCCGGGGACGACGCCGACGCCGTGACGGGCGGCCACCCGGCTAAAGGCGAGCGCGTCGGTGTCGGGGATGGTCACCCACAACGCGAGTCCGCCGCGCGGCTCCTCCCAGCTCCAGTCGGGCAGGTGGCGGGCCAGGCAGTTGGAGAGCACATCGAACCGCTCCGCCAAGGCCGCTCGGCGCGCCGGGAGGACTTCATCGGCACGCCGCAGGAACCGCTCGGCGACGATCTGGCTGATGACGGGTGACGCCAGGTCGGCCAGGGTCTTGAGCCGCGTCAGGTGGGTGATCACCGCCTCGGGGGCACGCACCCACCCCACCCGCAGGCCTCCCCAGAAGGACTTGCTCGTCGAACCCACCGTGAGCAGCCGACCGAGCGCATCGGGGTGATCAGCGAACGACACGAGCGGCGGTGGCGGGTCACCATCGAGCTTCGTCTCGGCGAGCGACTCGTCGTCGATCACCACGGTGTTGCTCGACGCCGCCAGCTCGGCGATGCGCTCCCGATGCTCGACGGGCACGACCGCCGTGGTCGGGTTGTGGACGGTCGGAACGAGGTACACGAGCCGGGGGTCGGCGTCGCGGATCGAGCGGGCGAGCGCTTCGACCCGCACGCCGTCGGGCCCGATCGGGACTCCGACGGTCCGAGCACCCGCGGCCCGGAAGACGTCTCGCGCCCCAGGGTAGGTGAGCTGCTCGGCGATCACCGCGTCGCCCGGTCCCACGCACATCCGCGTGATCAGGTCGATCGCCTGGTGGGCACCGGCGGTCACGAGGATCTGCGCCGGAGAGGTCGGCACCCCTCGGGCGCAGTAGTAGTCGGCAACCGCGACGCGCAGCTCCGGAAGGCCGGCCGAGTGGTAACCGTGCCCGTCGCCGGCGCCCATCACGTCGCCGCCGTCGATCTCGAACAGGTCGCCCGGCAACCCGGTCGTGTCCTGCCAGCAGGCCGGCAGGAGGTTGACGAGATCGTCGCGGCTCCCGACGTTGGCGGTGACGTTCAGCCCGAGGAGCGTGTCGAGCTGCAGCTCACGGGAGCCTCGCGCCGGGATGGTGGTCCCCGCCACGACGGACCCACTCCCGCGCCGCGACCGAATCGCCTCCGCTTCCCGGAGTCGACCGTACGCGGCCACGACGGTTCCCCGGCTGACGTCGAGGGCGCCGGCGAGGCTGCGCTCCGACGGCAGCCGCGTACCCGGTGCCAGCTCGCCCCGGCGGATGAGGGCCGCCAGCGCCTCCGACAGTTGCTCGTAGAGGGCCCCCAGCCCTGCGTCCCACGCGCCGAGAAGGCGAGTCAGTGCAGCCGCATCCATGAACGACCAGTTTTCCAGGATTGGCCCTTGATGGCAAGGGCCAATCACTCCATCCTGTGCACAAGGTTAGTCCACTTCACTATTGGTCTCCTGATTGGATCATTTCACTGCATGTTCGATGCCCACTGCGACGGCTGCAAGACGCGGGTACTGATCGGTCCCCGACGCATCATGCGTCTCGAGAACCGTGACGACGGGATCCGCCTGACGTTCCGGTGCTACTGCGGCACCGTCGGAGTCGAGATGCTGGGGCGCACATCGCAGTCGGAGGCGCCGCCTCCGGACCCACACCGGTCCCCGGACACTGCGGCATCCGAGCCGCGATCGAAGCCGGCGGTGTCACGTCCCGACACCGTCACCACACGACGATGAGCACATCTCTGACTCGCAGCCGGTGGGTGTGGCAACTCCTCGAACCCATCCACGCCATCACGTACTTCGCCGAGGACGCCCACGAGGCGTTCGAGAGCGCGGGCCTCCGCGGATTCTGGCGTGGCTACTTCGCGGGGCGCGCCGCACCGCTCGGCGAGACCGGCAGCGACGTCGTCGCAGCCTGCTTCTACGGATTCCAGCGCGACTTCGTGGCGCGTGCGATCCCGTCGATCTGGTCGATCGTGTCACCCGCGGAAGCCCTGGCCGCTCGCCGGCGCGGAGCCGTCGCCGCTCTCGACCGCGCCATCCCAGACGAGATCGCGAAACGCGCCCCGGAGGTCGTCACCGCCCTGTGGTCAGCCCTCGACGACGCCGAGCGAAGAGGGCGTCCACTGTTCGCCGCCAACGCCGCCCT
>CAZWDB010000261.1:0-2238 GCA_964632885.1 uncultured Acidimicrobiales bacterium | reverse complement strand
GGATCACACCCATCACGATCGCGAACTCGATCATGGCTCGATGCTAGCGATCGGCTGTCCAATCGTGCTGGTACTCCTCAAGGGCGAGCGCCACCGCCGCCTGAACTAGGACGGGATCACGCTGATCTCGCCGCTCGGCTCAAGGACGGCGTACTTGATCTGATCAAGACGTTCGAGGCCGTGCGTCTTCCGCCCGGCGGCCAGTATGTCCTCCGGTGCGATCCGAGACTTCTCGAGCCGGCGGTCCAGAAGCTTCCCGTCCTGCAGGATCACGAGCGGCAGACCTTCGGCCGCCCGGTCGAGGCCAGGGAGGCGCCCCTTCAAGAAGGAGAGGATGATGTCAAAGCCGACCAAGGTCGCGACAACAATGACGCCGTTCGTGATGGAGAAGTCGTCACCGAGCAGTGCCTGTTGCGTCGCCTCTCCCACGATCAGGAGAAGCACGAAGTCGAAGGTAGTGATCTGCGCGAGCGTTCGCTTGCCCGATGTCCGGAAGATGACAAGCACCACGACGTAAATCAAGAGCGCGCGCAGAACGGCATCCATGCCAAGCCTCCTACGGGAAGAAGAACTGCCGGAACACCACGCTGGACCCGCCGGGAACGCTGACGCGACCGGTGGTGCTCCAGAGAGTGGCTGGCCTCATCGAGAACGTCGCCTCCAACGACGCCGACGATCGCTGCTGTGAGAAGGTGTAGCGGACCGACTGATCGGTGGACTCCACGGAGTCGGGCTCAGGGTTGACAGCCTGGACAACGAGTCCTGCTGCGTATTTGCCGTCGACGTCGACCGCCCACTTGCCAGACTGTGCCTCACTGGCGGCGACACGAATCACGAGATCTTGCGTGCCCCCGCGACGCCCGAACTCCTCGTAATCGAGACTCAGCGTCCCGTCCGGTGCCGAGGTCGTCGACCAGCTAACAGGTCCGTGGCCGAAGACGCCCGCACCTGCGAGCACGATGACAAACACCAGGGCCGACCAGCCCGCTCGCTCCGCCCGCCACTCTCTTTGCTGGAATTCGAGGTCCTGGTCGATCTCCAGGTCTCCGACTCTCCTTAAGGGCACAGATCGCTCCGGGCTTTCGGCTAAGTCCTGGCCTGCTCGTAGTCATCCCCCGATGTCGGTTGATCACACCTGGGTTCGTACGCCTTGGGAGACACCGACTCCAGGTATCGCCGATGGGAGCGGTGTAGTGCCCTGTTTGGGGGATAGTCTCAGGCCTGCCTCACGCGCCGACAGAGCATCTGGCCCGCTCCGGTGGCGACGAGCGCGCCGTCTTCGGCCCAGAGCCTCCCGTTCCACGCCATCAGTCCGTCCTGCGCGATCGGCGAGCAGCCGTCTGCGAGGAGCCACTCGCTGTCCGGCCGCGGGTCGTGGAAGGCTACGTAGAGATCGAGGCTCGGCGCGATGAACTCGTGACCCGGCGCGTGCGCGCGCGAGGCGGACGGCCAGCTCTGCAGATCGACGAGGATCAGTGACCGGCAGGCGTCTACCCACGGGTCACTGAAGGTGTGCGTGGGCACGAAGCGCAGCCACTCCCGCCAAACGGGTTCGCCAACTGCGGGTCGCTCTGCGGTCCAGTTTGATCGGTTTCGAGTCGAGATTCCGCCAGAAGGGGAAGGGTGGACCGTCGGCGCGGTCCTCCTCACTCAACAGCTCCGTGAGATCCTTGCACTCCTGTGGAGAAGGGACGGGCGGTCTCGTCGGCGCCGTTACGTCGTGAGCCAGCCCATCCACGTCGCCGACGCTCCACACTGTGGCCTCGAGGATGGCGCGATCACCCTGGCGCACCTGGACACGCTGAGCCACGGCCGTCTTGGCGACACGCAGAGGGGCGACTGCGATGTCGACTGCGTCGAAGGTAGCGACACCGAGGTACTGGCAAAGAAGCTCGCAGGCCGGGCGAAGGGACTCGCCGCGGCAGCGGCGCGCAGCGCCACCGAGGCGACGGATCCCCCCATCGGCCCCCAGATCTCCCACTCCGGGCTCAACTTGGCACGGAAGCGCCGACCGCCGTCAGCATCCTCGTTGACGAAGTCGACCCCGGTGTCCTGCTGAAGGTTCCCCACCGGAATGAGCATGGCCAACAACGAGGCCCCCTGTCGAAACGTTGAGTGCGCGCCCGGAGCTTTCGTGAAGATTAGGCGAACATTTGTTTGTTTCTTGCTGGTCTGTAAGGTATGATGTGGGGGTATGGATCGGGAGTTGCTGGGGTGTTTGCATCCGGACGACCTCGA
>CAZWDB010000260.1:0-2238 GCA_964632885.1 uncultured Acidimicrobiales bacterium | reverse complement strand
GGGCCGCGCCGAGGCTCCGGAACGACTGCGCCGCCGAGCCGCCCACGTGATCCAGGCAGACGACGGGCGACCTACACCGGATCTGGTCGCGCACGTACGGAGCCACATTCCGCGTCGCGTTGCCGTGGTCGGCTCCGCCGAGATGGCGCGCGGTCTGCACGACGCCGGACTCCCCGTGACCTTCTACACCGACGAGCCCGCGGGTGACGCGTTCAGCGGCATCCAGGTCTTTCCGCTCGTCGACCCAGGGCAACCCATGCAGGTCGCCGGCTCCCTGATCGACCTCATCGGCGAGACGCCGCTCGTACGGCTCGACCGCGTCGGCCGTGACCTCGAATGCCACCTGCTCGCCAAGCTCGACTTCCTCAACCCGGGCGGCAGCGTGAAAGATCGTCCCGCGCTCACCATGATCGAGGCCGCCGAACGCGACGGACTCCTCGCCGAAGGTGGGACGATCGTCGAGCCCACCTCTGGCAACACCGGCGTCGGCCTCGCGATCGTCGCGGCGCGCCGTGGGTACCGCTGTGTATTCGTGATGCCCGACAAGATCTCCTCGGAGAAGGTCGCACTGCTTCGCGCGTACGGCGCCGAGGTCGTCGTGTGCCCCACCGCGGTGGCGCCCGAGCATCCCGAGTCGTACTACTCGGTCTCGGACCGGCTCTCCCGCGAGATCCCCGGCGCCTTCAAGCCCGACCAGTACCACAACGCCATGAACCCGGAGGCGCACTTTCGGACCACCGGCCCGGAGATCTGGCAACAGACGAACCAACGGGTCACCCACTTCGTCGCCGGCATCGGCACCGGTGGAACGATCAGCGGCGTCGGCCGCTACCTGAAGTCGATGAACCCCGACATCGAGATCATCGGCGCCGACCCGGAGGGGTCGGTCTACAGCGGGGGGACGGGCCGTCCCTATCTGGTGGAAGGCATCGGGGAGGACTTCTGGCCCGACACCTACGACCGGTCGGTGGTCGACCGAGTGGTCATGGTGAGCGACCAGGACTCCTTCCTCACTGCCCGGCGCGTCACGCGCGAAGAAGGGATCCTTGTCGGAGGTTCATCGGGAACAGCGATCTGGGCCGCGCTCGAGGTCGGCCGGGGCCTCGGTCCTGACGCCGTGGTCGTGACGATCATCCCGGACTCGGGACGCGGCTACCTCTCCAAGCTCTACAACGACGGATGGATGGCCGACTACGGCTTCCTCCGGGCGACCGGTCCGACCGCGGGCGACGTCCTCGCGCGCAAGCAGACGACCATCCCGAAGATCGTGCACGTTCATCCCGACGAGACCGTGCGCGACGTGATCGCCATCCTGCGCGAGTACAACGTGTCGCAGGTGCCGGTGGTGAGCGCCGAGCCCCCGCTCGTGTTCGCCGAGGTGGTTGGTTCAGCCCAGGACCGCCAGCTGATGGAAACCGCCTTCGACAACCCCTCGGTCCTCGACCGCCCGGTGAGCGAGGTAATGGCGCCCGCGCTCCCGAGCACGGGGGCGGGTGAAGGCGTCGGCGTCGTCGTCGACGAGCTCGAGCACGCCAGCGCGGTTGTGGTCGTCGACGCGGGCCATCCCGTCGGCATCCTCACCCGTTCCGACGTGCTCGACTTCCTCGTCCAGCACCAGGCGTGAGCACACGAGACATCGCAAGCGATCCGCAGATGAAGCAGACGAAGCAGACGAAGGAGGGGGCGCCATGAGCGGCTTCGAAACCCGGGCGATCCATGCGGGGCAGGAGGCGGACCCTCAAACCGGCGCAGTCGTGCCACCCATCCACCTCGCGACGACGTTCGCGCAGGACGAAGTGGGGCGCGACCGCGGCTTCGAGTACTCGCGGTCGGGCAATCCGACTCGCGCCGTGCTCGAGTCGTGCCTCTCCTCGTTGGAGGGTGCGCGCCACGGGCTGGCCTTCGCCAGCGGCCTCGCGGCGGAAGATGCGATCCTCCGCCTGCTGCCGGCCGGCGCTGACATCGTCCTCCCGCCCGACGCCTACGGGGGCACCTACCGGTTGGTCGCCCAGGTCTACGGCCCGGCGGGATACCGGTTCACGCCCGTCGACCTCACCGACCTCAATGCCCTCGACCGGGCCTGGAAGGCCGACACCCGGCTGGTGTGGATAGAGACTCCGAGCAACCCGATGCTCACTGTCATCGACATCGCCGCGGTCGCTGCGTTCGCACACGAACGCGAGGCGCTCGTCGTCGTCGACAACACCTTTGCGACGCCGTACCTACAGCAGCCCCTTG
>CAZWDB010000259.1:0-2260 GCA_964632885.1 uncultured Acidimicrobiales bacterium | reverse complement strand
AACGGGCGCGCCGTGGCGAGGTCACCGGCGGCGAGGGCGAGCTCGATCCGCACGGCGAGATGGATCTCGGCCGGTCCCGGCAGGATCTCGAAGTGCGGCCATCCCTCGGTCATGGCGTCGAGGGCGCCATCGAGCTCGCCGGACACCAACGCCACACGCCCGAGGGCAAGCCTTGCCCACCCAGCGCCGAGCGCCAGGCTTCGTTCGTCCGCGATCTCGAGCGCGAGCTGGGCCGAGCAGCGCGCCGCGTCAACATCGCCCTGGAGCGCGAGGCATGCGGCCTTGAACGCGTTCCCGCCGATGATGTGGAAGGTGTCCCGGCTCGCGCTCGCCCCGGCCAGCTCCTGTTCGAAGAGGTCGAGTGACCGGTCGAGGGGGCCGACGAACATCGCCACGAGACCTTGGTGCTGCCAAGCGGCGTGGACTAAGTGCGTGGCTCCCAGCTTCTCCGCGACCGCTTGCATCTCCTCGGCCCAATGCCGCGACGCACGGGGATCGTCACCCATGGAACACGTGGTGAGCGCGCTGAGCGTCGGGAGAAGGCTTCTGACATCACCGGAGCGGCGGGCCAGCGCGAGGGCATCCTCCAAGGTGTCGCGGTAGGGGAGCCGCTCCAGCGAGCGGGCCACGCCGAGTTGTGAGAGCGCGTGACACAGTCCGAACTCATCCCCCGTGTCTTGCAGGAGCTCAACCGCCTGCTCGGCGAAGGCGCGTCCGCCCGGAGCAGCCGCCATCCTTCGGTTCGTAGCGACAGTGGCTAGCGCTCGGCCTCTGACGACGGGGTCGACACCGTCGGAGTCGGCTACTGCTTGTTCGAGCCATTTGCGGGTCTCGATGTGGAGCCCTCGCTCGGTGAAGGCGAAGTTCAACGCGTACGGCAGGCGGATGGCCTCGGCCCGGTCGCCGCGCTCTCGGCTGAACGCGAAAGCGGCACGGAGGTTGTCGAAGTCGGCTTCCATGCGGTCAAGCCGCGCGGGGTTGTTGGTCGGGCCGGCTTCCGCGGTCATGAGGTAGTGGTCGCGGTGGCGGACACGTGTCGCCTCGACCTCGCCGGCGCGCTGCAGGTGTTCGAAGGCATACTGCCGGACCGTTTCGAGGAGCCGGTAGCGCACGTCGCCGGCGACCTCGCCGTCGGCCAGGACGAGGGACTTGTCGACGAGCAGGGTGAGGTGGTCGAGCACGTGGTGGGGGGCGAGGCCATCGCCCGGGGTCACGCCTTCGGCCGCGTCGAGGTCGAACGACCCGGCGAACACACCGAGGCGGCGGAACAGGGTGCGTTCGGCGTCGGTGAGCAGCGCGTGGCTCCACTCGATCGAGGCTCGCAGCGTCTGATGCCGCGGGACCGCAGTACGGGCGCCGCCGGCAAGGACACGGAAGGAGTCTCCGAGCGAGGCGGCGATGCGGTCAGGCGACAGCACCCTCACCCGGGCGGCCGCCAGCTCGATGGCGAGGGGGATGCCGTCGAGGCGACGGCAGATCTCCACCACAGCGGCGGTGTTCGAGTCGTCGAGAGTGAACGCTGGCCGGGCACGCCGGGCGCGCTCCACGAACAACTCGACGGCTTCGGCTCTGGTGACGCCTTCGATGGGGACAGGTGCGCCGTCGGTGTCCGGCAGCGACAGCGATGGGACCCGCCAGTTGACCTCGCCGGTGACGCCGAGTGGCTCGCGGCTCGTCGCGAGGATCGTCATGGACGGGCACGACCGCAGCACCTCCGCGGTGAAGGCGGCGGCGGCGTCGACGACGTGCTCGCAGTTGTCGAGGATGAGCAGCGCCGCCTTGTTTGCCATGTGGTGGGTGACGGTCTCGACCACCGAGCGGACCGGCTCTTCCTGCAAACCGAGCGAACGCACCACCACCCGGTCGACCAGACCCGGATCGCTGATCGGCGCCAGCTCGGCGAACCACACGCCATCCGGGAAGGAGCCGACGAGGTCGGCACCGATCTGGAGCGCCAAGCGGGTTTTGCCGCATCCACCCGGACCGGTGAGGGTCACCGACCGATGCCGCTCGACGAGATCGATCACGTCGATGATCGCGGGTCTCCGACCGATGAAACTGGTGAGCTGCACTGGCAGGTTGTGCGGGTAGCTGTCGAGCGACCGCAGTGGCGGGAAGTCGTCGCGCAGCTCGGCATGGCACAGCTGGAGTACCCGCTCGGGACGAGTCAGATCACGAAGGCGGTGGGTGCCCAGCTCCCGGAGCGAGCACCCGTCGGGCAGCCGGTCGACCACCAGATCGTGCACGGCACCCGACAGCA
>CAZWDB010000258.1:0-2286 GCA_964632885.1 uncultured Acidimicrobiales bacterium | reverse complement strand
GGGGTCTCGGGTGGGGAATCGAGATCGCCGAAGAGGAAGCCGTCTGGCAATGGGGTAACGACCCCGGATACAAGAACTTCGTCATCGGACGGCCGGCCCAGCAGGTGGGTGTGGTCGTGTTCACCAATGGCGACCGCGGTGCGGAGGTCTACGCCGATGTCGTACGCGAACTCCTCCCAGGACCGCATCCGTCGCTCGAAGCCTCTCGTCGACCGGGCTGGGTGCGGGGATGGCGGTGAGGGGCTGACACGCTCACCCGACTGGTGGTTCTCAAGTGCGTAAGTGCGGGTGAACCCATGTCGCCCCAGGAACGCGACACCGCGTTCGTTCCATTCCACGACCGCCATGCGTATCCGAGCTCCGCCTTGGGCGGCTATCCACTCGGCCGCCTTGTCGAGCACCTTCGAACCCACGCCTCGGCCGCGGACCTCGGGAGCCAACAAGTAGATCCCAAGGTCCAAACGCTGGCGGGGATAGTCGCGGACAACATCCAGATCGCCGACGAGCATGCCGGCGTGATCGATCACCCCTCGTTGGCTTCGAGAGGTGTAAGCGTGAACGCGGCGACCCGTATGCAGAGCTGCACCAGCGCTGTGTGGCTCTCGTTGACTCTCTCGTATAGCCGATAGTGCGGTCCTGTGATACACGTTGACCGGAGCCGACGATGGTCTGAGATCTCAAGGCGCCCGCGTTATCGCTTGCTCGTAGCCGTCTGCTCCGTAGGTGCGAAGTGCGAGACGGGGGCTGCGATGGTCGATTCGGTCGCCCTCAGGATCCCAGCCGTGCTCCGCCACGGCCTGAGTCCCGAGTTTGTAGAGCGCGGCAGCGGCAACGGTGTCGCGCTGATCGGCGTTGAAGTAGTGACCGCGTTGTTGCTCGTAGTGGAGCACGAAGGCGCGTGTGTCCTCAGGTGTTGGGACGCTCGAGTTGGGCGCTCCCATCACGATGCTGAACATCGCTGCGGCCGCGCCGACGATTCTCTCCTCGAGGTCGATGACAGTCGAGTCCCAGTCATAGATCACCAGCGACTTGCCTTCGAGTGTGACGTGCACGTTCTGGGTGCGCCAGTCAAAGTGGCCGGCAACAGGCTCGCCCACCCGGGCGGCAGCGATCAGGTGTCGGTGGGCCTCGGCGACGACGTTGTCAACCGTGCCATCCCCCGACGCGGGCGGAGCGCTGGGCAAGGCATGACGAGTCCTTCCCAGGACCGGCTCATTGATCGGGTTGATGCCGGCGACAACCTCACCGAGCAGCCGCGCGAGCCCCTCGCGCACCAGTGATTGTCGGCCATCAAGCGGGAGCGGTGAGGGCCGCCACTCATCGACAAGACACACCGCCCCACCCCAGGTGATTGGGCCCGCGATCGGCCGAGGGGCGGGAAGTCCCGCGGTGAGGGCCCGCAGTTGAACGTTTCGGCATGCGTCGAGCACATCGAGGCGCTCATAGTCCTTCGAGAGGAACTTGCACGCGACGCGCCGCCCATCGGCGAGGTCGACGCCAGCAACTGCGCCATGGCTCACCCAATAGAAGGAGACATCGACCATGGCGGCAAGATGAGCCGCGGCGAACTCAGCGATCGCGGCGACAACAGCATCGGGGCTCGAAGTCCCAAACACGGGGAGATGGAACTCCGGACGTGGGCGCAAGGACATCCAGTCGTGAACGGCTCGACCAAGCACGCCACGAATCTAGGCGGCCACCTCGCACCAGGCGACGCTATCCCCCGACCCCATCCGCGGCGCGCGTTCTGCCGCGAGTTGAGTCCGGTCGAAACCGAACGGTCCCGTCGATTTGGGCGCAGGCAAGCCTCTCGTTGTTCGACCAGACGCCCTCAGTCACCTACAGAGAGAATGGGCACAAGCTGGCGGTATCCCGCTGCCTCACCGTCGACGCGTGCTGGCGTGGTGTTAGGGAACAGGCCGGCAGTAGCAACGCGAAAGATGATGGCGCGGGCGATGTCAGCGCGCCTCGACGGTGACTCGTCAACAAACTGCTGGGCGAAGTCGAGGCTGGCGCCCTCCCAGGCAACTGCGTCGGCGACCAGGATTCCCTCGGCGTAACCGACAGTGCGGAACTGCGGCGAGATGTCAATCACCGCCGGTGGTAGGTCCCGGTCATCGGCGAAGAGAACGTTCCCGGCTAGGTCGGAATGAATCACTTGGTATCGCGATGACGGCGCGTCGCGGGCAATACCGACCATGGCATGCACGAGTTCTCCGGCGGCTGGAGGAAGCGACGGGAGAGGTTCCTCTGCCCATGCCACTCTCGTGGCTCGCGACCACGGGT
>CAZWDB010000257.1:0-2303 GCA_964632885.1 uncultured Acidimicrobiales bacterium | reverse complement strand
GGGGAGGGTGCCGACGCGGACCGGGCCGCGTTCGTGGGGATGCCAGCCGGGCGGGATGAGCTCGGGGGCGAGGTCGCGCAGGGGCAGGAGCACGAAGTCGCGTTCCCACATGCGGGGATGCGGAATGTCGAGGTCGTCCTCGGCCACAGTGACTCCCTCGACCCACAGGATGTCGACGTCGAGGGTGCGCGCCCCCCACCGTTCGATGCGAACCCGCTCCGCCGCGGTCTCGAGGCGGTGACACACCCCGAGGAGGTCGCGGGGCGACAGGTCGGTGGACAGTTCGACGACGATGTTGAGGTACGCGCCCTGGTCGGGGGGACCGCCGACGGCCTCGGACTCATAAACAGGCGACAACGCGACTACATCGGGAATCGAGGCCACCGCTTCGGTCAGATACCTGCGCCGGTCACCGAGGTTCGACCCAAGGCCGAGGAAGGCCCGGCGCGCCCTACCCGCGGCGGTCGCGGCGGCGGCTTCGCCGTCTGAATCGGGCGCGGTCATGGACGCACGATACGCACACCGACCGTGTCGAGATCCACTGCGACCGGGGGGCGCAGCTTGCGAACAGTGACGTCGACCGCGACAACCCGTTCGTCGGCGAGCGCGGACGCGGCGATCCGCTCCGCGAGGCTTTCGAGCAGCACATGACGTTCGCCCGTCACGATGGCGCTCACCAGACCGGCTACCTCGCCATAGTCGACGGTGTCCGCGAGCGCGTCGCTCCGGCCGGCGGCACGGAGGTCGACGGTGAGGTCGAGGTCGACCTCGAAGGGCTGGCCCCGGACCCCTTCCTCGGGGAGGGCACCATGGGTTCCCACGGCGCGCAGCCCGCGGAGCTGGATCTGGTCAGCCGTGAGCGTTCCCCTCGCCGAGGCCGGCGGCGAGCGCGACCAGCTCCCGTCCGGGCGGGCCCATCTGGCGGTGGAGCATCTGCTCCACGAGCGTGATGGACTGGGTCTCGGTGCCGACCATCCGGGTCGCGAGGAGGTAGCCCGCCGCGATGCCCATCACCAGGTCGCCCATCTCATCCCCGTGGATGACGATCTTCTCGCCCGCTCCGAGCCAGCGGTGCAGGTGCGGGTACAGCTCGCTGAGGAGGTAACGGGCATCGGAGTGGCGTCCGGCGGGGAAATGCGACCACGCCACGCCGAGCTCCTCGTAGGCATGCAGGTTGTGCGAGGACTGCAGCAGCGACACGATCCGCGTGAAACCCTGGTTGCGGATCCACAGGATCTCCTCATGCCGGCGGACCTTCCGGTGGTTGCGGGAGTAGCCGCCCGGCCGCTCGCACACCGCGAGGCGGTCCTTGATCACCCAGTGGAAATTGCGGGGCTGGATCCCCCGCTCCCACTTTCCTCTCATGTCACCGGGCCCGTCATGCCACCGGATCCGTGACCACTCGAGCGGCTTGCACGGTCGCGGCGACGTCGTGGACTCGCACCATGGCCGCGCCTTGGGTCATGGCGTGCACCGCGACGGCAAGGCTGCCCTCGAGGGTGTCGGACGCGGGCGGACCACCGGTGAGCCGGCTCAGGAACGACTTGCGGCTCGCGCCGACGAGCACCGGGTAGCCGGTGGCCGCGAGCACTTCGAGATGGCGCAGGAGGGTGAGGTTGTGGCTGATCGTCTTGCCGAACCCGATGCCGGGGTCGATCCAGACTTCGGTGACGCCGGCCGCCCGCGCGGCAGCGGCGGCATCCACGAGGAATGACCGGACCTCCGCGACTACGTCGCGGTAGGTCGGGTCGTGCTGCATCGTCTTGGGGGTCCCCTTCATGTGCATCGCAACCCATCCGGTGCCGAGGCGGGCCGCGACCTCACCCAACGACGCGCTCACGTCGTTGATGATCGTGGCACCCGCTTCGACCGCGGCCTCGGCGACCTCGGGCTTCGAGGTGTCGACCGACACACGGCCATAAGACGCCAGGGCGGCGATCACCGGGACGACGCGCGCCCGCTCCTCGTCGACGGGGACCGGATCGGAGCCCGGTCGCGTCGACTCCCCGCCGACGTCGACGATATCGGCGCCCTCGTCGAACAGCCGGCGGCCGCGCGCCACCGCCGCATCACGATCGAACCACTGACCACCGTCGGAAAACGAGTCAGGAGTCACGTTGAGCACGCCCATCACCTCAACCACTTCGGCCCAGGTTAGGGCTCGTGTGAGAACAACCTGCGCACGTCTTGGCGTCTTGGGTATCGAACAGGTGTTCGGGTGGTGTGGCGTGGGTTGTGTCGTCGGCCAGCGCGGAGGCGCAAGTGTTCCGGTCCCACAAGTTCTTGTTGCAACCGACTGCCCG
>CAZWDB010000256.1:0-2305 GCA_964632885.1 uncultured Acidimicrobiales bacterium | reverse complement strand
GTCTACGCCGATCCCGCCGGTCACCCGTTCTGCCTCTGCTGGAACGCGAACGACGTGGGCTCGACCTAGAGCCCCAGCGCAGATTCCGTCGCGGAATCTGGCTGTGGCGTTAGCTCCAGGCGGAGCGAGACACCGCGTGTGTGGCTCAATCCGGTTGCGAGCGTCGCCCCCTGCTGACACGCTGCACCTCGCACGGCTTCAGCCGGCCGGGAACGAACCACAACCCAACCACGACAAGGAGTTGTGTTGCACGCGTTCCTGCATCCGCGGCAGCTGCCTACCCCTCGCATTGAAGTCGTCGTTGAAGAGGGTTGTCGAGCCGATGGCTGAAATGGCCGGCTACGACAAGCATGGCTGGTGGGACAAGGCCTACTCGGAGCCGGATCCTCTCCCAGACCCTCCGGAGCCAAAAGCGCAAGCCCAGGTCGCGGTCCTCCGCGACCTGGCAGGTGATGGGCCGGCCCTCGAACTCGCCGTCGGCAACGGACGCGTCGCCATCCCTCTCGCCGCGGCCGGCGTCGAGGTTGACGGCATCGACTTCTCCGCCAACGCGATCGAACAGTTGCAGGCGCACCCTCAGGGAGGTGCGGTCAATGCGTCGGTCGCCGACCTCAGCGACTTCGCGATAGGCCGCAAGTACGCCCTCATCTACTGCATCGCGAACTCGCTATTCAACGTCCCACAAGAAGGCCAGGTCAGATGCTTCGAACTCGTCGCCGAGCACTTGGCACCTGGTGGGGTGTTCCTCATCGAGTCCGGCTACACGCCAAGATGGGTCGAGAATCACCTTCGCAGCGGCCAATACGTCGAGGCACGCCACTTCGAGCTCAACTTCGCGTTCCTCCAGGCACTGCGCGTCGACCCCGTCGACCAGCTCGTGTACCAGCAGAACATGTACCTGTCCAAGGACGGCATCGCCTTCAGTCCGACTGTGCAGCGGTACTCGTCGCTCGGAGAGCTCGACTTGATGGCGCGTATCGCTGGCCTGAGGCGGCGCGACCAGTGGGGCGGGTGGACACGCGAGCCGTATGGCGCGGAGAGTCAGAACTTGGTCGCCACCTACGGAGCGTGCTGAGGCGATGGAGGCAAACCCGTTCCACCACGCGCGACTCGCGGAGATATTCGACGCCATCGGGGAGAGCGACCGTGGCGATCTGGATCTGTACTTCGCGATCGCCACCCAACTCGACGCGAAGAGGCGTCGACCTCGGGCCTGGCACCGGAGTATTCGCCTGCCGCGCCTCGCATCGCGCGCTGCGGCCGGGCGGCCACCTCGTGTTCGGCAATCGGAACGTCGGGGAGCAGTCGTGGCTGACGAGCCCGCGGTACGCACCTCGATCCTCACCAGGGAATGAGAACCGTGGCTCGCGGGTTGACTCGACGCCTGTGGGCCCGGTCCACCACTGGCCCGAGGTCACCGACGCGTCGCGCGAAGGACAAAAATGACGGCCGTGGCCCTCGTCCAGCACCAGAACCGCACGGTGCTCGCCATCAAGGTCGCGCTTCGGCTCGCCGTCCTGCCGGCGGGCCGTCCCAGCCGGGTTCTTGACTGCTTCGCCGGTGACCATGACATCTGGGACATCGCCCAGGAGCTCAACCGTCAACCCATCGAGGTGCTCCACAACGACAGAGATGTCCGCTTCCGCACCCACCTCGCCATCGCCGCGGTCGACGCGGTGCGCTCGCTCGACCTCGACGGCTTCGACCTCGTCGACCTCGACGCGTGGACCCCCGCATATGACGAGCTATTGGTTCTCTCTATGCGCCAGTACAGCGGCGTCGTGGCATACACGTCGATCCTCGCCAACTCGAAGCCGCACCACGAGTCGCCTATGGACGAGGTGGGCATCGCGCGGGAGTGGCACAAGCCTGAGCCGGCACTTCTCGCCGGACGCGACGCCACCACGGCGGAGCGGTGGGTCACCTTCCTCGACAACTGCGGTTGGGAGCGGACCCACATCGTCCAGACCCTGGGCAGACGGGCCGGTCTCCTGCACCTCTATGGCGTGTGCGGCAGCTATGAGCACTTCGACACCCATCGGTACGAAGACCTCTACCAAGCTGCTCTGCGGTCGCGCCGACTGGCGCAAGCGTTCGAGCAATAACGCGCAGCGTTGACGGCGACGGGCGGCACCGCGCTGCGCCGTAATGTCGGTCAGAGTCACGCGGCGCGGGTGCAATCTGGCGGTGCGTCGCGGAGGAGGGGGATCTATGGAGGATGTTGTCGACTGTCATACGCACTTGTTGCCGAGTCCGCTGGATGAGCGGGTCAGGCAGCGTTTTGGCTTGGCGTCACGATCGCTGG
>CAZWDB010000255.1:0-2453 GCA_964632885.1 uncultured Acidimicrobiales bacterium | reverse complement strand
GGTCGTCGAGTCCGATGGCCGCGGGAGGCTGCGCGCCCGGACGACCTACGACCTCGACCAGTACGAGGACGCTGTCGCCGACATGGAGCGCCGTGCCGCCGAGCTGCAGCCGTGATCCTCGACCAGGCCACCGCCTGGTAGAGCCCCTCCCCCGAGAAGCATCCGCTCCGCTGTGTCTGGCCCAATTCAAAATGTGAGTTTGAATCAGCCGCTAGGCTTTGGGGATGGTCGTCCGCCGCGATCTCGAGCCGGTGTTGCTGCGCCGGGCGGGGTCGTTCCCCGCGGTGACGATCACCGGGCCCCGCCAGAGCGGCAAGTCGACCTTGGTCCGGGCCGTGTTCGGCGACATGCCCTACGCCAACCTCGAGGCACCTGACATCCGCAGCTTCGCAGCCGATGACCCGCGGTCGTTCCTCGCCCAGTTCCCGGACGGCGCAGTGCTCGACGAGATCCAGCGGGTCCCCGAACTGCTTTCGTATCTCCAGCCGATCATCGACGACAACCCAACCCCGGGGCGGTGGGTGCTGACGGGCTCGCAGAACCTCACCCTGCTCGAGTCGGTCAGCCAGTCGCTGGCCGGGCGGTCGGCGCTGCTCGAACTGTTGCCCATGGCCCGCACCGAGGTCGTCCGCTTCGACGAGTTCCCGACCACCGTCGACGATGCGCTCCTGACCGGCGGTTACCCGAGGATCCTCGATCAGGGCCTCGATCCTGCGGAGTGGCTGGCAGCCTACGTCGCAACACATGTCGAGCGCGATGTCCGCTCCGTCAGCAACGTCGGGGATCTCGTCACCTACCAGCGCATGCTCGAACTCGCTGCGGGGCGGACCGGTCAGCTGCTCAATTACTCCTCGCTCGCCGGCGACGTCGGCGTGTCCCAGCCGACCGCGAAGGCGTGGACGACCGTGCTCGAGACCACCTACGTCACATTTCGTGTCCCCGCTTTTCACGCCAACATCCGCAAGCGGTTGGTCAAGCAGCCGAAGCTGCACTTCGTCGACAGCGGCCTGGCGTGTTGGCTCCTCGGTATCCGCTTCGCCGACCAGCTTCGGCTGCATCCTCTGCGAGGTGCCATCTTCGAGAGCTGGGTGGCCTCGGAGATTCTCAAGTACCGCCGCAACGCCGGCGAGTCGCCCGGGTTGTCGCACTACCGCGACCGGCACGGCACCGAGGTCGATCTGGTTGTCGACCGGCCCGACGGTCTGGTGCTGGTCGAGGCGAAGGCCGCCCGAACGGTCAGCTCGTCGCTCTACGCTGCGGCCCGTCGGGTCGCCGACCAACTTGCGGGCCACTGTCCGGTCGAGATCGTGGTCGTGTACGGCGGCGACGAGATCCAGCGCCGCGACGGGGCGACCATGCTGCCATGGACGCACATCGGCGAGTTCGCCTGGGTCTGACGGGTTGCCGATCACCCCTCGACAGGATTGGGCCCGCGATGGCCCGGATCAACTCCCCGGTCTGGATGGCTGATCGATGCCGAAGTTTTCCATGGTCGCCACGATGGTGGACGCCCCTCGACGGGTGCTCCACGCCCGCTCCACGGGATCCGGGGCTGACGTGTGGGTCCCGTCGGCGGCGGTCACATTCCCCGGCGGGCCAGCTCGGCGTCGATGATCTCGGGCCGGTGGAGCGAGCGGGCGGCGGCGACCGCATCCCGATGGCCGTCCAGGTCGGTGCGCAGGTGGTGTGTGAACACCGACCCGAGCGGCGTCGTGCCGCGTTGCGAGGATGAGAGGGTGATACCGGCGAGCCGGGCGGCACGGGGCAGATCTCCTTCGAGGCAAGCCAGGGCGACCAGCGCCTGCCCGGGGACCCGCGTCCCCCACCCAGGTTCGGCTCGCCACCTCGAGGCCACACGGCGGAGGTGGTGCCGCGCCGCTACCTGTTGGCCGGCGGCGCTAAGCACCACGGCACGTAGGCCATCGAACGCGTAGGACCAGACGAGGGCGTCGTCGTCGAGGATTGGGTCGACGTTGCCGAGGCTGGCCGCGGCTCGGTCGGGTCTGCCGGCGGTGTAGTGGGCGGCGGCTCTCAGCATCGATGCCGCCCAGTTGTCGACCGCTTCGGCCTCGGTCGGATCAAAGACGCCGGTCCGCAGGAAGTGACCGTGGGTGGCCATAAGCCGGCCCCACTGGACGAGGTCCTGGTCGCCGATGCGCTCGAACCGCACGCCGGCCTCGGTGATCGCGGCCTCGAATCCATCCGCGTCGCGCCGCGAGAGGGACTCGAGGGCGAGGGCGTTGTGGGCGATGCCGGCGAGGTAGTCGTCGCCGGCAGCGTCGGCGAGGTCGAGCAGTTGGTGGGCGCGGGTGGCGAGGGTGTCGAGGGCCTTTGGTCGCGTAACGGCGCTCATGAATGCGGTGTGGCAGCCGGCCACGAGGGCTTCGGCGCGGGCGGGGGGTGACAGGTCGTGGTCGAGGACTTGTGTGGCCCAGTCGTCGGCCTCGGCGAAG
>CAZWDB010000254.1:0-2475 GCA_964632885.1 uncultured Acidimicrobiales bacterium | reverse complement strand
CGGCACGTATCCGTCGTCCCAGTTCGGCGTCTCGGGGCAGTCCCGGCTCCCGCGCCGGCCAACCGCTATTGCCGCCGCCATCCGGTCGAGCTGGTCGTCGCCTACGGGGTGGGAGCCACAGGGCTTGGCTTCACCGACAGCACCCGTCGACGGTGTGACCCACGGAGGGCGCGCAGACGCCGTCGACTTCCGCGATCTCCGACAACAGCAAGCCCACGACATCGACGCCTTCCAGGGTCGGTAGGTCGACGTGGAAGACATCTTCGGCGAATCCACCCGAGCGCGCCGAGACCATGACGTCGGTGATGTCGGCGCCCACGGCGCCGATGCGAGACGCAACCGCCCCCAGGGCGCCGGGCCGGTCGGGCAGTCGGACTGCAATCACGACATGCACGCGGCATCCGTCTCGGTCACCGGATCTTAGGTCAGGTTCGTCCGCTCCCATCGGTTCCACTCTGTCATCCTGCCCGCAGCGGATTACGTCCGGACGTACTGCGTGTGAACGATGTGTCAACACTTGCCGTGACGCCCCCCGCCGGGGCGCAGCGGGGAACCGCCGGATACTGCCGGATCTTCGGCGGGTCCGCTCGCCGGCACAACCGGTCGCAACACCTCCGAATATCTGTCCGCGGCGAGCATTAGGGCGCGGCCTCAGCGAGCGCGAACCCGTCGTTCTGCTCGCTGTGGGAACTATCGGAGGAACTCGTAGACCCGACCGTTGACGGGATCTTCGTGTGGCCTCCCGATGAAACGAAAGCCGGCCTTCTCTGCTGTGCGCTGAGACGCGGTGTTCGCCTCGGAGGTGATCACAACGAGACGAGCGAGTGCGGTCTGTTGCATCGTCCAGTCTCGCAGTAGCAGGAGCGACGCAGTACCGATACCTCGACCGCGGTCTGCAGATCGGAAGATGTGGTAGCCGATCAGAGTCTCGGAGCGATCGTCGTCGCGGTCGTGCAGGAAGATCTGACCGACGACCACCCCGCGCTCGCGGATGCCGAAGAAAGTGCAGTCCGATCGCGATTGCGCGACCATGAGCCACTCGGCGCGGTCGCCCGCGACTTGCTCGTCGCACGCGACCGAGAGCATCTCCTCGGCTGCAGTTGGACCGATCGCGACCGCCCCGTCGCTGCGAGAGTCCCCGGCGAAGACCATGAGTGATTCTGTCCCGTTCTCGCGACCCTTAACGCGGCTGCGGCGTCGGCGTCGACCGTGGCGGCCGGCGGTTGACGCCGCGCAGCACGCGAGGAGAGGTGGCGCGCCACACGTTAGGCCCGCGGTTGTGGACGAGTGGGCATCGGCGCGGGGCGTCTGAGCAATCGATGGCCGAGGTGGCGAGCCGAGCCGAACACCTCCAGCGTTCGGTCGCAAGATTGCTGACATCCGATGAACCTGCGATCCGATTCCGGGTCCGGGCCGAACTCCTCGGAGAGGACGCCCAGTCACCGGAGCTCGCCCGGCTCTCAGCTGAGATCGAGGCCGGACCGAAGTGCTCGCGGCTCCTGGAGTTTGAGGACGTTCGCGTCTATACGAAGTGGATTGGCGCGCACTGGAGGCTGGTCTCTCTTGTCGAGCTGGCGCTCCCCGCGGGGCACCCGACGGCGGTGGCGCGCTGCGACCAGCTGCTCGACAGTTGGACAGCGGGCCCGCACTTGGACAATCCCCAGACCATCGATGGCCTGGTCCGCGAACACACCGGGACGATGGGCAGTCCGCTGGCGGTGGCATGCCGGTTAGGCATGGCCACCGACTCCCGGGCGGTTCGGTTCGCCGACGTGCTGTGCGACTGGCAGTGGCCCGATGGTGGGTGGAACTGCGACGTCAACGCGAGTGGGCGACGCTCTTCGTTCCACGAGACGCTGCCCACAATGTGGGGACTCGTCGAGTACCACTGAGCGACGGGCGAACCTCGCGCCCTCGAAGCGGCCGGAAAGACAGCGGAATTGCTGCTCTCACATCGGCTGTTTCGATTGGCCGGAACCGGCGGGCCCATCGACCAAAACTTCGTCGAGCTGCACTGGCCGCCGTACTGGCGGTACGACGTGTTGCAAGCGATGCGAGTTCTCACGCTCGTGCCGGGAGCCTTGGAGGATGCGCGAGCGGACGACGCGTTCGAACTCCTCGATCAGAAGCGAATGGATGACGGAACGTGGACCACGGACGCTCGTTGGTGGGACTTCCCGGGGATGCTCCCAAATGCCTACGACCCACGAGAGGGCCCGGGTGACGGACGCGAAGCGGTGGACTGGTCACAGACCGCCGATGAGATGGTCACCCTCAACGCGCTGATCTCACTAAAGGCTGGCGGCCGCACCTAAGGGAACCGTCGTCCCATAGCCGCCATCGTCCGCGCGCCCGCAGCTTGGGCATTCGGTCGCGGCAGGGCCGCGACCGATCCCGTCGATCCGTCGCGTCGGCGGCGCTGTCAACGGCCAATGAGTTCTGCCCGGTGATGGCCAACAGGACTGCCCAGCCGTG
>CAZWDB010000253.1:0-2481 GCA_964632885.1 uncultured Acidimicrobiales bacterium | reverse complement strand
CCGACGGGAAAGGCGACGCCGATACCGGCGACGGTGGCGAAGAGGGTGAGCAGGAAGCCGCCCCACCGGTTCCAGCCCACTCCTCCCCCCGCCACCAAAACCTGGAGTGCGACGATAAGCCCGGCCGCGAAGATGAGCCATGTGAACCGCGCCAGTTGGTGGGCGAAGTGGCGTCCGGCGAGATGGCAGCCGACCGCGACGGCGACGACGGCGAAGGTCAACAGCAAGGGGAGCAGCGTGTCGGCGAAACCGAGCACCACCGCGGCGACGAGGCCGACCGGCCACAGGCGCCGGGGTGCCGACCGCCACACCGATTCGGCGTGGATGTCGCGTAGCGAGGCCTCGCGGGAGGCGACGTCGGCGATAGCGCCGGATGCCGTGCCGAAAGCCGCCGCGAGGGCAACCGCGGCGGCCCAGATGCGCCACAGCTCACCGGGAGGGAAGCGGCCGACCATGAAGATCCGCAGGTTGCGGCGTACGACCTCCCACTCCGCGGTAACGAGGGCGAACCGTGCTACCCGGTAGACGACGATGGCGATGACGGCGCCGAACACGACCGTCAGGATCGTGTTGAGGATGCTGTTGAAGAGGTTCGCCCGGGCCCAGGCACCCGGTGCGAGTCGCCGGGTCGTGGGCGCGACGACGCTCACTGTTCCACCAGCCGAAGCCGTCGGTTGAGCAGGTTGACGAGCGCGGAGATCACCAGCGAGAAGGTGAGGTAGACGAGCATCAGGATGCTGATCAGCTGCGGTGCCGGATTCGCGTTGCCGATCAGGATGAAGGTGATCGTGGTGATCTCCGGATACGCGACCGCGATGCCGAGTGACGTGTTCTTGGTGTAGTTGAGGTACTGGTTGATGGTCGGCGGTATCGCGATACGGAACGCTTGCGGCAGCACGACGAAGCGGAGCCGCTGGAAACTCGTGAGGGCGAGGGCCGACGCGGCTTCGTTCTGGCCCCGGGGCACCGCAAGGATGCTGCCGCGCACGATCTCGGCGACGTGGGACGCGGTGTAGAGGACTAGTCCGATCATCACGGTCGCGTACTCGGGCCGCATCACGACGCCACCCTCGACGATCCGTCCCGAGATCTCGGGTCGTGAGAGCCCCACGGGTCGACCGAGGATCGCGTACCCCGCTACCGCGGCGGCCCCGACGATGCCCGCTCCGATGAGCACTCGATGGTGGGGAGCGCCTGTGCGGTCGGATACTCGCGTGCGCCACAGGGCCACTCCGGCCGCCACTCCCACCGCAGCCAGCAACAACGCGGCGTACAAACCGAAGTTGTCGCCGGCGACCGGGGAGGCGACGACGACGCCCTTCACGGAGATGACCGAAAGCCCGAGGGGAGCGGGCGCGTCGTCGAGAACCGGGAGAGTGAAGGCGACCGCGAGGAGGAGGAAGGTTATGACCAGCAACGGTGGGACGTTCCTGAGCACTTCGACGTAGGTCGCAGCGGCCTTGCGGACCAGCCAGTTGGTGGACAGGCGCGCTGTGCCGACGAGGATGCCCAGGATCGTGGTTAGGATCACGCCCACGACGGCGACGGCGAGAGTGTTCCGGGCGCCCGCGATCAGGGCGGTTCGCACACTGTCAGAGGCGTCGAAGGGCCGGCCGGAAACCTGGAAGCGGGCCGGTCGGTCGAGGAAGTCGAACGACGTGCCAATCCCGATACGGCGCAGGTTGGCAGTAAGGTTGCCGAGCAGGTAGTAGACCAACGCCACCACCGCCAGGAGGAAGATCACTTGGGCGGCGACGCGGAGGAACTTTACGTTCCAAACGGCACCGGGCCCGATTCCCGAGAAGCGGGAGCCGGGCCCGGTGCCGGACGGCTGGGTGGTCTCTATCAGCGGTAGGGCGGCGCGTACAGCAGGCCGCCGTCGGTCCACAGTGCGTTGAAGCCGCGCTGCAGGCCGAGGGGCGTGCCCGGTCCGACGTTGCGCTCGTAGATCTCGCCGTAGTTGCCGACCGCGGAGATCACCGCGACAGCGAAGTCAGTGTCGAGGTCGAGACCTGGGTCAGTCGGCTGGTTCTCTTCGCCGACGGGGTTGCCGAGGAACTCGTTCACGGTCGGGTCGTCGGAGGTGAACCCCTCGACGTTGCTCTGGGTGATCCCGAACTCCTCCGCCTGGATTGTTGCGATCACGATCCAGTCGACGACCTGGGCCCACTCGGAGTCACCATCGCGGACCACCGGTCCGAGAGGCTCCTTCGAGAACGTCTCGTCGAGCACGGTGAGGGCCTCGGGGCCGCCCTCGCTCTCGGGGAAGTTGGAGCGCACTCCGGCGAGCTGCGACTTGTCCGACGTCCAACCCTCGCACCGGCCCGCGATGAAGGCCTCCTGCAGCGGCTCGTTGTCGTCGAAGGTCAACGCTTCGAACTCGACGCCCGCGGCATTGAACCTGCTCGTCAGGTTGATCTCGGTCGTGGTACCCGACAGCACGCAGATCGTGGTGTTGTTCATGTCCTCGATCGCCTCGAA
>CAZWDB010000252.1:0-2520 GCA_964632885.1 uncultured Acidimicrobiales bacterium | reverse complement strand
GGGCTCGTCGGCGACACGTGGATCGAGCGGGGAAGCTCCCGCACCGACGACGGTGGTCCCCATCCCGACATGCAGCTCAACATCATCAACGCGCGGTTCGCTCGCCTGATCGCAGGCGACGAACAGCGCGCCGCCCTCGCGGGCGACCAGCTTCACCTCGACCTCGACCTTAGTGTCGACAACCTCCCTCCCGGCACGCGACTGCACCTAGGTGATGCTGTGATCGAGGTCACCGAACAACCTCACACCGGCTGCCAGAAGTTCTCACAGCGCTTCGGCGCCGACGCGCTCCGGTTCGTGAGCTCGCCCGTCGGCCGCGACCTCCGGCTGCGGGGGCTGAACGCCCGCGTCGTCGTCGCGGGCCGAATCCAGCGCGGCGACGACGTCCGTGTCGAGCGAGCGCGTAAGTTGCAGCCACTGTGAGCTGACCACCGTTTGGGGGCGAGGTCGTGACATCCAAGAAACAGTCGGGCGAAGAGCAGCCCGGCATCGACGTCGAGGCCGTGACGAGCTGGTACAAGGAGCACGTCCCCGGTGTGCAGCCGCCGCTCACGTTCTCCCGCGTTCCGGGCGGACGGTCGAACCTCACCTTCATCGTCACCGACGGCGCCGGTAGTCGCACCGTCCTGAGGCGTCCGCCGGTGAGCCACCTCCTTCCGACCGCCCACGACATGAACCGCGAACAGCGGATCATGTCCGCGCTCGGACCCACCGACGTGCCGGTGCCCCCCGTGCTCGGCTACTGCCCCGACACCGAGGTGACAGGCCAGCCGTTCTACGTGATGGACTTCGTAGAGGGACGCATCCTGCGGAGCGCGCGGGAAGCGTCGAAGCTCACAGTCGATCAGCGCGCCGCCGCCGGCCGATCCCTAATCGAGGTGCTCGGTCGGATTCATGCCGTCGATCCCGACGACGTCGGCTTGGGCGACCTCGGACGCAAGGAGGGCTACATCGCCCGGCAGCTGAAGCGATGGCACGGCCAGTTCACCAAGTCGAAGACACGCGAGGTGCCCCTCGTCGACGAGATGCACAGCTGGCTGTCCGACCGGATCCCCGAGCAGGGTCCGGCTGGCATCGTGCACGGCGACTACCGGCTCGACAACACGATGGTTGGGCCCGACGGCCAGATCGTCGCGGTGCTCGACTGGGAGCTGTGCACGCTCGGCGACCGCATGGCCGACCTCGCCATGCTGCTGGTGTACTGGCGCGACCGGGGCGAGGGCGTTGAGGCCGGCGGGCGCGACGCGTCCACCCTCGACGGCTTCCCGCTGAAGACCGAGCTCGCCCGCGCCTACGGCGATGCGACCGGCGCGGACCTCTACCACCTCGACTTCTACCTCGCCTTCGGGTGGTGGAAGCTGGCCTGTATCGCCGACGGTGTCTACACCCGGTTCAACTCCGGTGCCATGGGCGACGACCCGAGTTACTCCAGCGCCGATCCGGTGCCCGGCCTGGCCGCCACGTCCCGAGCCGCCGCCGACCGCTACGAATCTCGCTGAACTTGAGGCAATAACGAACGGATTCCGTTCGTTATTGCCTCAAGTTCGGCGGTGGGGTGGGGGTCGGGTGGCTTGGTGGCGGGGGCACCACCACGTGGTGCGTCCGCCCACCACGCCGCGCGCGAGCGGCTCACCGTCCTTGGGACAGACGCCGCCGGCGGCCCGTGCGGGCAGGAGGTCACCGGTGTGGGAGCCGCCCCGGGCAAGGAGCAGCTCGACGGTGGCATGGACGTTGCGATGCAAACGCCGCAGCTCGGTAGGGCTGAGACTGGCGGCGGCGCGGGTGGGCGCGAGCGCGGCGCGCCACAGGAGCTCGTCGACTATCAGGTTGCCGATCCCCGCCACCCGTCGCTGATCCATGAGACGTGCCTTCAGCGCGACCCGGCTGCCGGCAAGCGCAGCGCGCAACTCCGCCAGCGTGATCGTGCGGGCGTCCGGACCGAGCCGGCTCTCGTCGGGATCGAGCTCCACGGCGCCAAGGCGGCGCGCGTCGCGCAGCCTGAGTTCACCGCCACCGCGGAAGAACACAACGAAGCGATCCCACGCCTTCTCCTCCCGCGCGCTCGAGTAGAGCAACCGGTCGACCGCGCTGCGACCGTCGACGAGCAGACGGCCCGTCATGCCGAAGCGCAGCCCTAAGGTCGGACCGCGCCGCGACGTGTCGAGCAACAGCAGCTTGCCGATGCGACGCGCGCCGGTGAAGCTCCGGCCCACCACCGCGCTCTCGACCAACTCCGCGGTCAACCCACGCTTCAGGAACCACGAGTCGGGCGCGTCGACCTCGACGATCGTGCGCCGCAACGCCTTCGCCTCGGCGAGGGCGCGATAGGCCTCCACCTCGATCAGCTCCGGCACGGACGGGCACGGTAGCGGTCCCGGACTAGGCGCGATCACCTCCGAATTCGCGTCGCGCTCGCCGCAAGTCGGAGGTCGTATGCTCGGTGAGGTGGACATCCTCGTCGTCACGGGCCGCGCCGAGGCTCCGGAACGACTGCGCCGCCGAGCCGCCCACGTGATCCAG
>CAZWDB010000251.1:0-2533 GCA_964632885.1 uncultured Acidimicrobiales bacterium | reverse complement strand
GAGACTGTTGCGCTGGTCGTGGCGCATGCGTCGCGGCTCAGCGCGCGGGTCGTTGGCCAGACGAAGGCTACGCCGTGATGGGTGCAGCAGCGTCGTCGAGGTCCTGCTCGTAGACGAGCCAGAAGCATCGCGCGCGCCTGAGTTCGTCGGGTTTCGGTCGACCGGCAGCTTCCAGCTCGTTGGCGCGCTGCCGGAACTCGTGCTGGAGCGCGTTCATGCGATTGGCGAATTCGGCGATCTCCTCGTGCGTAGTGTCGAAGCCCGGCATGCCCCAGGTCACGATTGGGTCGGGCTCACCAGCTTCGAGTCGTCGCGCGCGTTCGTACAGCATCTCCTCGGCCGCGTGCCGTGCGATCTCCATGCTCGCGCCCAGGTGCATGGCCATCTCGACCGGGTTGGCCGCGTCCCAGACGTAGCGTCCCTGGTAGACATCCTTGTAGACGCGCTCCACGACCCGGCCCTCCACGCGCGAGTCCACCACGCCGATGATGCCGGCTTGCTCGAGGATGCGGATGTGGTAGTAAAGCCGGTTCGCGGTGATGCCCAGGCGAGCCCCGAGCTCGCGCACCGTCATCCCGTCCGACTCGCCGAGTAGGCCGACGATGCGCATGCGCAGCGGGTCCACGACCGCTTGACGTCGCTGCCGCATCGCCTCGTCGTCGGCAAGCCTGCGCATGTCATCGCGTGGCATCATCCCTCCTAGTGTGGCATTTACACGCCAGTGGGGAGATTACACTGTATGGCGTTCGCGGTCAAGACCCGGTCGGTTCGACTGTCGTGTTCGCTGGCCAACTCGGAACTGCAGCAGACGAGTCCTCGCCGTTGCGTCCTGACCGTAGGATCTCGTTGGGCGAGGCGAGTCCTCGCTGCTGAGTTCCCAAGTCGTTGGGCGGACCAGTCGGATGGGTGATCCCGCATTCACTGATCAAGCTGTGTACGACATCAGACTCGAATGGGGCGCCGCCGGTCTCAGGGCTCTCACGGGTGCAGGAGTCGCCAACGTAGTGATCGTCGACGTTCTCTCCTTTACGACCTGCGTCTCGGTCGCCGTCGACCGCGGCGCGTCAGTCTTCCCCTATCCGGGCGACGCCGAGGGAGCTGCGGCCTACGCCGTGCAGCATGATGCCGACGTGGCCGGCCACCGAGGTGACCCCAGCGCCGAGTACTCGCTCTCTCCCGCCTCGCTGTCGTCCGTAACACCTCAGACTCGCCTGGTCCTGCCATCCCCGAACGGCTCGGAGCTTTCGTTCAGCGCACCGGAGGGCACCGTCATCGCTGGCTGTCTTCGCAACCGGGCCGCCGTGGCTGCCTACCTGGGCCGCCATCCTGGATCTGTGGCGCTCGTCGCCGCAGGCGAGCGGTGGCCCGATCGCTCGCTTCGGCCGTGCCTCGAGGACTATCTCGGTGCCGGCGCGATCGCTTCTCGTCTTGAAGGGCGACTGTCACCAGAGGCGCGGGCCGCCATCGCGGTCTACGCTGACCTCGAGTCAGAGCTGGCTGGTGCGCTAGCTTCGTGCAGCTCGGGGAGGGAGTTGATTGAACTGGGCTACGAGAGCGATGTGGAGATAGCGGCTCAAGTCGACGCCGCCAACTCGGTTCCGTTTCTCCGTGGCCGTGCGTTCACTAGAGCCGATGGCACACCGAGTAGCTGAAGTTGGGTGGATACCGCCGCCCAACTCGCCGCTGGAGCCGACCGTTCGCTCGCTTCGCGAGCTCCGGCGGCTCAGCGGCCGAAGTCGTTATCCCGATGCCGCGTCGGGCCCGACGATAGAATGAGTCCGTCATGGCAGACGCCAGCGACGAAGTCGTCTCGGTGGACCCCGAGGTCATGAGCGGTGCCCCGGTGTTCCGCGGGACGAGAGTACCCATCCAGACTCTGCTGGATCACCTCGAAGCCGGGGACTCGCTCGATGTCTTCCTCGCGGACTTCCCGACGGTTTCGAGGCAGCAAGCTCAGCGCTTCCTTGAACTGGCGGGGAAAGCTGTCGTGAGTTCACTCGATGCGGATTCTGCTTGATGAGTCCGCACCCCGGCAGCTCAAGCGACTACTGCCTGGTCATGAAGTCGAGACGGTCCCCGAACGCGGATGGGCCTCCAAGAAGAACGGTGAGCTCCTCACGCTCGCGGTTGAGGCTGGCTTCGATGTGTTCGTGACACCTGATGCCAGCACTGTCGGACCAGCAGGATCTCTCGAAGTTCAACCTCGCCGTTGTGGTTCTTGCAGCCGGCCTCAACCGGATGAGTACATACGATGCGCTGGCTGATCGTTTCCGAGAACTGGTTGAGGCAGCCACGGAGAAGGGGGTCGTGACGTGGCTGGCACGGTCGGACTCGCGTTTGCACCCGACGCTCGGCTCCGCCTCGCGCAGGTGAAAACGCTGGGTCGTTGTACCGACCGGGAGTACGGTGGCGGACCCCTGTTGAGCACCGTGCGAGGAATGATTCCTCGTCTTAAGAGGTGAGATCGTGAGCCATCCACTCGACCACGTCGCTCTCGTCGTTCGCCGTCTGGAGCCCGTCTTGGAGCGACTCG
>CAZWDB010000250.1:0-2560 GCA_964632885.1 uncultured Acidimicrobiales bacterium | reverse complement strand
TCCGGCCGAACTTGAGGCAATAACGAACGGATTCCGTTCGTTATTGCCTCAAGTTCGGCCGGTGTAGCGGTTGAGGAGGCCGCGGGCGATGACGAGGCGCTGGATCTCGTTGGTGCCTTCGCCGATGACCATGAGCGGCGCGTCGCGGTAGTAGCGCTCGATCGGGAGCTCGGTCGTGTAGCCGTAGCCCCCGTGGATCCGCATCGACTCGGTCGCCAGCTCGAGGGCCGACTCCGAGGCGAACAACTTCGCCATCCCGGCCTCAACATCGGCTCGCTCCCCCCGGTCGATGCGTTCCGCGGCCGCACGGGTCAGAAGTCGGCTGGCTTCCAGCTTGGTGGCCATGTCGGCCAGCTTGAACTGAATCGCCTGATGCCTCGCGATGGGCACCCCGAACGTTTCGCGTTGCTGCGAGTAGCGGATGGCAGCTTCGAACGCGGCGCGTCCCACACCGCACGCCCTTGCCGCGATGTTGACGCGTCCCAGCTCCAGCGCGCCAAGGATCTGAGGCAGTCCTCGGCCCAGCCCCTCAGCACCGCCGAGCACCGCGGTCGCGGGTATGCGGTGGTCGGTGTAGGTCATCTCGACGGTCTCAACGCCCTTGTAGCCGAGCTTGCCGATCGTGCGGCTCACCCCGATGCCGCCTGAGGACGGCCCCGGCTCCTTCTCGACGATGAAGCATGTGACTCCCTCAGACGCGCGGGCGGCCAGGGCGACGATGCTGGCCCGCTCGCCGTTGGTCACCCACATCTTCGTGCCGTTGAGGACGAAGGTTTCGCCGTCGCGGTCGGCCCGGCACCGCAGCGCCTTGGTGTCACTCCCGGCGTCGGGCTCCGACAGCGACAGCGCCCCTCGAAGCTCGCCGGTCGCCATCCGCGGAAGCCACGTGCGCTTCTGATCGTCGGTGCCGTGCAGACGAATGAGGAGCGCGCAGATCAGGTGCGTGTTGACGACGCCCGTGAGCGACATCCAGCCGGCGGACAGTTCCTCCACGATCCTCGTGTAGGTGACGGTGTCGAGCCCGAGGCCTCCGTACTCCTCCGGGATGGTGCACCCGAACAAGCCCATTTCGCGCATCGTCTCGACGAGGGCATCCGGGTACGCATCGGCATGCTCGAAGTCGGAAGCCACGGGTGCGACGTCGCGCTCCACGAACGCGCGCACGGTCGCAACCAGTTCGTCGGCGACGTCTGGATCCGTTGGACGGATCAAGGTTGGGCGAGCTCAGCGAGCTGGGTCCGCTCGTCTTTCTCCAGCTCGAGGAAGGCCAGCCGGTACTCGAACCGTCCGTCGACCGACGTGGCCTGCAGAATCTCAGCCGCCGCCGCGAGAGTCCGCCCGTCGGGAAGTTGCATCGACACCGTCGGCGACTTCTGCGAGGGAAACGGCATCGAGGTGCGCACCCGGCAACCGCCTTCGCCGATGTCGATCGTCTTTCCGACCACCGAGAGAAAGGCGCCGTCGTCGTCGAACACGCTCAAGGCCGCCCGTATCGTCACGGTGGCGCGCGGGGATGTGCGTCGCTGGACGCGTTCGACTTCGTGAATCGTGAGGTCGATGACCGCATCCTTCGGGTGCGGGCGCGCCGTGCCGCTCACCCGATAGAGCGCGTCGGGCGCGAAGAAGCTCACCGACACCGTGCACTGCTCGGTGGGCCGGCCTGGCGAAGCACCCAGGTCGATCGTGACCTCACCTTCGCTCGACGGCACCACCACGCCGGTGAGGCAGTCGTCGCGTTCCTCCAGCTCGACCAGGGCGACCTGCCCCGGTGTCGGCCTCCAGCTGTCCCTCATGGTTCAACCGTACCTGCCGCGCATGCGACAGGATGGCCGGCGTGATCGAACTCGGCCTCCGCAACGACGTGTACCGCCGGCCACTAGCGACCGCGCTCGACCGCCTCGGCCTGCGTGAAGGGTGGCGCTGTGCCGACATCGGTGCAGGCGGAGGAGACGTAACCCTCGCGCTCGCGGAGATCGTCGGGCGCGACGGCCGCGTCTACGCAGTCGACATCGACCCTCGGGCCCGGGATGACATCGCCCAGGCGGCCGCAGCCCACAGCCAGATCCTCGCCATCACCCAGGCGGCCGAAGAACTCACTCTGCCGGAACCCGTCGACCTCGCGTTCTGCCGGTTCGTACTCATGCACGTGATCGACCCCGTCATCGTCCTCCGCCGGATGGGCGCGGCGGTGCGGCCGGGCGGATGGGTTGTCGCCCAGGAGCCGATCACGTCGGCCGGGCGGGTCGCAGGCTCGCCGATGTCGATGCCCGACGCGCGCCACGCCGACATCGGCGCCCTCCTCCCGAGCCTGGCCCGCGACGCGGGCCTCGACACTGTCGATGCGTGGGCGGAAGCGCCGGCCGGCGCAGGGCCCGGTCCGGTCGGCGCGTACCTCGAGTCGCTCACCGGTGTCGACCCCGGCGACGATGCCGTCGTCCTGCCACCACTCGTCACGATCGTGGCCCGTACCCGGATGTGAGCTCGCCTCCGCGCCGAATTCGCTCGCCGTCACCTTGAGTTCCTAGATTCCCCCGTCATGGTCGCTCCCGATGTCGAAGCT
>CAZWDB010000249.1:0-2609 GCA_964632885.1 uncultured Acidimicrobiales bacterium | reverse complement strand
GGGATTCCGGTGCCAGTTCGCTGGCGGGTTAGGACCCGACGCGCTCCTTCAGCAGCGCCGAGGCGCGCGCCAGGTTGACCGACCACCCGACACCGAAGGCGGCGGGGCCGACGAGCCGCGAGGAGCCCGGTGCCCAGAAGGCCGCCCGGAACCGCTCGGCCGTCGGCCGCCGGAAGTCGTAGGGCACGAATCCGACCTGGCCATGCCAGGTGCGGTCCTTCTGGGGGAGGCGTAGTTCCTTCACCACGGCCGCGATGGCCACGCCGTACATCAGGAGACGCAGCAGCCCGCCGCGCCGTCCGCCGCTTGGGTTGGTCTTGGTCATGACCTCATTCTTGCCGCCCACGCTTCTGGCCGCGCTGGCTGTCGGCTCTGGCCGTCTTGTTATCACGGGTCATCACGGCGTGATCCGCATCTCTTGGGTCATGGAGGCGATCACGCGGCCGGTGCGGTCGCGCATCACGCCTCGGACGAGGCCGCGGCCGCCGGCGTTGACGAGCGACTGCACGTCGTAGAAGTGCCACTCGTCGGCGCGGGCGGCCCGGTGGAACCATACGGAGTGGTCGAGACTGACCATGCCCTGGGTGTCGCCATCGAGTCGCAAGGGACGCCCGCCGGTCCCGGTCCAGTCGCTCGCGAAGCCGAGCAGCGCGGTGTGGAGGTGTTCGTCGGCCGGGAGCGGGCCCGGCACTCGGAACCACATGCGGTGCGTCGACGTGCGCGTGCCGTCCGAGAGGGGCTTGGTCGGTCCGATGCCCGTGGAGAACCAGGGTGGCGGCCCCGGTTCCGCGGCCGCTTCGTCGAGCGGTGGGAGAGGTTCGGAGGCGCCGAGGTCGTAGACGAAGCCGTCGGTGTCGGCCGTGAAGGATGCCAGCGCCACGACCACTTCTTTGCCGTCTTGCACGCCGTGGACCTGCGCGGCGGCGAAGGCGCGGCCCTCGCGGAGCAGGCCGCCCGTGAAGATTAGGTCGGCACCGCCTCGCACCGGTCGGAGGAAGTACGCATGGAGGGAGTGGAGCCGCCGATCCGCTGGCGCCCACTTCGTCGTGGCCGCGATCGCTTGGGCGATCACGAACCCGCCGAACAGGTAATCGCCGAACCACCCGGGAGGTGCCAGCGCCCATCCGTCGCCGGCTGGTCGGGCTGATAGGTGGCGGAGGACCTCGTCGACACTCTCGGCACTTTCGGCAGCCGGCATGGGTGCATCCTATGGAGGCGCTTGCCGGCTACTGGGTGCTGGCTAGCTGCTGCCATTGTGCCGCTGTGGTCGTGATTCGGCTTATCTGGGCTCGGATCGCGGCCATACGGGCACAACCGTCGTGGTTGTTGTCGGGATGTCACACCTGGCGGCCACGATGGGCACGGCGCTTCCCCCGCGAGCAACCAGACGCGGAGGAAGGTGCAGTGCGGCGACTGTTCACGACGGAGGAGGCGGCTGCTGCCGGAGTGACCCGGAGCAAGCTGAGGTGGGGCGAGCAGACGGGACGCTGGCGGCGAGTCGACCGGCAGGTTTACGGCGTGGGACCTAAGGAGCCGACGGCTCTCGATCGCGGCCGGGCGGCGGTGATCGCGACGGGCGGGGTGGCCAGTGGGCGGCTCGCCGGTGTGCTGCTCGGGCTCGACGGGGTGAAGCTGCGGGGCACTGACCTGACACTCCCGCCGGGCAGCAGCGGGCAGCGCCTTGGGGTGCGACGAGTGCGGCGGCGCCACCTCGATCCGGCGGGGATCATCATCGCCGGGAATGTGCGATGCACCGATGGGCTGCAGACGCTCATCGATCTGGCGACCGACCTCGACGACCTCGAGTGGGAGCAGGCGCTCGAGTCTGCGCTCCGCTTGGGGTTGACATCGGTGGCCGACCTGACGCGGCGCGCGTCCGGGGTTCCCGGCAGCGTGCGCGTGCGGCGCGTCCTCGCCTTGCGGCCGACGGACGCGGCGCCCACCGAGAGCTTCCTCGAGACGTTGATGGTGCAGTTGGCGCGGACGGTCCCCGACCTGCCACCGCCGGTGCGCCAGTACGACGTGTTCGACGAGCACGGCCGCTTCGTTGCTCGGGTTGACCTCGCCTGGCCCGAGCTGGGGATCTTCATCGAGCTCGACGGCGAGCACCACCTCCAACAGGCCGTCTACGACGCCAATCGCGAGACGGCGGTGGTGGCGGCAACCGGTTGGCTATGCGGGCGGTCCACCTGGACCGAGGTAGTCGTGCAGCGGCGGGCGACCGGTCGACGGCTCGCCCGCGTCGTCGACCAGGCCCGCCGCCGGCCGCTCGTCTCGCCCACACCTCGTTGATGACCCCGGCCCGTCGGCCTCGGCCGTTGTGCGCCTGCGGTCGTGATTTCACGATCGCGATCGTCGGATCACAGCCACACACGCACAATCGTGGGGGGCACGGGGTGGGAGGAGGACGGCGCAAATGCCGGGCGAGGCGGGGAAGGGGTGGCTACGGTGACGGGCATGCGGGTCCTGTTCCAGCGCGGGTTGCGCGAGCTCGACGTCAGTTAGGTCTAGGAGACACTCCGGGCCTGGCCTCGGGTGGTGGTCGACGTCGGCACCGGCGACGGTGCCTTCGTCGTGCGCACCGCGGCGGGCGACCCGTCGACCCTCGT
>CAZWDB010000248.1:0-2827 GCA_964632885.1 uncultured Acidimicrobiales bacterium | reverse complement strand
TGACTTCTACGTTGCGAACGTAGCGCTCTACCGGACTGAGCTACACCCCCGTGAGGCGCTCAGGTTAACTGCTCGTCCGACTCGCCCGAGAGCCGACGATGGGCTCAGGTGAAGGTGAACTCTCGATACCAGGCGTCGAGCACCGACTCGTCGCCGAAGCGCTCGACCTCGCCGTGCGGAGGCCGCTGGTAGAGGGTCAGCTCGAGGTCGGACGTGGTTCCCTTCAAGGCAAGGTCACCCTTGGCGTGCTCGCGCGCGACCGCGATCCGATCGGGCAACAGGGTGACGAGCCACTCGGCCTCCTGGTCGGTGGCGTGGAGGTGCAGCGTCTGTCCGGTGCCGTGCCCCTTCCGCTCCCACGCCGCCATCATCACGAAGATCTCCTCGATCCCGTCGGCGGCCAGCGCGGGCTCGACAGGCTCCGCACGCCCCCGGGCCGACTCGGCATCGAAGCGGTGGATGGCGAGCTCGTGGGCCGCGCGGCGGGCGGCGAAGGTGGCCCGGTCGTCGCCGTCGACCCAGGTCCAGATCTCGGTGTCGGACGGTGTCGACGAGAGCACCTCGACCATGGAGTCGGCGAGCCCCCGGTACCAGCCGGCGACCGACGCCTCGTCACCCTCCGGCATGTCGGGGAACGGGGTCTTGTCCCCTCCGGCGCCCTCGCACACGACGTGGGTCCAGAAACCCGTGAACTGGCCGACGTGATCAGCCAGGTCGCGAACCGTCCACTCGGGACACGTCGGGACCCGATCATCAAGCGATCCGGCACCGAATGCGGCGACCAGAGCGGCGGTCTCGCGCTCGACGGCAGCAAGGTGAGCCTCGTAGTCCATCGCCATCACCTCAGGAGGATCGAACCACGAGCCCGTCCATCAGCCGCCCGGTCACCTCGGCAATGTCGGCGACCGCCCGTTCGAAGACGGCCTGGTTGGCCTGCGAGGGCTCCCGGTAACCGCTGATCTTCCGCACGTACTGGCGGGCAGCGGCCTCGAAGTCGACCCGAGTGGCCTCGGGCTCCATCCCCCGCATGGTCTTGATGCTTCGACACATGTCGGGGAGCTTACGAACTTGGCCTCTCCACTGCGCTCTGGCAGCAGTCAAGGTCTCGAGTTCGCCGAGAGGCGGTCGGCGAGCGACGCGAGTTCGTCGGTGCCTTCGGTGCGGGTGCGCCACGGCTCGGGGATCGCAGACGCGCCGTGCAGCGCGCCCGCGACGGCGCCGGCCATGGCGGCGATGGTATCGGTGTCGCCGCCCAGGCGGATGGCGAAGCGCACGGCCTCGGCGAACGAGTCGGGGCGGGCGACGACGCAGGCCAGCGCAGCAGGAACGGCCTCGATCGCCTCGATCCCGTTGCCGAGCGCCACGGCGACGTCTCGGGGCCCCGCGGCCGGACCGATGTCACCCGCCCGTTCGAGGCGCTCACGGAACTCCGGTTCGGCAACGTGGCCGGCGACAGCAGACACGAACCTCGCCGCATCGGTCGGGTCGTCCCACGCCAAGGCGACGGCCACGGCGGCGGCCTGCACACCGGCACCGTCGATCCCCAACCGGTGGGCGTGGGTGACCAAAGCCTGCGTCCGGGCAAGGGCGACGGCCGCGGCAACGTCGGGATGGCCGAACAATGCCACTGGCGCCGCACGCATCGCGGCCCCGTTGCCGAACGACCCCTGCCCATCGAACATCTCCGCGGCTGGTCGATCCCAGGCCTCCCCCTTCAGGATGCGGCGGAAGATCTGCGGTGGGCCGGCGCCGTAGCCGCGCCATGGCTCGGCCTCCCAGGCTTGGGCGAACTCCCGAGCGAGCGCCTCGGATACGAGCTCGCCGTGCTCGACCACCGACCGCGCCAGGACCAGGGTCATGTGGGTGTCGTCGGTGAAGGCCCACTCCCCCGTCGCCGCCTCAGCGGCGGCGAGCTCGTCGTCGGGCACCAGCGGCCAGCCCTCGAAGTGGGCGCCGAGGGCATCACCGACCGCGGTGCCGACGAGCGCGCCCCGGAAGCGGTCGCGGAGGTCGGGGCTCACCCCTCGTCGTCGGGGATGCGCGATTCGATGGCGTCCTGGAGCCGCTTCTGCAAAATGGTGGTGGTCAGGTCGCCGCGGGTGCGCTCGAGCACGGCCCGGAGCGAGTCGGTGCGGCGGCGCAGGCCCCCGGACACCGCGTCGGGATAGTCCATGGTGACGAGCAGCGTGTAGATCTCGTCCATGCTCGACAGCAAGCCCTCGCACTGGTCGATCTCGCCCCGCCGGAGCAGGTCGAGGAGACGCCGGCGCAGCTCGCTCGCGGCCTCGGCCAGACCATTGAGGTAGGGCGCCACCTCGACGCCGACCTCCTCGGGCCTCGGGATGGGGTCACCGTGAACAAGTGCCATCGTCACCCGGGCCTCGGCATACTCCTTGGCGGCGTCGGTGAAATACCCGGCAAAACGGAGGTCGGGGTGACCGGCGATGGCCTCTTCGCCTTCGTCGAGGTGGGCCTTGGCCTCGTCGGCGAGACGCACGGCGTCGTCCCACTCCTCGCGGTGGACGGCGCGGATGGAAGCGGCGCAGGCCTGGATGGTCTTGCGAGAAACGCGCAGCGCGACCTCGCGGGCGGCGTGCTTTTCGTCGAGGGCAGAGCGGGCGCGCTCGCCGATCTCGGAGATCTGGACGGCGAGGCCGTCGGGACCGCTCACGGGGCGGTCGCGATCAGCGGTTGGCGGCCCGACGCAGGTTCAGGTCGGTGACGCCCTCAGGAGTGGCCCGGTGAATCGGGGTGACCTTGGCCTGAGCCTCGGCCCGTCGCTCTTCGACCTGAAGCTTCATGCGGCGGAGCATGACGACGTAGCCCA
>CAZWDB010000247.1:0-2866 GCA_964632885.1 uncultured Acidimicrobiales bacterium | reverse complement strand
CCGCCGCGCCCTGAGCGCCCGCCTCTTCTAACCGCCGAACTTGAGGCAATAACGAACGGAATCCGATCGTTATTGCCTCAAGTTCGGCAGACTCGGGGGGTCGTGGAGCCGATTCTCCGTCCGCCGATCGCATTCGCGCACCGCGGGGCCCGCGCCCACGCGCGAGAGAACACCCTCGATGCGTTCCAGCTCGCGTTGAAGCTCGGCGCGACCGGGCTCGAGAGCGACGTGTGGCTTACCGCGGATGGCATTCCGGTGCTCGACCACGACGGCGTCGTCCGCAAGGGCCCCCGCCGCCGGCGGATCGCGACCATGCAGCGCGCGGACCTTCCCGAGTGGATCCCCACCCTCGCCGACCTCTACGCCGCTTGCGGCGCCGACTACGAGCTCTCCTTGGATGTGAAGGATCCCGCCGCGGTGGAAGCAGTCCTCGTTGCCGCGCTGGCTGCCGGGGCGGTGGAGCGGCTGTGGCTCTGCCATCCGGACTGGACACAGGTGGCCGAGTGGCGGGAGCTCTCCCCCACGGTGAAGCTGGTCGACTCCACCCGGATCCACAAGATCAAGGAGGGCCCCGAGCGCCGTGCCGCGTCTCTCGCCGAGGCCGGCATCGACGCCGTCAACCTGCACCACACCGACTGGAGCGGGGGCTTGACGACGTTGTTCCACCGCTTCGAGCTCCTCGCGTTCGCCTGGGACGCGCAGTTCGAGCGGATCCTTGCCTCGATGCTTCGCATCGGTGTCGACGCCGTCTACTCGGACCACGTCGACCGCATGGTCGACGCCTTCCGCCGCCGAAACTTGAGGCAATAACGATCGGATTCCGTTCGTTATTGCCTCAAGTTCAGCGGCGAGGAGGGCAGAAGGCGGATCAGAGGCCGCCGAAGCGGGAAAGGGGCCAGATTCGGATGAAGGCCCGCCCGATCACAAGGTCTTCGTCGATGGCGGTGGGGCCGTTGCAGAGATGGCGGCTGTCCCGGGAATTGTCGCGGTTGTCCCCCATCAACCACACGTGCCCGGCCGGTATCTGATGCGGCTCGAAGTCGGCTGTGGTGGTACCAGGAGGAAGATACGGCTCCGCCAAGCGCTCGCCGTCGATGAAGACGCTTCCCTCCCGGCCCTCCACCGTCTCGCCCTCGAGAGCGACCACACGCTTGATGAGGTCCTTGATCTCCTCGCTCCCCCGCGCGCAGTCAGGGCGTTCGAAGACGATGATGTGGCCGCGATCGATGGCGCCGGTGCGGTAGCTCAACTTGTTCACGACGATCCGGTCCTGGCGCTCGAGCACCGGAAGCATCGAGTCGGACGGGATATAGAAGACTTGCACCAGAAACGTCTTCACGATGAAGGCAACCGCGAGTGCGCCGCCGATGATCACCACCCACTCGATGAGCGAACGGAAGGCGCGCCCTCGTCGGGACGGCTCTCGTGCCACTAGGTCGTCGTAGCCGGACGGGATCACATCGGCGTCGTTGGGTACGCTCGGCTCCGACATCGGTCAGGCGACTGTACAGCGCGCCGCGGCGACTCCCGCGGCCGCGGCATAGCGAAAGAAGCCGGGGTCTTGGTCTCGGCCCCGGCCCATCGTCTTCACCTCGATGCCGTGGACTGCCAGCAGGGCAGCGCCGTCGGGCGTGGTTTCGTCCGGCTCCGGGACGAGCGGATCGGCAGTGACGAATCTGAGTGCGCTTGTCGTGTGATGGCTGACGCCCCGGTGTCGCTCGCGCCCATCGGCCGACGAGAACCGAACCGCGACGATAGGAGTCGCGCCCAGGTGGCTTGCAGCTTCGACGACCGCGGCGACGTCGAGCCCGCTGTGCCCGAGGGCGCTTCCGGTGCCTACCGCGCCTGGTCCGATCCCCGCGACGATCGCGTCGGCTCCAGCCAGTTGATGGGCTGCCTGCAGTGCGGACGGAATGTTGACGGCCTCGTAGTCACCGCCGAAGGCATTGCCAGCCGTGACGGTCGCGTCGACGAGGCCGGCGGCGCGCAGATCGGCGAGCAGATCGCTCAGCGCCAGGGGCAGCGCGCCGCCGTCGGTCATCACATAGGCGAGGCGCCGTCCCGGTGCGAGGTGCTTGAACGTCGCGGCCACGATCGCCACCTGGCTGTGAAGCGCACATGCAACCACGGGAGTGGCTCCGAGGTCGGGCAGAGCCGCCGGATCGGTGAAGCGCTCTTCGGCCGCCTCCACTTCCGTCTGCAAGCTCGTGTATCGGAGCTTCATGACATGGCCGGATGGGGGCGGCTGCCACGACTCGCGCGCCAGGTTCCAGTGCACGACGTGCCACCCTCCTGTGCCCAGCCCGAGGTCGACGGCGGTCGTGTTGATGACCACGCGGTCACCCACGTCGACCTCGCCGATCAGGTCGGTGAGGACGTAGGCGGCTTCTCCGTCGACCTCGACCCGTTGCAGGCCCTCTCGTCCGGCGAGGAGTCGAGTGACGGTGCCCGTTCGAAATGACGGCACTGGTCGCTACAGGCTGGCGATCAGCTTCTCGACCCGCTCGTCCTTGTATTTGAACGGGTCCTTGCACAGGACTGTGCGTTGCGCGTTGTCGTTGAGCTTCAGGTGCACCCAGTCGACGGTGTAGTCGCGCCGGCGCTCGATCGCACGCTTGATGAACTCGCCCCGCAGCTTCGCCCTCGTCGTCTGCGGTGGGATGTCCATCGCGGCGTCGATGTCGGCGTCGTCGCAGATGCGGTCGACCATGCCCCGCTCCTGCATCCGGTAGTAGAGGCCCCGCGCCCGGTTCACGTCGTGGTACTGGAGGTCCATGAGCGCGATGCGCGGGTGGGTCAGAGGAAGGCTCTCACGCTCGCGGTAGGCCTCGATGAGCTTGTGCTTGAGCACCCAGTCGCACTCCCG
>CAZWDB010000246.1:0-2881 GCA_964632885.1 uncultured Acidimicrobiales bacterium | reverse complement strand
CTCCCGGCCCGACCGAACTGGCGTGCACGCGGTGGGGGCACTCTTCGAGCGGGTAGAAGCCGTGACGTGGCTGACCTCGTTTCGTGGAACACCGAGCCAGAGTGGCGGGCGACCTCAACCAGGGAGCACCTAACGGAGCACGATGAGTTCATCGGTCAGGTGCAACACCGGGCACGACTTGGATCCCGCGGTGACCCGGAGCGGGCGACGCTGGAGACCCTTGCCGAGCGCATCGCGGCGGCGCCGCCGGCTCCTGCGCCAGGCTGGTCGTCCCGGGCTTCCGGCTCATTTGTCAATGGCCAGTGAGAATTGCCCGTCCTAGGAATGACATCGATGCCTACCTCTTCTCATGCTGGAGCGGCTGCCGATGCGTGGCGTGGTTGACGAATGAGTGCCGGAGCGGGAGAATCAGGTCAGCCCGCACCCGCGCAGCATGAGCAGCAGGCCGGTTTCCCCATACGCGGCCCTAATCGAACCGTCCGAGAGGAAGGGCAAGTCCTGAGCCTTGACGCCGAGCTGCGGTCATCGGATGCATCACTCGGCCTGATATCAAGAGCCCTTTCGCTGCGGCTGCAAGGCCACGGGCGGATCGCGTTCATGCGCCGCGTTGTCAGGCTCCTGGTCCCCGACGCCTTCGCCGCATGTGAGGTAGCCGTGATCGAGGGCGGTGCCGTTCGCGGTCTCGTCTCGCTTGCCGATGACGTGGGCACAGTCGCCGTCACGAGCGCGACAACTTCGATGTCGCCGGACCACCCTTTATGCAAGGTCATCAGCTCCCGTCAGCGAGCTGAGTTTCCCCTTGAGGGTTGCGAGGCCCGAATGCTCTTCGGAGGTCAAGCGCTTCCGTCCGTACCGGCCAGCGTTGCAGTAGCGGTGCCCCTGATCTGGGAAGGCGAGGCGCTCGGCGCGATTGCCGTCGCGAACGCGGCTGCACACTGGAACAGAGAACACTCACAGTTGCTCGCAGAGGTCGCGTCCACGGTCGCCGCCTTGATCCATGACGCCGAGGTCAGCGACCGATCAGCGCATATAGCCGGCGCGCTCCAGCGGGCGCTGCTGCCGGCCGAACTCCCCTCGGCTCCGTGGTTTCGGCTCGCGGGTGACTACGTCGCGGGAGCGACCGGTCTCGACGTCGGCGGCGACTGGTACGACGGGGAGGTTCTCGCGGATGGCACCCTCGCTCTTGGCGTGGGCGACGTCGCAGGCCACGGCGTGCACGCCGCAGCGCGGATGGGCGAGCTCCGCAGCGCGATGGCCGCGCTCCGCCTCGTCCAGCAAGCCCCCGACGAACTGATCCACCTCCTGCACCGACTCCCGACGATGTCGTCGTCGTTCGCGACCGCGCTCTGCGCTCGCGTCGATCGCCGCGGCAGTCTCTCCTGGGCGTGCGCGGGACACCCGCCGCCGCTGGTAATCCGGCCCACGGGAGAGGCGATCCTGCTCCCGACCGATGGATCACCGCCGCTCGGCTCGGGCCCTGTCGACGGCGTCCCTCTTCAGCAGTGGCCTCTCGAACCCGGCGATACGGTGTTGCTCTACACCGACGGCCTCGTCGAACGGCGCGACGAGCCCATCACAGACAGCCTCGACCGTCTCGCCTCCACCGTCAGTCGGCTGGCCGGGAACTCCCCGCACGAACTCCTCAGCAACCTCGTCGCCAACCACGCTGCGACGTCTACTTCGGAGGCTGCAACCGGTGACGACCTCGCACTCGTGGCCTGCCAGCTGCTTTCCGCTTAGCTGGGACATGACGGTCGCTGCGCCTAGAAACAGGCGGGCGGGCACGCGCGGCCGCTCGCCCGTCTCGTCGTTCAAATCCGCCAGACGGATGGGTGCATTTACCAGCGCTTGGCCGGAACCCCGGCCTGCTGGCACTAGTCGGCCCGGCCTGCATAGGCGCCAGGCTCGTCGGGGTTGACGTCGCGAAGCGGCTCGCCTGGGCGAGCTATCAACGGCCGAGCGCCCGTGCCAACTCGTCCCATCAGTAGTGGATCGGTGAGGGCGACTCCGTGAGCGGAGGGGTGGGGAAACCCGCTCGCGCTTCGAGGCCGTCGAGGAAGGACCGGATTGCATCCTTGGCGGTGTGAACGGGCGACCAGCCGAGTTCCTCGCGCGCACGGGTGGTGTCCATGAGAGGAAGACTCATCACGAGATCGAGCAGGTTCGGCTCGGCGGGACCGAGGTGGGTACGCCATGCGGCCGCCATTGCCGTCCTGACGCCGCGGCGCGGCAGGTTCACCACACGTGCGCCGAGGGTATCGCTGATTGTTGCGGCATTCAGCACCGGCTCGGGCGCGATGTTGAAGGCGCCCCGCACGTCGTGGGTCAGCGCCCGCACGTAGGCAGAAGCCGCATCGGCAGCGTGAAGTGCTTGGAAGCTCAGCCCGTCGACGAAGGGAACGACCGGAAGCCGCCGGGCGCCGATGCCGACAACGCGCCCGGGCACGAGCGGGCCGCCGAAGATACGTCGTTGCTCGGTGGCAGCTTCGGGCTTGAAGATGAACGCTGGCCGCATACGGACCAGGCGGATTTCCGGGTGGTCGTGTTCGAAGATGTCGAGGACGCGCTCGACGTAGGACTTCTCGCGCCCGTAGGCCGCGGTCGGGATGGCATGCGTCGGCCATGTCTCGTCCTGGCGCGCGCTGCGGCTCCCATTTTGTTCGGGTGAGTAAGCCCCGACCGAGGATGCGTAGACGATTGTCTGTACGCCCGCCTCCACCGCAGCACGGAGCACCCGTAGGGTCCCGCAGACGTTGCTCTGCCACGTAGCAAGCGGTTCGTGGGTTGGCTGGAACCGCCACGCCAGATGGACCACCGCATCCACCTCGGAGAAGATCGGCCGCAGGTCGTGGTGGGTGATGTCGGCCTCGATCCAGGCCGT
>CAZWDB010000245.1:0-2919 GCA_964632885.1 uncultured Acidimicrobiales bacterium | reverse complement strand
CGCGGCGTAGGTACGCGCCGGTTCCAGCACGGTGGCGAGGCTCAGCCGTCCGAAGCGCTCGTGCAACGTGAGCCACCCGTCGACACAACCAGGCACCGGAACGGCGCGGATGTCGTCGTGGCGCGGCATGGCTGTGTGGCCTTCGGCGCGGAGTTGCTCAGGGTCGGCGCCTGAGCCCGCTCGTCCCGAGGCGTTCAGCACCGCGGGCTCGCGCTCGCCGGCCGGGTGAACGATGGCGAAGAGGTCGCCGCCCATCCCGCACATGTTCTGGCTCGTGACCGCCAGCACCGCGTTGGCGGCAACCGCCGCGTCAACCGCGGACCCACCTGCGCGCAGCATGGCCACGCCCGTCGAAGACGCCAGGTGGTCGACGGAGCACACCATGCCCGTGGGCGCGTAGCGGGTTGCGAACGGCGCGACAGCCGGCACGCCGCCGACGTTAGTGCGACGCCGTGCCCTGAGGGCCGCTACAGGTGTGGTTGGCTTGAAGGGTGGACCCGACCACTCGGTTTTCGACGCTTGTCGCCGGCTCGGAGGACGCCCTCGCCGGCGCGCTCGGGGAGGCCGCGCTGCTGATCGCCGCCCATGCACACTCGGGATTGGACGTGGGTGCCTACCTGGAGAGGCTTGACCAGTTCGCGCGTGACGTGCCCGCCGCCGACCTCGACTCGCTGGTGCATCACATCTTCCGGGTGGAGCGCTTCTCGGGCAACACCGAGCACTTCGAGGACCCCGCGAACTCCTATCTCGACGCGGTGATCGACCGCCGCCTCGGCATTCCCATCACGCTGTCGGTCGTGCTGATGGAGGTGGGCAGGCGGGTCGGCATCACGCTGCAAGGAGTGGGGATGCCCAACCGCTTTCTCGTGCGTCATGACGGTCCGCAAGGCCCGGTCTTCATCGACGCGTTCGACGGCGGCCTCAGCTTCGATGCCGACGAGTGCGCCAAACGGTTCTCGACCTCCATCGCGCCCGGCGCCGTCTTCGACCCCGAGTATCTGCAGCCGGTCGGGAGCCGCGCGCTGCTTGCCCGAATGCTCGGCAACCTCAAGGCGATCCAAGCGAAGCGGCAGAGTTCTCGAGACCTCGCTTGGGTCCTCCGGCTGCGCACCGCCATTCCCGGCGTTCCCTTGCGGGAGCGGGCGGAGCTCGCCCAGGCCTTGCACGCGACCGGCCGGTTCCTCGAAGCGGCCGAGGTGCTCGAGCACGCCGCCGACATGGGTACGAGCGAGGCGGCCGAACGTCTCCGGTCACGCGCCCGCCTCCTACGGGCCCGGCTCAACTAGCGGCGCGCGGCGGCGCTAGATGCGCGAGGTGCGGTCCTTCCAGTACTCGTCCTTGAGCAGGCGCTTGTAGAGCTTGCCGGTGGGATGCCGGGGAAGTTCGGCACGGAAGTCGACCGAGCGCGGACACTTGTACGACGCGAGGTGCTCCTTGCAGTACGCGATCAGCTCTCGCTCGAGCTCGGGTCCGGTCTCGACCCCCTCGGCCGGCTCGACGACCGCCTTGACCTCCTCGCCCATCTCCTCGTTCGGCACGCCGAAGACGGCCACATCCATGACCTTGGGGTGCATGGTGAGGACGTTCTCGGCTTCCTGGGGATACACGTTCACGCCGCCGGAGATGATCATGTAGGCCTTGCGGTCGGTCAGGTACAGAAAACCGTCCTCGTCGAGGTAGCCGATGTCGCCGAGGGTCGACCAACCCTTTTCGTGACGGGAGGCGGCCGTCTTCTCCGGATCGTTGTGGTACTCGAACTGGCCACCCTCGAAGTAGATCGTGCCCGATTCGCCCGTGGGGACTTCCTCGCCGTCCTCGTCGACGATGTGGATCTGGCCGATGAGTGACTTGCCCACAGTGCCCTTGTGCGCCAGCCACTCCTCCGAATTGCACTGGACGAAGCCGTTGCCCTCGGTGCCTGCGTAGTACTCGTAGATGACGGGTCCCCACCACTCGATCATCTGTTCCTTGACCGGCACGGGGCAGGGTGCGGCCGCGTGGATGCAGCACTGCAAGCTCGAGACGTCGTACGCCTTGCGCTGATCGTCGGGCAGCTTCAGCATCCGGACGAACATGGTCGGGACGACCTGGGTGTGGGTGGCCTTGTGCTTCTCGATCAGCTGGAGGAATTCGACCGGATCGAACTGTTCCATGACGATGACGGTGCCGCCGAGGCGCAGCATGCCCATGCAGAACCGGAGAGGTGCGGCGTGATAGAGAGGCGCCGGAGACAGATAGACCGAGTTCTCGTCGAAGCCGTAGAGGATCTTGCCGACCGCACCCAGGCCGGCGTTCTCGCCCATGGGCTGGAGTGAGATCGGCGTCTTCACCCCTTTGGGACGGCCGGTGGTGCCGGACGAGTAGAGCATGTCGTTGCCCTCGGCCTCGTCCGCCACAGGTTCGGCGGGCATCGCCCCGACGACCTCTTCGTAGGACTCGTAACCAGGCGCGGTGCCGCCGATCATGAGCCAGGTGTCGACCTTCGGCGCCTCGTCGCGTACCGCCACGGCCACGTCGCGCTTCTCAACCGAGGTGATGAAGGCCTTGGCTCCACAGTCGTTGAGGATGTAGGCGACCTCCTCAGCCGTGAGGCGGGAGCTCATCGCCGTGTAGTAGAGGCCTGCCCGTTGTGGCGCCCACGTCGCGATGAAATAGGTGTCGTTGTTCTCCATGCAGATGGCGACGCTGTCGCCGTGCTGCAACCCCCGCTGCCGGAGCAGTTGGGCGAGCTGGTTGGACCGGTCGTTCAGCTCGCGGTAGGTGACCTCCTGACCTGTCCGCGCCATGACGTAGGCGGTCTTGTCCGGGATGGTCTCTGCGTGGGCGCCGGGGTACATGGCCAGGATGCTACCGACTCCCGAACTTGAGGCAATAACGCACGAATTCCGATCGTTATTGCCTCAAGTTCGGCTGGGGGGA
>CAZWDB010000244.1:0-2948 GCA_964632885.1 uncultured Acidimicrobiales bacterium | reverse complement strand
TAGAGCTCGACGAACGGGACGATCAGAAAGGCCAGAGCGAGCGCCGCGAACACCAGCCCAGCCTACTGCCGGGCTACGTTTGCTCTGATGGCCACCACCCAGACCCGGCCTGAGCAGGCCGAGGCGGCGGCGACAACCACTCCTCAGTGGCGAGAGCGCCTCATCCCAAAGACCGCGCTCGGGATGTCGATGATGATCATCGCCGCCGCAGTCGGCGCCGCCTTCAGCGGCGCGGTCCTGTACGCCTACTACGAGTACCGGCTGAGCCAGAACGAGGACTTGCTGGCCGCCTACGAGGAGTCGTTCCAGAACGCGCGCGACACGATCGGTTCCGAAGCCGATGAGGCCAAGTCGGAGATCCGTCAGGAGCTCGAGCCGCTCCGGCAGCTCGCGGCCGAGGGCGAGACGATCCCGAAGCTCATCTCGGATACCAAGGACTCGGTGTGGTTCGTGTCGACGCTCGATGAGGCCGGCCAGCCGTCGGTGGGTAGCGCCTTCGTCGTCTCCTCCAACGACGATCAGGCCCTCATGCTCACGTCATTCCACGTCGTGCGCGCCGCGGCGCGACAACCCGGCCCCGGCATCCGGGTCCGCAACGGCGACCAGGAGATCGATGCCACGCTCTGGACATGGCACGAGGAGCGCGACCTCGCCCTCCTCATCGTCGAACGGGGCGGGATCCCCAAACTCGAGGTGGCGCCGACGGAGCCGGCGCTCCAGCCCGGCACGAGGGTCTTCGTGATATCCGGACTCGGCGCGAGCGGCGGTGCCGCGGTGCAGGGCTTCGTCGCCGACGTCTCCGGCGCCGGGATCCAGCACACCGCGCCCCTCGGTCCGCAGTTCCAGGGCGGCCCCCTCGTGAACACGAAGGGCGAGATCCTCGGGGTGGCATCACGCGCCTATGCGCCGCTCGGCTTCGCGACCGACACCGTGTTCTTCGCTCCCGGGATCCGCACCGCCTGCGACCGGGTGCTGAACTGCCCCGAAGGCGACCTCAGCCAGCCGGGCGAACGCCGCTGACCCGTCCGAACTTGAGGCAATAACGCACGGATTCCGTGCGTTATTGCCTCAAGTTCGCTTTCAGGGGCGGGGGAAGAGGGTGCTGGGCGGGCCGCCACCGCCACCGCCGCCATCCCCGCCGCCGTCGTCGCCACCTCCATCGCCGCCGCCGTCCCCATCGTCGTCGTCAGGGGTCGTGGTGGTGGTCGTCGTCGTCGGCGCGGTCGCCTCAGGCGAGGGCGGGCGATACACGTAGGGGCCTCCGTCACCGGCATCTGAGGGCCGCCGGCGGACACCCGAACGGATCGAGCGACGCCGCTCCTCGCGCTCGAGCTCATCGGCGATCTTGCGTATGGGCGCGGGCTCGTTGAAATCGGTCACTGGGACGTCCTCGAGCGCCCTGGTCATGAACGACTTCCACGTCGCGGCCGGAATCGAGCCGCCGGTGACGCGAGAAACGCCCCTGATGCCGTACAGCGGTGTCGGGCGCTCCTTGTTCCCAATCCAGACCGCGGCTGACAGCGTCGGCGTGTAGCCGACGAACCAGGCGTCTCTCCACTGCTGGGCGGTGCCGGTCTTACCGGCGGCGGGCCGGCCGATGTTGGCGCGGGTGCCGGTTCCCCCGCTGATCACCCCGCGCAGCACGTCGGTGACGTTGTCGGCGACGACCTCTTCGATGGCGCGGGCCGCCTTCTCCTCCCGGTCGCGGTTGTCCTCGATGATCTCGTCGTTCGGATTCTTGATGAGCAGCACGGGAGTGGGTTCGTTGCGCATGCCGCGCGCCGCGAACACGCCGTAGGCCGCGGCCATGTCGAGCGGCGCGACCTCCTGGGCGCCGAGGGCGTAGCTGATCCCGTGGCGGAAGTTCGGCGCGACCCATGCGGAGCGGATCCCGAGCTTCTTGGCCATCTCGGCCGTCTCGGCGATCCCGACGTCCTGGATCACCTGGGCATAGACGGTGTTGTACGACTTGACGGTTCCGGTGCGGAGGGTCGCCGAGCCGCCGGAGGACCCCTCGTAGTTGCGGATGGTGCACTGATCGCCCGTACAGCCCGGGATGTGGTAGGTGCTCGGCGCGGAATACACCTTGTTGGGGCTGATGCCCTGCGCGAACGCGGCGGCGAGCACGATCGGCTTCCACGAGGATCCCGGCTGGCGCCCCGTGCCGCCGCCCTCGAGGCCGTAGGTCTCCTCAGGTTTCTCCAGGCATGACGCTCTCACCGCGAGCTTCTCCTCGGGCACCGGCTGCCAGTCGGTGCCGTCGTGGTAGAGGTGGGCGGGGCAGTGGCCCAGGGCGAGGTTCACCTTGCCGGACGCGCCGTAGTAGTCGCGGCCGCCCACCAGCGCTTTCACGTACCCCGTCGGCGGCTCGACGGCCGCGAGGGCCATATCGATGGGCGGCGCCGTCCCGCCCAGAGAGTTGGCGATCGAGTCCTGGGCGGCCGCCTGCAGCTTGCGGTCGAGGGTGGTCTGGATGCGCAGCCCGCCCTTGTAGACGAGGTCGTCGCCGTACTTCTGCACGAGGTAGCGGCGCAGGTAGTCGACGAAGTACGGGTACTGCGTCTCGGTGAACTCGCGCCCGTCATAGACGATGGTGTAGATGCCGGGCGGCTCTCCCATGCTCGGGTACAGCCACACCGGGACGGCCAGCTCGGCCGCGTGCTGCTCCGGTGTGAGGTACCCCTCTTGCAGCATCCGGTCGAGAACGATCACCCGCTTCGCCTCGGCCAGCTCGGGGTTACCCCGGGGCTCATAGCGGCTGGGAGCGGGGATGAGACCGACAAGCAGCGCGGCTTCCGAAACGGTGATCTCGCTCACCGGCTTGTGGAAGTAGGTCTCCGAGGCCGCGCCGACGCCGTACGCGCCGTTCCCGAAGAACACCGTCGACAGGTACCGGAAGAGGATCTCGTCCTTGTCGACCTGACGGTCGAGCTGGCTGGCGAGGATCG
>CAZWDB010000243.1:1366-3145 GCA_964632885.1 uncultured Acidimicrobiales bacterium | reverse complement strand
GAGCGGGCGCGGGAGTTCCTCCGTCGGTGCCGTTCCGCTGTCCCGTCGACGAAGGACGGGAAAGCCGAACGCGGGGGGCAGTCGTTCGCACCTGTGCCAGGGCCGAGCGGCTCCCCGTCGCCTCAGGGGAGTGGGGATGAGCTGGACGGCGGCGATACCGGAGCGGCGTGGCGGGGACACCACCTGCTGTGTCTGTGGACGCCGCGCGCCACGCGATCCGCTCCTCGTGTGGTCGGCCGGCTGGCAGGTCCGAAACGACTATCCGATCCGTTACCGCTGCCCACGCTGTCGCCGACGACAGGAGCCTGAGTCCGCGGCCTAGCGCCAGTACAGGTGCTCGGGCACCGAGGCGAGCAGCTCGTCGACCATGCCGTCAAAGGGCTCGAGGGCGTGAGCAAGCGCCTCGATCGGGTAGCGGCCCAGACCGACCGTCGGCCCGTCCGGAGTATCCGCCGACGCGATCCAGCGACTTTCGAAGCCGCGGAGCCGGACGTCGACCCAGACGTTCGCGCTCACCAGGCGGAGGGTGTGGAGCGGCGTCACCGGCGGGTCTCGTGGAGCACGTACATCGTCCACGCCAGCAGGCGCGGCATGGCTGCCATGGTCCCCACGTCGCGTGCCACTCCGATCTCCATCCGAAGGTCCCTCGTGGGCACGGATGCGAGTCACAGCCGACGCGGGGCACGAGCCGGAATCCGAAGATATCCACAGTGTCAAGACCGCCGCGGTCGCCCACGCAAGTGCGACCGCGTGCCGGTTCCGCGTCCGACGCGTAGAGGACTTGGCTATGGTGAGCCGTGCTGCCCGGCGGTATCAGTTGGGGGGTCGCGAAGGAGGACGCCCAGCATGGAATGGATCATCGTTATCGTCCTGGTCGTGCTGCTCTTGGCTGCCATCGGTCCGCGCGCGGGCTACTACGGCACGGCGAGTCCCCTCTACGACGTGCTAAGCCTCCTCATTGCCCTAGGGCTCATCGTGTTCGTCCTCGACCTCTTGGGGCTCATTGAGGTCTTCGGCGTCGGCGCCTGAACATGGCTGCCGGCCGCGGACATATGAGTCTCAGCGCTGGCCGCTTCCCAGGCACATCAGAGAGGCGGACAACCAGGACGGGAGGAGGCGGTCGTGCGGTGGTGGGGCCGAGTGGTGAATTGGCTGCGGCGCCGGTTGGCGGTGTTCGGCCGGGACCGGCGTTGGATCTCGGACGGCCATGAGCGCGATCGCCACGAGGCAATTCTCCGCGTGAGGCTCGCCAGGAAGCAGCCAGTCTCTGTCTCCAACGCCGCGAAACGACTCGGTGTCTCGGCGCGGACGGTGCGCCGCCGCGTGAAGAGCGGCAGGCTGAGTGCTGAGTACGACCCGAGCGGTCGGATCGCCGGCGTGTACCTGCGGGGCGATGAGAAGCACAGCCGATGAGTGATTGACTCTACGGGAGCGCTGGCAATCTTGGTGGCGGGAGCGACTCCTGGCTCAGGCTCCCAGTGTCGACGCGGACGAAGGTCAGCTGATCGAGAAACCGGCGAAATCGCTGAGTCCGAAGGAGTCGCAAGGCGTCGCGGCTCCCCACCGCGTTCGGTTCGACGCTCCCATCGGCCATGGTGGAACTGAAAGGTCAACCGCTAAGCCGGGTCGCGAACCCCTCGTACCGAGTCACGATGCCATCGGAGTCGACGATGAGCGCGCAGCGAGTGCCGTCGGGCAAGATGTAATCCCAACCGTCTTCGCCAGGCGTGCGCTCGCCGACGTGCTCGTATGCCTGCTCGGCGCGCTCAAGCTCGAGCT
>CAZWDB010000243.1:0-1266 GCA_964632885.1 uncultured Acidimicrobiales bacterium | reverse complement strand
GGCGGATCGTGTGTGCCAGAACTCGTCGGCCTCAACTTGGAACGCGACCGCCCATCGGCGGTCCCCATCCACCGCCACCTCCGCGCCATGCGCGACCCAGCCGTCCGGAGCCCGTTCAAGGCGGACGGTGCCCAGACCGGCGGTTAGGTCTTCTCGTCGCCAAACGATCGTTTCTCCAGTCACCGGCATGCACTCCCGAGCGGACAGAATCTCTGAGGCTACTCCACGGCCCTTCCGTCGAGGCTGACGACCTTGCTCGGTCGAAGGTTCACACGGGCCCAGCCGCGATCGCAGTTGCAAGAGGCCGAGATGGCAAGCAGGGGACGAGTCCGGACCGAGCACGCGCTAGACAGGGCCGCTATTGTTGCGATTAGTCAACACCCGGACATCGGGGTCGGGCCGCCCACATGAGGGGCTGAGTTGGCGAGTGCCCACTCGACGTCGCCCAATGCGTCACAGCCCAGAGCTGTGCGCTGATCTCGGCGTCAACACGCAAGGAGTCGAAATGACGCTGCATCGACTGCGTCATCGAAGTGATCGCGCCGCCCTGGCCCGCGTGCCGGATCGTCCTCCAGCGGTATCGCTGATACAGCCGCAGATCGATAGCGCACGCCGGGTCGGCGTGACGGTGGACGAGTTGGACGGGCAACACGTCCGGCTGAATTACGACGCTCGTGATCGAGATGCATGGCTCGCCGTTGATGACCTCTACGACGCCGTGCGCGGTCGCTCCACAATTGAGGGCGACCGGTCCTTTGGCTCAGCACCTAGCAACTGGCTCATCATTCACTTCGACTACGGGGCCTGCGGGTTGAGGCTTCGCCCGGGCGTGCCAGAGAACGGCCGCAATCAGGGCCGCGATAGTCGAACACGCTGACGCCAGAGAGAGTCGCCGCAGGCCCGTCATCCACGTCTTGCGCGGGCGACCCGGAGACTCCTGCCAAGTACACCATCGAGTGGATGTCTAGACTTAGGCCCGACGCGCCCGTAGCTCAGTGGATAGAGCCGCTGTGTTGGGACTATCCCGGCCGATGCGCTGTGGCACCGAGCGTGGGCGGGGTAGCGTAGCGCGTCGAGTTATCTGCTCTCTTCAACGTTCGCGGGCGCCGACGTCCTCTGCACTACACTCGCTTCCATGGCCGAGGAAGCGCCTGGTAGTCGCCGAGCCGCGCTCCCGCGTGCCGTCTGGATCTACTTCACCGCGGTGGCCTTCACAGGTATCGGGTTCATCGCCGCCTTCACCGTGGGCACGGTTGCCATCTTCGT
>CAZWDB010000242.1:0-3154 GCA_964632885.1 uncultured Acidimicrobiales bacterium | reverse complement strand
GGCTGACCGCATCGTTGTCCTCGACCTCATCGCGAGCGGCCTCATCGGCGTCAGATCCGCCTGGTGCTGGGCGGCGTGACAGCCACGTTGACAGCCACGGTCGCGTCCTCAGCGTCGTCGGGTGCCCCCAACATGTCGGACGTGTCGTGGGTCGCGACCGCCTCGCGCACTCATGCGCGGCCGAGGCTGGCGTTTCGGGTTCACGGTGCCGCGGCTCGAGGGAACCGGGCTGGTCACGGGGGTGCCGCCTACGACCTCGTGGTGACATCGGCTCCCGCGCCCGCTTGCCCCAAGAGTTCGACGAGCGTCCCGATCTGTGCCTCTCGGCTCACGAGTCTGTGGCGCAGCGGCGAGGTGCTATCGATCTCGTAGCGGTTGCGGCGCCCCTCACGGAACCGCTGTAGGTATCCGTCAGCGACCAGATCTCCGATGATCTTCTGGACGGTCTTCTCGGTCACGCCCACCACGTTCGCGATCTGTCTCTGGGTGGCGTGTGGGTCTGACGCGATCGCAAGCAGCACCAGACCATGGGTGCTGAGGAACGCCCAGCTCCGTTCCATCTGACCCTCCTCCATCTGGGCTCCGTTGGAGCGCATGATGTGGATCATAGAAGCCTAAGCGCGGATTTTCGATTGACAACATTTTAAATGCGAGATAGAGTTCTGCAATGTTTCCGCACGTCGTGGAGTGGTCGTTGCAATCTTCTTACGCGGGGCCCGCACGTCGCTCGCGAACGGCCGGACGGGTGCGGTTGGGCGCAGTGGTCGTCCTGATCGTCCTGGCGGCCGGGTGTGGTGGGGCTGAGCCGGGATCGGCGCTGCCCACCGGCCCGACGGCTGGCGGGTCACCTGCGGCCGATCCCACCGCGGGCCCGATGAGCGAGTGGCCGTTCGAGGACGAGGTGGAGGCGGCGGGCGAGCCCGAGGTGGTACCGCCGGACGCGGAGCCTGACACGGCCGACGCCGAGATCCTCGACGAGGTCGCGGTCACCGGCGCGGAGGGCGCGGAGGCCGACGACACCGCCCTCGAGGAGTTCGACCCCTGTGAGCTCGTGACGCCCGCGGAGTGGGCGGGCTGGCGCGGCGTGCCCGTGGACGAGGTCACCCAGGTCGAACTCGAGGGTGGGGAGGCCTGCGGCTACATGGACACCAGCGACGAGGTGCGGCTGGCGGTGGCCGTCATCGACATGTCCGATGGCTCGTGGCTGCCCGACGACCTGCAGGCCGAGGATGTCGAAGTCGGGTCCCTGCCGGGGCGGTGGGTGACGGGCTACCCGGTCGAGGTCAGCTCGGTGCTCGTTGTGACGCTCGACGGTGCCGAGCTCGTCCTGGAGCTCTCGGCACGCAACGGGATCGACCGAGCGCTGCTGCGTGACGGCGCCATCGGGCTCGCGTCCGGTGCCGTGTCCCGATGGAGCCCCTCATGAAAGGCCTTGCCGCGTTACTCGTCGCGGTGGCCCTGGTGGCGTCGGCCGCTCCGAGCTTCGCGGCCACCAAGATGGCCTGGTCGATCACCCAGAGCGCGGACTCGATGCACCGCGGGAACGGCTGCACTGCCACGGGGCAGGTCTACGTGCGTGAATACGGCAAGTCCGGCGTCACACGCTTCCGCACGCGCTGGGAGTTGCGGGGACCCTACGACCCGGGCTACTTGCCGACATACGCCAAGACCGGTTACACGCGAAGCGGCGCCTTCCCCAACGACCAGCGGAGCTTCGGGTCGTACTTCACCCTCCCGGGTGGCTACATCAACTTCGCCCAGGGGAAGGAGTACGCCCTCTGGGCCAGGATGGTCGGCGAACGACCGTCGTTCTGGCAGCGCGACATCGTCCGCAAGGGAGCGCTCGGACCCGTCGCGTGTGAAGTCCGTGTGGGTGCCGTCCCATACGAACCTACCGGCGGATAGAACCGGCCAACGAGGACGGGTGGCCAAATCCAGCGACCACAGGTCGGCGAAAGTTGAACGTGCGTGATCGGCGATGACGGCCGCCTCGGAGCCGTCCATGAACATCGGGATAAGAATGAATAGCAAACTGGTTCTGGTCGGAGCCCTCGCCGCGGGGGTCGTCATCACCGCCGCCGTCACAGCTTCCTTCGCTGGCGGCAACGGCGACGTGCAGGGAGCGTCTGTCGACGGCGGCACCGAAGGCGGCCAGACCACTGGAGGCACCGGGAACGGCCAGACCGGTGGCGGCACCGAGAACGGCGGTGGAGACGAGCTCGACCTCTCTGCGATCGATGCCTGCTCTCTGGTCGACGAGGCAACGGTCCAGCAGCTCACCGGTGAGTCCGTCGCCTTCGCGAACCAGGACCTGAGCGACATCAACGCAGCGTCCTGTTTCTGGGGTGCCGCAGTGGCCGGAGTCGGCGCCTACCTCGAGGTCTCGGTCAATCGCTTGGGGGCGATGGACATCGGCTTCACCGAGTGCTCGATGACCACGGTCGACGGCGTGGGAGAAGAGGCTCTGGGCGCGTCGTGCCCACCTCAGGGCGAAAGCTCGCAGGAGAAGTTCTACCTGCGTGCGCGGCAGAACGGCATCTTCGTCACGGTCCTCGTCAACGACCCAGCCCGACCGCTGGCTCCACAGGACCTTGGTCCGACGGTCGAGTCGGTCCTGGACGAAATCGGTTGATCCAGCCGATCCGGAAGGCTCACCACGCTCCGTGGTCGACGTTGATCCGAGCGGACTGTTGTTCGCGTGAGCGCGTCATGACAGCTCCTCGGTGACCGGCTGTCCGTTGGCGCGTTGACACGTCAACGCTGGGTCCGGCGCGGAGGCTCCGCGATGACGGTCGGGTTCGCGCAGCAGACCGCCCGCGTGAATATCGGCGACGAGCACTGGCGCCAGTTCAGGATCCTGGCCCTTGAGTCGGCATCCCTGACGCTCAACCGCCGCGGCTACGGGGCTGCCGTAGGGTGTCTGACGGGCGGTCTTGGGTCTAGGGATCCAGTCAGCCAAGTACTCAGTCAAGTTTCGTAGCCGAGACGGTGGTCGCCGGCGGTCGAGCGTGGACGTCCGTGGACTGCCGGTGCACTCTCGAACTGTCGAAGAACGGCCGCTATTGCTCGGGACTCGCAAGAATCTGGGTTGCGCGGAGGAACACGCTGTCGAGCATCTCCTCGGTCAGCCGACCCGTGAAGGTGTTCTGCTGGC
>CAZWDB010000241.1:0-3208 GCA_964632885.1 uncultured Acidimicrobiales bacterium | reverse complement strand
GAGAAGCAGAACGTCTTCGACGACTTCATCGCCGCCGCCGAGTGGCTGATCGACCAAGGATGGACCTCCACGGCGCGTCTGGGCATCTCGGGCGGAAGCAACGGGGGACTGCTCGTCGGCGCGGCCCTCACCCAACGACCGGATCTGTTCCGGGCCGTCCTGTGCAGCGCGCCGCTCCTCGACATGGTGCGGTACGAGGAGTTCGGCCTCGGTGTCACATGGAACGACGAGTACGGAACGGCGGCCGACCCCGAGGAGCTCGGATGGCTCCTGGGCTATTCGCCTTACCACCGAGTGGTGGACGCGACGGCCTATCCCGCGGTGTTGTTCACCGTGTTCGAGAGCGACAGCCGCGTTGACCCGTTGCACGCGCGCAAGCTGTGCGCGGCCCTCCAACACGCCTCGACCTGTGACCCGGACGACCGACCGGTCCTGATCCGTCGCGAGTCGAAGGTGGGCCATGGGCAACGCTCTGTCTCCCGCACCATCGATCTGTCGGTCGACACCCTCTCCTTCATGGCCGCCCAGCTGAACTTGAGGCAATAACGATCGAATTCCGATCGTTATTGCCTCAAGTTCGGGTGTTCCGTGAGGAGTTCGAGGATGAACGGGTTGCTGCGACGCTCCCACCCGATGGTCGTGGCGTCTCCGTGGCCGGGCAGGACGCGAATCTGGTCGTCGAGAGGGAGGATCTTCGACGCCATCGACTCCATCAGCTGGTCGTAGGACCCGCCGGGTAGGTCGGTGCGGCCGATCGTTCCTTTCATAAGGTGATCGCCGCTGAAGAGGATGGGCGGCTCGCCTTCGATGTCGAGCCGGAAGCACACCGAACCCTGGGTGTGCCCGGGAGTGTGGATCGCGGTGAAGGTCATGGCCGCGCCCGAGACCCGTTCGCCGTCGTCGAGGTCGTAGACGAGCTCCGGCGGACGGCTGTCGATGCCCATCTGTTCGAGCATGCGCCCCATGCCCCCGCTCGTGCCCACCGGATCGAGGAGCATGTGGTTGTCGAACGGGTGGATGCGCACCGGAACGTCGTGGTCGTGGCCGCGCACCACCGAACCGATGCCGCCCACGTGATCGATGTGGCCGTGCGTCGTCAGCAACGCGACGAGCCGCAGTTTGTGGTGGGCCAGGCGTTCGAGGATGGCAGTCGGGTCGGGCGGCGCGTCGATAAGCACGCACTCTCCGCCCGGTCCCGACGGAGCGACGATCCACGCGTTGGTGCCGGCAACCCACAGCGGCATGCCCTCGATGAGCATGGGCGCAAGGTATCAGCGCGACAGCCGGCCGAGCAGCGGCGCAGCCGCACTCGCCGGAGCCGCAGCGCGCCCAGCATGACGACCATTCCGAGTGACACCCGCGCGAAGGCAACCGTCGGTGGCGTCATGCCCGCCACGGCCACCTTGCTGAAGAGGAAGGACCATCCCCAGACGAACGCGAGGACGAAGACTCGGGGCACGCGGCGTCTCCGCTGTCAGTCGCGACCGTAGGGATCGCCGAGCTCAGCCGGCCGGTCGGGGTCAGCCGACCACTCTGACCACGACCCGGGGTACAGACGTCCTCGGTAGCCCGCGAGCTCGAGGGCGAGAAGGTCATGGCATGCCGTCACGCCGGAGCCGCAGTAGGCGACAGTCCAGCGGTCGTCGCCCGCGTCACCCGCGTCACCTGCACCGAGCGCCTCGTAGCGTGCCCGCAGCCGGTCGGGCGACAGGAACGTCCCCGACTCGCGATCGAGGTTGGCGGAAAAGGGCGCGTTGTGCGCGCCCGGGATGTGGCCGGGTCGGGGATCGATCGGTTCGGTGTCGCCTCGGTAGCGCTCGGGCGCCCGAGCGTCGAGCAATACGAACTGGCGGGGGTGGCTCGCGATGTCGGCCGCGTCGACGATCGCGTCGCGCGGCCACGGACGGGGAGTGAACGACGCGGGTTCGATGGGTTCTTCGCCGGTCACCAAGGAGCCTTCCCAAGCAGCGATGCCCCCGTCGAGCACCGCGGCGTCGTGTCCGGTCACGCGCAACATCCACCACAGCCGCGCCGCGACGGCGCCGCCGGCGTCGTCGTAGGCGACGACGCGGGTGTCGTCACCGATCCCGGCTTCACCCATAGCGGCCGCGAACCCGTCGGGTTCCGGCAGGGGATGGCGTCCTCGTTGGCCCGGGACGCCCGCGAGCGCGGTGTCGAGGTCGACGAAGACGGCGCCGGGGATGTGGCCCCGGCGGTACGCGTCGCGCCCAGAACGGCCGTCGAGGTACCACCTCACGTCCACGACGGTCACATCCTCAGACCCGGATGCGAGCACGTCAGCTAGCCATGCCGCGTCGACGAGGGGACCGAAGGAAGCCACGAGCGAGAGTGTAGGAACCCCCTCAGCACCTACACTCGACCCGGACGGGTTCGATCCGAGGGCCCCGCACTTGCTAAACCAGCTAGCTCGCGCAGTCCACAAAGTCCAGAAGGGAGCGCGCCGGGTGGCGGTACGCGTCGTGATCGCCGAGGACGAGGCCATTGTGCGCCTCGACCTCAAGGAGATCCTCGAAGAAGAGGGCTACGAGGTCGTCGGTGAAACCGGCAGGGGCGACGAGGCCGTCTCCCTAGTGCGAGAGCACGATCCTGACGTCGCCATCCTCGACATCAAGATGCCGGGCATGGACGGCCTCTCGGCCGCCCGCGAGATCACGGGTGAGCAGCGGGCGGCGGTCGTGATCCTCACCGCTTTCAGCCAGCGCAATCTCATCGAGGAGGCTCGCGACGCCGGCGCCATTTCGTACCTCCTCAAGCCCTTTCAGCGGAATGAGCTGATTCCGGCCATCGAGGTGGCGCTGGGCCGCTTCAGGGAGATGAAAGCGCTCAAGAACGAGGTGAACAGCCTCGAGGAACAGCTCGAGACGCGGAAGGTTGTCGACCGCGCCAAGGGGATTCTCATGGACCAGCACGGCATGAGCGAGAACGACGCCTTCACCTTCATCCGCGAGACCGCCATGCGACGCCGAATGACGCTAAAGGCGATCGCCCAGCTGGTCGTCGATGGTGAAGTGTCGCCGTAGGACGCGTACGCGTCTCCGCCGGTGAGTCTGCTTCACCGGTCCACATCTGGCACTGCTCGCCCGGCCGGGCCCCTCGAAGAGGTTGCGGCGCGGGCCTGGAACGTTCTCAACGAGGGAAAGCCGTTCACCGCCGTGTTCGGCCTCGGCATCCTCGTGCTCACGGGCGC
>CAZWDB010000240.1:0-3210 GCA_964632885.1 uncultured Acidimicrobiales bacterium | reverse complement strand
ACGTCAAGACCGACGATCCACTGACGGTGGCCGCTCAGACCGGGGCCGACCTCGTCCAGATCTTCCTGGGCGACCCGCAGAGCTGGAAGAAGCCCGCGCCGCGGGCCGACGCCGCCGACCTGGTGGCATCCGGGCTCCCGATCTACGTGCACGCGCCGTATCTGGTGAATGTGGCGTCGCCCAACAACAAGATCCGCATCCCTAGCCGAAAGATCCTCCAGCAGCATTGCGACGGTGCGGCGGCGATCGGTGCCCGCGGTGTGATCGTCCACGGCGGCCACGTCACCGCGGGTGATCCGCCCGGTGAGGGCTATGTCCGGTGGCGGAAGGCGCTCGAGCAGCTCGCCACCGATGTGCCCGTCTACCTGGAGAACACCGCGGGCGGCGACCACGCCATGGCGCGCCACTTCGACACCATCGCCGAGCTCTGGGATGTCATCGGCGACTTCGGCATCGGCTTCTGTCTCGACACGTGCCACGCCCACGCTGCGGGCGAGGACCTCGGTACCGCCGTCGAGCGCATCCGGGGGATCACCGGCCGGATCGACCTGGTCCACTGCAACGACTCGCGGGATCCGGCCGGCTCGGGGGCCGACCGGCACCAGAACCTGGGGCGGGGCTCGATTCCGGTCGATGTGCTGGTCGACGTCTGCCGCGCCGCGGACGCGCCGGTCGTCTGCGAGACCCCCGCCGACGGCATCAAGGACGACATCGCCCTCCTCAGAGCCCGAACTTGAGGCAATAACGACGCGAATTCGATCGTTATTGCCTCAAGTTGGGCTGGGGCGGAGGGAGTGGGATTTGAACCCACGGTGCCCGGAGACACAACGGTTTTCGAGACCGTCCGATTCGGCCGCTCTCGCATCCCTCCGCCGCCAAGCCTACCGGGCGCCTCCCTTGCGCCGCGCGGCAAAGAAGCCCCTCAGGAGCCCGGCCGAGTCTTCCGCCAGCACGCCTGCGGTCACCGCTACCTGGTGGTTGAGGCGCGGGTCGGCGCAGAGGTCATAGAGGGAGCCGCACGCCCCCGCCTTCGGGTCGGCGGCGCCGAAGACGAGCCGCCCGACCCGTCCGTTGACGAGGGCCCCCGCACACATCGGGCACGGCTCGAGCGTGACGACGAGGGTGACGCCCTCGAGGCGCCACGTAGCGAGCTGGGCGGCGGCCTCGGTTAGCACCAGCATCTCGGCGTGGGCGGTCGGGTCAGCGCGCCGCTCCCGTTCGTTGTGGCCCCGGGCCAGGATTCGATCGCCCAGCGCCGCGACCGCGCCGACCGGGACGTCGTCGTGGCCAGGTGCCAAGGCGGCCTCGTCCAGGGCGATGCGCATCAGCTCGACGTCGGTGAGCACGGCCACGCACGGTAGCGGGGACCTGGTGGGGCAGGCAGGAAGTCGGCCCGCGAGCGGCGAACTGTACTGATGAGCGAAGTGAGCACGTCCGGACGGAGCTGGGGCCGGCCGGGCCGCTCACGAACATCCAGGTAGAGGGAACTCAGGTAGAGGGAGAGTAGATGGGTCGGGGTCTGGGGCACCGGGCGGCGGCGCTCGCGGCCGCGGTCGCGCTTGCCCTCGTCACCGGCGGCGTAGTTACCACCTCCTCCTCCGATCCTTCGCCGCGGCGCACCGAGGTCGGGGGCGTCGTGCACTTGCGTGACGGACTTCCCGGCTCCGACGACCCTGCGATCGACCGGATCAGCCGGTTGCGCCGTCCGCCCGCCGAGGTGTCCGCCACGGCCGGCGACGCGACTGCGCTGGCGGCGCCGTCGGGAGACGCGGTCATCGCGCCGCCGCCCGAGTCGTTCGAGGCCGCGCCCGAGCCGCCCGCACCGCCCCCGCGGACGCTGCGGTCTGATCGGTGGGCAGGGGTCACCCCGTCGGGGGGTACCTGGGCGCTCGTGATCGGCATCAACGACTACCCAGGCAGCCGCCACGACCTCCGGTCTGCGGTGGCCGACGCGGAGGACGTCAACACCGCGCTGGCGTCCCTCGGCGTGCCCGGGGAGAACCGTGTCGTGCTTCGCGATCGAGAGGCGAACCGCGCCACGATCGTCGCCGGACTCGACTGGCTCACGGCTCACGCCGGTCCGGATGCAGTCGCGGTGGTGTTCTACGCCGGCCACGTGCGCAAGCTCGGGAGCGGAGTGGAGGCGATCGTCGCCTCCGATGGGGCCTTGATGACCGACGGTGAGTTGGCGAACGAGTTGACGAGGCTCCAGGCGCGCCGATCCTGGATCGGCATCGCGGCCTGCTACGCGGGCGGGTTCACCGAAGTCCGCGCGCCCGGCCGAATCCTCACCGGCGCCGCGCCGGCCCACTCCCTCGCCTATGAGAACGCCGACTTCGGTCGTTCCTACATGGTCGAGTACATGGTGCGGCGGGCGATGATCGAGCGTCGGGCCGATGGCAGCGTAGAAGCCGCTTTCGGCTTCGCCCACCGGGAGCTCGAGCGGGACTACCCCAACCGTCTCCCGGTCCAGTACGACTGGCATGACGGCGACCTCGACCTCCAGCCGCCCAATGCGGAGCGGTCGTCATCACCACCACCTACGGGCTCCGACGACGAGCCTCCGCCGCCTGACGACGGCAGCTCGGATACCGACTCGGATTCAGGCTCAGGCGACTCCGGCGACTCCGGCGACGACGACTCCGGCGACGATGGCGACACCTGTTCGTCGCTAACCCTCATCGTCAGCTGCCGCGACGACGACTGAACTGCAACCGCCACTGCTCCGAACTTGAGGCAATAACGATCGAATTCCGATCGTTATTGCCTCAAGTTCGGTGGCGGAGAGGGTGGGATTTGAACCCACGGTGGGTTGCCCCACACACGATTTCCAATCGTGCCGATTCGGCCGCTCTCGCACCCCTCCGAGATCGACGCGCTAGAGGGTATCCTGCCCTTCGTCCCCCGCCGTTCGGTGCGGCGGTCGGGTCCTGCGCAACGGCGCTCCGTGAACCGAGTCAGGGCCGGAAGGCAGCAGCTCTCAGCGGACCGGGCCGTGTGCCGCAGATCGCCTGGCCGTCGCTCCCAGCGGCGGGGGACGCCGAACTTGAGGCAATAACGAACGGAATCCGTTCGTTATTGCCTCAAGTTCGAGCGGGGGCGGTCGCAGGCGACCGGTAGTCTCGGCGACGTGGCCGACGCGCCGTACCAATCCCTGTACCGCCGCTACCGACCCCAGCGCTTCGGGGACATCCTCGGTCAGGAGCACAT
>CAZWDB010000239.1:0-3235 GCA_964632885.1 uncultured Acidimicrobiales bacterium | reverse complement strand
TCCCCTGTCGCGTCTGCCGGCTGCGCGAGCCCAAGCTGTGCGGCGGCGACGATCATGCAACCGAGGACGACATGGACGGTTCGACCCACGTACACAGCACTCACCTAACCAGGCTCCGGCGACGCAAAACAGCGCTCGCCGGGATGCAGGCAACCACCGCATCCGCAGAAACCTCAGGCGTTGAGCGCGCCGCCCGAGGTGCCGATCGGGAGGTCGGGTGGACTCCGCTGGCGGCGAGAGCCTGGAGCATTCCTACCTGACCGCTCGGAGGCTCCCGCCACCGGACAACACCGAGGCGGTGACCATGGCCGGGCTGTCTCAGACCCGGTCGGGATGGCGGTCGAAGGCGGTTGCCAGCCGGGCCAGGGTCAGCGCGGCCAGCAGGAGGCCGAAGTCGCGCAGGGCGATGTCGTAGAAGTCGGCATGCAGCAACAGGTTAACGATGATCCCGGCCAGCCAGGCGGCGACGAGGTGGCCGCCGAACTTGGGCCGGAGGGGGACGACGAGGCCGCCGACGATCGCGATGACCCCGACCGCGAGCATCGCCTGGTGGGGGTTGCCGGAGACAAGGTCGTTGATCTCCGGTGCCAGATAGATGGGCAGTCGACGAGCAAGTCGAGGAACTTGTCGAGCGGCCGGGCCACAGAGCGCGACGCGGTGGAACGTTCGGTAGCGATCGTCGACATCCGACCCGCTCTAAACGCGTGTTGTATTGCCTTTAGCGCGAGTCGGTGTTTCGTCAAAACGGATCTGTTTTAGACTGCGGACCGACGCGGAAGGACCCCCGGCCGTCGCCGAGATCCTCGCCGACGCGGCCACGCACGCAATCCAAGCCGGCGCCCGGGATGCAGGCCCGGCGCTGGCCGCTGCCGGGATCTCCTACCTCGACGACGAGGGCTCCGACGTGGGTGTGGCTCAAGCTCGCCCACATCGTGACCGCCGGCATCAGCGACCCGTCCTGGCCAGGCATGATGCTCGGCACTCAAGACCAGCTCCGAGTGGCGACGGTGCTGCGGAACCTTCCCGCGCCGGACCGACCTCTGGGGCTGAGCCTGGTTCTGTTTCCTTCGACTCACGGGAAGACGTACTCACCACGATGCCGGATGAGCCGCTGGCACTTGCCATGTGGGCCGGCGAATACGTCCGCGCCCTCGAACTGGTGGGGCCGATGGCAGAGCACCACGGGGACGCGGGGCGCATCGAGCTTACGATCGCCGAAAGGTGCGTCGGAGCGCGCTGTCTCAACGCGCTCGGCCGATTCGAGGAATCCGACGTCGCGTTCGGACAAGGCGTCGCGACTGGGGACAGTTCAGAGTCGACCTCGCACGCATCTTCGAGATGTTCGTAGGCGGCACTGGCCTCGGCACGATCGCGACACGGCTCACCGACGAAGGCACCCCCCCCCCCCCCCCTTACCTTCTTCTTGAGCCCGGAGCCACCATGCTGAGGGCTTGGGAAGTCCGGCGGTGCCGGTATGGCTCACTGCCCCCTGTCGCGTTGACGGCCTGGGGGGTGTTGCCGCCGGCGCTCGTCGGTGCGTGAACCTCTGATGGGGACATGCGATCGATCGCTGGTTCGTAAGGTGGATGACGGCGAGCGCACCTTGGACGGCCTTCCCGACCGTAATGGCACGAGCGAGAGGAGAGAGGGTGGCCAGCCCCGACGAGGTGACGGTGTGGATAGGGCTGGACGTGGGCAAAGAGGAGCACTTCGCCGACGTCCTCGACGACAACGGGGAGACCCTGTTCTCCCGGTCGATCAGCAACGACGAGGCCGACATCGAAGCCCTGCTGGCTCGTGCCGGCGAACACGGGGTGGCCGGCTTGGTCATCGATCAGCCCGGCTCTATCGCCCAACTCGCGATCGCGGTGGCCGCCCGCCGGCAGGTGCCGGTCGCCTACGTCCCTGGGTTGGTGATGCGTCGAGCCGCGGACCTGTATCCCGGCGAGGATCACCCAAAGACTGTGTAGGTGAAACAAGAGGCGATCCTTCCGGGGCTCGACGACTGGCTGGCGTCCGTCTTCGAGGCCGAGCTCCGCAAGCAGCTCGCTGAATGCGACCGCACCCTGGCGGCGCACCGATCCGTCCTCAAGGACCAACCCGACACCGCTGCCGAAGCGGGCAAGTGGATCGCCGAAACGATGAAGGAGCGGCGCCGGATCGAGCGGCAACTCAACACCAAGTCACCCAACGCGAAGCTCACGAAGGACGACGTCCGGGCACTCGTCACCAGCTTGCAGGACATCGTCGCGACCCTTGCCGACGCCGACGCCGACGACCGGGCCGAGGTCTACGCCGAGCTGGGCATCAGCCTGACCTACCACCGAGACGGACGAGTACTCGTCGAGAGTCGCCCCCATGTGCCACAGGTTCGTGTCGGAGGGAGGATCACGCCATTGCGGACACGGTTTGAGCTGGCATGAAAGTGCTGGTCAGCCGACGTGCGCGACGCGCGCCCTGATCCACGCTTCCGCGGCTTCTTCGTCGACGTCGCCCGCCGCAACGCCGAGCATGAACGCGACCGCGTCGTCGACGTCGGCCGCGAGGATCTGATCGTTCAGTGCTAGGAACACCGTGAGCGACTGCCATGCCAATCGCTTGTTGCCATCAGGCAACGGGTGGTTACGAGCAATGCGGACAGCAAGAACCGCGGCCTTCTGCTCGAGGGTCGGATAGAAGTCCTCATCTCCGAAGCCGGCCTGAGGGGCGTGCAACGCAGAGTCGAGCAGCTCGAGCCGGGACGCTTTGGCCAACGTGGTCGAGTCGATGCCGGTTACACCCTCGCCGATCACGAGCGCCTCGGCGAGGGTCAGGTACCTCACTCGGCGAGACGGTCGAGGATCTCCTTGTCGCGCTCCATGTGGGAGCGAAGGACCGCCATGAAGTCCTTGTCGTCCTTCACGCGGTCAACCTCGGCCTGCAGCGCTTCCAGGATGAGCGTGTTCACGCTCACACCCCGAGCGCGTGCCACCACCTCGGCCGTGTCGGCCAGCTCTTCCGGGATCCGAACAGTCGTCGCCTTACGCGTCATGACGTCATGCTACCACTCAACTCATCTATTGCACGCTCTTCCTCTACCTGGCCCTCACCGGCTGCCGTCGCGGCGAGGCCCTCGGCCTTCGCTGGCAGGATGTCGACTTCGCAGGAGCATCGTGTCGATCCGTCAGCAGCTGGTCGAGTCCGGCTTCAAGCCATGGACCAAGGGCGACAAGCCGCGAGTCATCGACCTCGACAA
>CAZWDB010000238.1:0-3293 GCA_964632885.1 uncultured Acidimicrobiales bacterium | reverse complement strand
CCCGCGACTGGGACGATGACGCAGGCTCGCGCGGGCGTACGTACGCGAGCAGGGACTCCTCCCTGAGCTGCGATGAGCCGCCCGTGCCCCGCTGGTGCAGCTCCTGCGCTGCCCTGGCTGGCCCCTGGCGCGCGTCGCGCGGGGGCTGCGCAGCGCTGCCGCCCCTGCACTGAGCGCGCCCGCCGGGCCGGGCCGGCACCCCGCCCCCTTGTCCAGCCGCGCTGCGATCGCCCCGCCGGGGCCGGGGCGTACCTGCTTCTGCTCGGTCAGGGCTGCGCTGAAACCACGGCCGCATCGTTAACCGATGGCTACGTCCGACTCCTGAACGCGTTCGCTGGTCACGGATGACTTGGCTCCCTTGAGCAGACGGAATCCGACGAGCCAGCTCACGACAAGGACGCCGAATCCGTACACGTACGTCCCGGAGGTCTGCGGGATCGCGAGCGCCGAGATCGGGATGGCGATCAGCGCGGCGATCGCTAGCCAGTTCAGCGGAGGCGATAGCAGGGGAGAGCGGTAGAACGCCACCGCGAAGCAGAGCCACCCCACGGCGAAGAGTGGCATGCCGGCCAAAACGAGCGGCCACGTGACGCCCGTCTCCAGGACCGCGTGGACGTCGCCACCGGTGTGGGCGACGGCTCCGAGGGTGACCTCGGCGCCGACGAGCGCAGCGAGCAGCGCACCGCCCACCAGCAGCAGAGGAGTCCCGAAGGCGCTCCAGCGCTCGTCGCCGGCGTCACGGAACTGGCCGCGGATGACCAAGACGGCCACCAGGACGAGACCGATGCCAACCGCCATGGTCAGGTGCGCGGCCAGCCATCTGGTCGGTGCGCCCCCGACCGCGTCGGCGACCACGTGGGTATCCAGGTAAGTCCGCACGAAGGGGTGGGCGAGAATTCCAGACACGAACACCACGGGCGCCACGAAGAGCACGACAGCTCCCGCCCGCCTTCGGCTCTGCTCGGAGATCATGACGCGCCTGCCGCCGGCAGCGGTGTCTTGATCCGGACGACCGAGTGGATGTTGCCGGCCGGGTCGGTGAACCAGGCGATGTCCCGATCTGGGCTCCTGACCACACCCTTCTCATCGGTCCTGTGCTCGTCGAACCGCAGGAAGCGCACCCCCCGAGAGCCCAGACGCTCGACCGCCGTGTCGACGTCCTCTACCACGAAGTTGAGGACCGTGTACGAGGCGGGAATGTGATCCAGCTTGGCGTAGACGAGCGCATCGTTAGCGTCGGCCAGGTGCAGGAATAGGGCGCCGTCCTGCCCGGAAACCTGAAGGCCCAGCGTCTCAGCGTAAAAGCTCCGGGCCTTTGCTACGTCATCGACCGAGAAGCTCGTCAGCGCCCGGCTGTAGTCGAACATCGCCGCCTCCTGTTCAAAGGTGCACGGGTATTGGTCCAGTGATGACCGTACCCCCGGCGAGGCCCGCTGTCTTCGGTGAGACCACCGATTCCTCCGTCAGGCCACCTCGGCAGTTCTACGCAGGCGAGGTCAGACCAGGCCGTGCGTGTGGGCGAACGAGGTGGCGGCCGCACGGCTGGGGACGCCGAGCTTGCCGAGGATGCTGGCGACGTGGGTGTCCACCGTCCGCACGTTCACCGTCAGCTCATGGGCGATCTCGCGGTTCGTCAATCCGGTCGCCACGAGCCGCAGCACCTCCAGCTCACGCGGCGTCAGCCCGCGCGGCGGGGCAGGCCGTGCCTGATCAAGAACCGATTCGGCATCGGTGAGGTCCCGTCCAGCGCCCAGCTGGCTGAAGATCACGCGCGCCCGATTGACCTCGAGCCCAGCCGCCGTCGTGTCGCCCAGCATCGCGCAGCTCCGCGCGATCAGCGCCCGGGTGCGGGCCTCGTCATACGGCAATTCAAGCCGGTGCCAGATCCGAGCGGCCTCACGCAGCGGGTTCAGGGCAGCGGCGTCGTCACCGCGTGCGCGAAGCACCGCGCCCCTTGCCTGCTGCGCGCGCGCGTGCAGTACCGGCGCGCCGTGCGAAGCGGCGATCCGCGCGAGCTCACCGGCTGCTTCGTCGGCCGCGGACGGATCGCCTGAGGCGAGCAGGACTTGCACGTGGGCAGGGAGCAGCCGGACCCGATCGAACGGGTCGTTCGATTCAACCAGAGCTCGTCCAATCGAGCTCAGAGCGTTCTGGGTCTTGCCTTGGGCAAGCCGCAGCAGTGCGAGTCCCGGCAGCGGGTCCATCCCTGACCGATGGGCCCTGCCGTACGCCGCTTCGGCCTCAGCCAGCGCGCCTCTGACGCGCAGAATCTCGCCCTCGCGATATGCGGCGGCAGCGGCTGCCGACGGATCCACGGTGGCGAACGGCTCCCTGCTTGCCTGCCTGGCCAGATCGAGCGCTTCATCCCATCGTCCGCGCAGGTGGTTCAGCGTCGCGAGGTGGGCGAGGGATCGGCTTCGGAAGGCGACCATGCCCTGTTGCCGTTCACACCAGGCCGCGAGGGCTCTCGTCCATTCGTGGAAGTGGCCAATCTGGCCCGCCTCCTCGCTTGCGTCGATAGCCGAGGTGAGGACGATCCCGGCCACGGGGACCGTGACCCTGCCTGCCGTTCCGACGGCCACCGCTTCATCCAGTAGCGCCAGCCCCTGCGGGATCCGGACGGATCGGATTGCGGCGCGTCCTTCGAGCATCAGGCCCAGTGCCAGGACGTCGGCGTCGCCGGTGCGCCGGCCGTGGTCGGTGGCGCGCGCGGCCGTCCGGGAGGCGCCGTCCGGGTCGCCCTCCATGACCATCTGCTCGTATGCCAGGGGGATCAGCAGGAGCCCATGCTCGGCGCTCTCCGGCTCGTCGGCGAGCAGGGCCGATGCCTGTCCAGCCCATGCGGCACAGCCGCTCATTGTTGCCGGCAGGCAACCGGCTGCCTCGGCAATCTCGCCGGCATCGAGCTGCTGGAAGCCCATCAGGGTGGCGCACCGGGCCGCGCGGCGACGGTCACCCGTGTTGACGTGGATCTGGTAGGCCCGTTGCCGCGCCTGCCTGGACTCCTCGGCGTGGCCGCACACGAAGGCCGCGGCGGCAAAGAGCTCGAGGTCCTCGGCTGCCAGGCCGGACATCGCGTCGATCTCGCTCAGCGCCTGGTATGCGTCGCGCCAGTGCAGATCAGCGGCCGCATGCCGCGCCTCCTGGAGCGTGGCACTCCGCAGCCTGGAACGGGATGCCATGGAGCAAGCGTAGCGGACGATGGAAGCGCTACCTACGCTCTGTGACCGCATAACTGTCGCGATTTTGCTCGGCCCTCCACGCTCCCATCACACCGCTCAGGGCGGAAACGC
>CAZWDB010000237.1:0-3441 GCA_964632885.1 uncultured Acidimicrobiales bacterium | reverse complement strand
CACCGGCGAGATCAAGGAGCAGACGGTCTTCATGGGGGACTTCCCGATGATGACCGACAAGGGCACCTTCATCATCAACGGCACCGAGCGGGTCGTGGTCTCCCAGCTCGTGCGGTCGCCCGGGGTCATCTTCCAGCCAGGCAAGGAAGCCAAGACCTATGCCACCGCCACGATCCACCCCTACCGCGGTGAGTGGGTCGAGTTCGACGTCGAGGCCAGGCCAGGCAAGGACGTCACTGCCGGCGCGCGGGTTGCCCGCAAGCGCCGCCTTTCGCTGTTCGTCATGTTGCGGGCGCTCGGATACGACGAGGAGTCCCATCCCGGCTTCATCGACGGCTTCGTCCGTCACTTCGATTTCCTCGAGGGGCAGTGGGAGAAGGAGCGCGACCTGGCGCCAACCCGCGAGGAAGCCCTCGTCGAGATCTACAAGCGTGCCCGGCCGGGCGAGCCGCCCAGCCCCGAGTCAGCCCGTGCCTATTTCGAGAACGCCTTCTTCAACCCGAAGCGCTACGACCTCACTCGCGTCGGTCGCTACAAGCTCAACCGCAAGCTCGGCCCGGAGATCGACAAGATCGAGGCGATCCTCGGTGTCGACCTTGAGCGTCCCGACGAGCATCAGGGTGTTCTGGCGCCCGCCGAGATGCTGGCCACCTGCACCTATCTCCTGCACCTCGCGAACGCCGAGGTCGGGTACCGCCTCGACGACCAGGACCACTTCGCCAACCGGCGGATCCGCAGCGTCGGTGAGCTGATCCAGAACCAGGTTCGCATCGGCCTGTCCCGGATGGAGCGGGTGGTGCGCGAGCGCATGACGACCCAGGACGTCGAAGCGATAACGCCCCAGACCCTCATCAACATCCGGCCCGTCGTCGCGGCCATCAAAGAGTTCTTCGGCACCAGCCAGCTCTCCCAGTTCATGGATCAGCACAACCCGCTCTCGGGGCTGTCGCACAAGCGACGGCTCTCCGCCCTCGGGCCGGGCGGCCTCTCGCGGGAGCGCGCCGGGTTCGAGGTTCGCGACGTCCACCCGAGCCACTACGGGAGGATGTGTCCGATCGAGACGCCGGAGGGCCCCAACATCGGCCTGATCGGCGCGTTGTCCTCTTACGCGCGAGTCAACGACCACGGCTTCATCGAGACGCCGTACCGCACGGTGAAGAACCGCCGCGTCACCGACGAGATCGTCTACCTCGCCGCTGACGAGGAAGAAGAGCACATCATCGCCCAGGCCAACGCCAAGCTCGACGACAAGGGCAACTTCATCGACGAGAAGGTGCTCGTCCGGCGCGGCCCCCAGGGCGCGGCGGTGCGCGTGGCCGGAACCCAGACGACCTACGGGTCGACGAGCGAGCTCGACTTCATCCCCGCCGGTGAGGTCGACCTCATGGACGTGTCACCGAAGCAGATCGTCTCGGTGTCCACCTCGCTGATCCCCTTCGTCGAGCACGACGACGCCAACCGGGCCCTCATGGGCGCCAACATGCAGAAGCAAGCCGTGCCCCTGGTCGCGCCTGAGGCCCCGTTCATCGGCACCGGTGTCGAAGGCCGCGCCGCACGCGACGCGGGCGACGTACTGCTGGCCGAGGGGAAGGGCACGGTCACCGAGGTCGCGGGCGACTTCATCACCGTTGAATACGCGAGTGGTCAGACCGACACGCTCGGCCATGCCCTCGGCCGCAAGATCTACCGCCTCTCCAAGTTCGGGCGTTCCAACCAGGACACCTGCATCAACCAGAAGGTCCGCGTAGGCGAAGGCGACAAGGTCGAGGTCTACGACATCCTCGCGGACGGGCCGGCCACCCATCAGGGCGAGCTCGCCCTGGGCAAGAACCTGCTCGTGGCGTTCATGCCTTGGGAGGGCTACAACTTCGAGGACGCCATCATCATCTCGGAGCGACTGGTGAAGGACGACGTACTCACGTCGATCCACATCGCCCAGCACGAGGTCGATGCACGCGACACCAAGCTCGGCGCGGAGGAGATCACCCGCGACATTCCGAACCTGTCCGAGGAGATCCTCCGCGACCTCGACGAGCGCGGCATCATCCGGATCGGCGCGGAAGTCGGCCCGGGCGATGTGCTCGTCGGCAAGGTCACCCCCAAGGGCGAGACCGAGCTGACACCGGAGGAGCGTCTGCTGCGTGCGATCTTCGGTGAGAAGGCGCGTGAAGTCCGCGACACCAGCCTCAAGGTGCCGCACGGCGAGACCGGCACCGTCATCGACGTCAAGGTCTTCAGCCGCGACGACGCCCACGAGCTCCCGCCCGGGGTCAACCAGCTCGTGCGCGTCTACATCGCCCAGAAGCGCAAGATCTCCGAGGGTGACAAGCTCGCCGGCCGCCACGGCAACAAGGGCGTCATCTCGAAGATCCTGCCGCCCGAAGACATGCCCTTCATGGCCGACGGCACACCCGTCGACATCATCCTCAACCCCCTCGGCGTGCCGAGCCGAATGAACGTCGGCCAGGTGCTCGAGTCCCATCTCGGCTGGGCGGCTCGTTGGGGCTGGAACGACGGCAAGACGAGCGTCGGCGAGAAGCCGATCACGGGCACCGAGGCCAAGACGAGGCCCATCACCGAGCCCTCGGCCTGGATCTCCTCACCGGTCTTCGACGGCGCCCGATGGGACGAGTCCGACGCGGCGCGAGACAACCCGACGATCAAGACGATCTTCGGCCAGCTGAATACTGCCGACGGCGACGCCGGCAAGCCGCGACTCATGGGTGACGACGGCAAGGCCGTGCTCTACAACGGTCGTACCGGCGAGCCCTACGACAATGCCGTGTCGGTCGGCTACGTCTACATGCTGAAGCTCCTCCACCTCGTCGACGACAAGATCCACGCCCGGTCGACGGGGCCGTACTCGATGATCACCCAGCAGCCCCTCGGCGGGAAGGCCCAGTTCGGTGGTCAGCGGTTCGGCGAGATGGAAGTCTGGGCCCTCGAGGCGTACGGCGCCGCCTACGCGTTGCAGGAGCTCCTCACCATCAAGTCCGACGACGTCCTCGGCCGGGTCAAGGTCTACGAGGCCATCGTCAAGGGCGAGAACATCCCCCAACCCGGCATCCCCGAGAGCTTCAAGGTGCTCATCAAGGAGATGCAGTCGCTGTGCCTCAACGTCGAGGTGCTGTCGATCACCGGTGAAGAGATCGAGATGCGAGAGCTCGACGAGGACGTGTTCCGAACCGCGGAAGAGCTTGGGATCAGCATCGAACGACCAGAGCGGGGATCCGACGAAGAGGACGAGGCTGCCGAGCGCCGCCGAGGAGGGACGTACTAAGCAATGCTCGACGTCAACAACTTCCAGCAACTGCGCATCGGGTTGGCCACCGCGGACTCAATCCGCATGTGGTCCAACGGTGAGGTCAAGAAGCCCGAGACCATCAACTACCGAACACTCAAGCCGGAGAAGGACGGGCTCTTCTGCGAGAAGATCTTCGG
>CAZWDB010000236.1:2284-3566 GCA_964632885.1 uncultured Acidimicrobiales bacterium | reverse complement strand
TCCGCGCCGCGCCCGGGCGCATGCTGGCGATGAGCGCGCTGCTGATCGTCACCAACTTCGCCGGTCCGGCCACCGCCGTCGGCCTCAAGTGGGCGACCGACGCGGTGATCGCCGGCGACCTCGGCGGCGCGGTGCGGGCGGCGCTGTTCATCGCCGCGCTGCAGACGGCGGCCGACGGCCTCAGCTGGGCCGGCCTCACCCTCCGCATGGGACTGCGGGAGCGGGTCGGCCGGGCCTTCGACATCCGCATGATCGACCTCGCCATGGCCATCCCCGGCATCGAGCACTACGAGCGTCCCGACTACCAGGACGAGCTCCAGCTCCTCCGCTGGCAGCGCGACCTCCTCGCGACCCTGCCCGACGCCGTCGTGTCGAACGTCGCCCTCGTGCTGCGGCTCGTCGGCACGATCGGGCTGCTCGCCGCGGTCGACGGTCGCCTCCTGCTGCTCCCGCTGTTCGCCATCCCCGCCATGAGCCTGGTAGGCCGGGGCGAACGCCGCCGGGTTCGGGTGCAGACCGAGACCGTGCACCTCCGGCGCCTCGCCAACGACCTCTTCCGCCACAGCACCGAGGCGCAGTACGCCAAGGAGATCCGGGTGTTCGGGCTGGCGGGCGAGATGCGGGACCGGCAGCGGCGCCTGCGCGACGAGAGCCACCACACCCAGCAGGCGGCCGAGATCCGCACCGCCGCCGAGTCGGGCATCGGGTGGCTGTCGTTCGCCGCCGGGTTCATGCTCGCCGCGTGGGTCGTCCTGGGCGAGGCGGTCGGGGGACGGGCCACCGCCGGCGACGTCATGCTCGCCCTCTCGCTCGCCCGACAGATCAACGAGCAGGCGACCGGCGCCGTGAGCCTGCTGTCGTGGGGGCTCAACTGCGCCAACGTCGGCGCCCGCTACCTCTGGCTCATGGACTACGCCGATGAGGCCATCGCCCGCGCCGTGCCCGCGTCGCCGGTCGCCGCGCCTTCACGGTTGTCGCATGGGATCGACTTCGTCGACGTGTCGTTCCGCTATCCGGGGAAGGTGGAGGGCGACGACGCTTTGAGTGGTGTGTCGCTGCACGTTCCCGCGGGCTCGACGCTGGCGATCGTAGGCGAGAACGGTGCCGGCAAGTCGACGCTGGTGAAGCTGCTGTTCCGCTTCTACGAGCCCGACTCGGGGGCGGTGTTGGTGGACGGCGTGCCGCTGGCCTCTGTCGATCCGGCCGACTGGCGCGCCCAGGTGTCGGCCGGGTTCCAGGACTTCTGCCGCTTCGAGCTGCTGGCGCGCGAGTCGGTGGGCGT
>CAZWDB010000236.1:0-2184 GCA_964632885.1 uncultured Acidimicrobiales bacterium | reverse complement strand
GAGCGGGCGGGGAGCGGGGAGCTGCTCGCCGACCTGCCGGACGGGCTCGACACGCAGTTGGGCCGGCAGTTCGACGGCGGCGTCGAGCTGTCGGGCGGGCAGTGGCAGAAGGTCGCCCTCGGCCGGTCGATGATGCGCGCCGTCCCGCTCGTGCTCGCCCTCGACGAGCCCACCAGCGCCCTCGACCCCTACACCGAGCACCGCCTGTTCGAGCGGTTCGCTTCGGTGGGGCGGGTGGCAGCCGCCGAGGTGGGCGCGGTGACGATCCTCGTGTCGCACCGCTTCTCCACCGTCCGCATGGCCGACACCATCGTCGTGGTCGACGGCGGCCGCGTGGTCGAGTCCGGCTCCCACGACGAACTGGTCGCACGCGGCGGCCTGTACGCGGAGCTATACGAACTGCAGGCCCGCTCGTACCGGTAGGACGAGCGCCGACGCCTCTGCCTCTCCGGGGTTGCTTTCCGCCTTGAATCCGCCGTGTGGGCGGATTCGAGGCCGAAAGCAGGTTCGTGGGAAGTCGGGCTGACGGGCGGAACCGACGTGTCACACCTCCTCGCGAGGATGCCGCGCATGACACGCGACGTCTTCAACCAGGACCGCGGGCGCGACTGGCGCGGGCCCATCGGGCCACTCCGGGCCCGCTACAGGGAGGACCTACGCCGGCTCGCCGAGTGGTCGCTCGCGCAGGGGCGTCCGTGTGATCGAGACGTCGCCGCCCTCTGCCTCGAAGCCCTCGCCGACTACTGCAGCGACACCGGGCGGGTCCTCCTCGACCGACCGACGGTCCACCGGATCCTCTGGGCTGATGTGTGGAACCTTGCCCAAGCACTTGGCACCGTCGCCCCTCCCGACTCAGCCATCCAGTTCTGGACCCTGCTCGGATGGCTCGACGCCAACGACCGGCTTGACCCGGCCGGTGCTCCTCTGGCTGTCCTGCGCGAACCGTTGCAGTGCTACGGAGGGCTCGACGCCGACGGGCAGCCCAGGCCAGAAGGAGCCGAGAGCGACATCCCGTGCCAGTGCTACATCCCCTACGACCCGAGCCTCCCGCCGGGAATCGGGCGGTTCATCGTGGGCCGCGACGGCACCACCGGCAAACTGTTCCTCACCCGAGCCCGCCTGCGCGCGAGGAACGAGTTGCTCGCGCCGGGCGACCTCCAACCGCTCTTCACCCTCGCCCGCCGGCTGCGTGCGACCTGTAGCCCAGTGCCCATCCACGTCGAGGACTTCTTCCTTGTCGGCGTCGCTCCCGCCGAAAGCAGAGCGCCACAGTTGTGGCTCTACCAGTTCGACGGGCCAACCCGTCTCTCGCCCGCACCCCTCGTGCTCGACTTCGACGGGCGGCCCCATGTCGCCGAAGCGGATCGCCGCTTCCGCGCCGGCTACCGGTGGGTGCCGATCCGCGACAGCACCGCGGTGTTCCGAGCCACACCGCCGTTGACCGCAGAGGACTGATCGCCCGTCAGCGCCGCGTGGTTGCTTTCCGCCTTGAATCCGCCGTGGCGGCGGATTCAAGGCGGAAAGCGTGCAGGTGGTGAGGGCAGGACTGGTGTCAGGTGCGGGCGTCGAGCTGCGCGACGAGGCGGCTCGGCGCGATGTTGCGGTAGCTCTCCTCGATCCAGTCGTGCACGAGCTCGACGTCGACGACGCCGAGGGGCACGGTGAGCCGGCCGAACTGTCCGACTCCGCTGTGGCTCGTCGGCGCCGCACCGGTGAGCATGACCGCCTGGTCGTAGGAGTCGGTCAGCTTGACGACGACGGCGTGCTCGTCCGCGTCCCGCTTCCCGAGCCACACGAAGGCGGGCGGGTAGGCGGCGCCGGTGTCGACCTTCACGATGGGTATCCCCCACGGGAAGTCCTCGATGGCCGCGGGGAGGCCGAGCGCGAATTGGCGGACGGTGTCCCACTCGCGAGCCGTGCTCTTGTTCACGCCTTAATCCTTAGTCCTTAGTCGGGCCGGGTGGCGGCCTCGTACTCCGGGAACTCGTTGAGCACCGCGAGGGCGACACCGATCGGCCGGCCGGCGAGGTCTACGAGCTCTTGCGCGGTCGGCAGGCCGTGGCCCGCGTCGAGGCGCTCACGCGCGATGTCTCGCATCGCCTCGGCCCGTCGATCGCGGGCCCGCTGCTCGGCTTCGCTCACCGGCTCCTCCCAGTGGATCTCGTTGCCGTCGGGGTCGACGGT
>CAZWDB010000235.1:0-3567 GCA_964632885.1 uncultured Acidimicrobiales bacterium | reverse complement strand
TCCCTCTCTCCTGTGTTGCACAACGCCGCCTTCCGGGCATGCGACCTCGACTGGGCCTATCTCGCCTTCGAGGTGGCCGCCGGCGACGTGCCTGCTGCGCTCGAGGGGATGCGGGTGCTCGGCGTCGACGGCTTGAACGTGACGATGCCCCACAAGGCGGCCGCGGCCGCGGCCGTCGACCGTCTCACCGCGGTGGCCGAGGCTCTCGGCTCGGTGAACACGGTGCTACGCCAGGGGCGGGTGCTGGTGGGCGACAACACCGACGGCGCCGGCTTCCTCGACGCCCTCCGCAACGACGAGGGTTTCGATCCGGGGGGAAGGCGGGTCGTGGTGATCGGCGCGGGCGGCGCGGCCCGAGCCATCGTCTATGCCCTCGGTGGTCCCGGCGGAGCGGGCGCGGCCGACATAGCCGTGCTGAACCGCACCCCTGAGCGGGCGGCCGAGGCGGCCCAGTTGGCCGGGGCTGGCCGGGTGGGATCGCCCGACGACGCCGGCCAGGCTGACCTCGTCGTGAACGCTACACCGCTCGGCATGCCCGGCCACGGCGAGGCGCTGCCCCTCGATCCCGCTCTGCTCGGCTCCGGCCAGCTCGTCGTCGACATCGTCTACCACCCGGCGGTAACACCGTTCATGGCGGCGGCGCGGGACCGGGGCGCGGTCGCGGTGAACGGTCTCGGCATGCTGATCCACCAGGCTGCCCACGCCTTCCGCCACTGGACGGGAGAGGACCCGCCGGTGGCCGCGATGTCGGCCGCGGTGGCGAGCGAACTGGCCCATTCACGCGAAACGGCGTGACGCACAGAAAGAGCGCGCTTATGCAGGGCCTTCCCCGTGCCGATGACACAACTGTCCATCGGTTTTGTGGAGGTTAACCGTGTCGCTTCAGGGCACACTAGAGTCGTTTGCACTGCCCGACGTGCTGGTATTGCTGTCCAGCACCAAGAAGACAGGTGAGCTCAAGGTCAACGGCGCGCGCGGTGAAGGCCGGGTGTGGGTTGACAAGGGCCAGATCGTCCACTGCCAGAGGGACGGGAAGAACAGCGCTCCCGTCGACACGGTCTTTGAACTGCTCCGACTTGAATCGGGCACGTTCTCGTTCGACAACGACTCGGAGCCGTCCGAGCGGGACGAACCGCAGCTCGTCGACCTCGTGCTCTCGGATGCCCAAGGGCGTCTGGCGGAGTGGCGGGACATCGAAGCGGTGGTTCCGCACCTCGACGCGGTCGTCGACATGGCGCACGACGCCCCGGGCGACGACGTCACGGTGAACAACGCGCAGTGGAAGCTGCTCGTTGCGGTCGCCGGCGGCCACAGCGTTCACACGCTCATGGAGCGCCTTGAGCGCAGCGAGTTCGACACCTGCAAGGCGGTCAAGGAGCTCGTCGAGGCCCGCATGGCCACGATCGACACCACCGCCAAGGCAGCGCCGAAGCCAGCCGAAGCCCGCGATGCCAAGGCCGAGGACAAGACGGCCGATAAGGCGGACGACAAGACCGCCGACAAGGCGGACGCGCCGGCAGCGGCGAAGGCGGACGCCTCCACGGACGCGGCCAGCCTCGCCGACAAGATTGGGGACAAGGCGGACGAGAAGTCCGATAAGTCCGGCGAGAAGGCCGACGACAAGATCGTGGCCTCCGCGGAGAAGTCCGCCAAGGCTGACGACGCCGGCAAGAAAGCCGACGGCGCCGAGGGGTCCGACGACACCGAGGAGCAGCTCAGCCGGGCGCGCCGGGTGCGGGCGACTACCAACGCGGTTGGGGGCGACCAGAAGTCGGGCGACCGCAAGGACGGCGAGAGCCCGCCCCTGCGTTCGGCGGGCGCGAGCTCGAACGGCACCGGCTCGTCCAGCGCCAACGGCGCCGGCAGTGGCGCGAAGGCTGACGAAGCCAAGGCCAACGACCACAAGGAAGACGACACCGAGGCCCTCGTGGCCCAGCTCGCCGCCCTTGGTGTCGACGAGGACGATCCCGAGGCCAAGGAGAAGATCGCCGCCCGCCTCGCCGAGGAAGAGGCCGCGGCCGAGGGTGACGAGCCCATCAACCGGGGTCTCCTGCTGAAGTTCCTGAGCTCGGTCCGCAACTAGCGGATCGCAGCGCCCACCCACAGGCAAACACCGAACTTGAGGCAGCAACGGTGCGAATCGCACCGGAGCGGCCTCAAGTTCGCGTTGGGGAGCCGGGGCGAGGGGTTCAGCTTCTGGATCTTCGAGCCGATGGAATCTAGGTAGGGGTGGTTCGCGTACCGCGAGAGGAGCCGACCGTGATGCGCCCACGATGGTCCGGGGCAGTATGGGGGGGTGAGTCCTAGGACCATGTCCGAAAGCGACCTGATCGGCAACTTCCTCGTTTCGCGCGGCCTCCTCAACCAGGAGGCGCTCGAAGACGCGCTCGACGAGCAGGAGAAGACCTCCAAGTCGTTGGGCCGCATCCTCCTCGACCGGAACCTGGTGAACGAGGCCGACCTGATGGCGGCGCTCGCCGCCCAGATCGGGATGGACTTCGTCGAGCTCGACGACTACCCCGTCGACTCGAGCGCCGCGACCCTCATCTCCGACGCGCTCGCCCGCCGCTACACCGCCCTGCCGATCGGGTGGGACGAGAGCCGGCTGGTCGTCGCGATGGCAGATCCCGGCAACGTCTTCGCCATCGACGACATCCGCACCATCACCCGCGCCGACATCAAGACGGTCATGGCGACCCGCGACTCGATCGTCGCCGCCATCGACCGTTTCCACCGCATGGACGCCGAAGCCGAGCAGATCTCGGCCGAGGCCTCTGGCGACTTCGAGGACGACGCCGGCGACGGCATGGGCGAGGTCGTCGAGGACGCCCCCATCGTCAAGCTCGTGAACCTGCTCATCACCCAGGCGGTGCAGGACCGGGCCTCTGACATCCACATCGAGCCGGGCGAGAAGGACCTGCGGGTTCGCTACCGCATCGACGGCGTGCTCCACGAGCGCATGCGGCCGCCCAAGAACATCCAGGCCGGGATCATCTCCCGCCTCAAGATCATGGCCGACATCAACATCGCCGAGCGGCGGATCCCCCAGGACGGCCGGGTCACCACCACGATCGCCGGCAAGGCGGTCGACCTCCGCGTGGCCACCCTGCCCACGGTGTACGGCGAGAAGGTCGTGATGAGAATCCTCGACAAGTCGAAGGCGATCCTCACCCTCGACGACCTCGGGTTCCTGCCGGCCTCGGCCGAGCGGTTCAAGGAGTCCTACACCAAGCCCTACGGCACGATCCTCGTGACCGGACCGACCGGTTCCGGTAAGTCGACGACCCTGTACGCGACCCTCAACATCCTCAACGAGGAGACCAAGAACATCATCACGGTTGAGGACCCGGTCGAGTACCGCCTGCAGGGCATCAACCAGGTGCAGACCAACAACCGGGCCGGCATGACCTTCGCCGCCGCCCTCCGGTCGATCCTGCGTTCCGACCCCGACATCGTGCTCGTCGGTGAGATCCGTGACCGTGAGACGGCCACCATCGCCATCGAGGCCGCCCTCACCGGCCACCTCGTGCTGTCGACCCTCCACACCAACGACGCCGCCACCACCCC
>CAZWDB010000234.1:0-3580 GCA_964632885.1 uncultured Acidimicrobiales bacterium | reverse complement strand
TCAGCAGTTTGATGAGGACCGACTTCGCTCTCCCTCAACCGCTGAGTTCGGGGGGCCGTCCTCACGAGTGACCACTCACAACGGTGGCGGCCAGTACACAGTTCGTACCTATGTCGACGCGCAGAACGCTTTCGGAGCGATGGTCCGAAATGACTTCACATGCACCGTCCAACACACCTCCGGCGACACCTACCGCCTCGTCGATCTGACGATGTCAGGGAGATAGTCACGCCTGAGTTCCCCGCCCAGCGTGACCCAGCGCCGCGGGGTACTGGCGCCCCGGCCCCGTCGCCTGTAAGCCCGAAGATCACCCTTCTCACAAAGGTTGGACGGGGCTTCTCGTTGTTCATAGGCACCCTGATAGGCACCCTGGCCGATGTTGATGGTCGAAAAACCTAGTGGGCCGTAGTGGACTTGAACCACTGACCTCTCGCGTGTGAGGCGAGCGCTCTAGCCGGACTGAGCTAACGGCCCGTAGGGCGGCACAGGTTACCGGCGAGAGGCGCGCTAGTCGACACCCGCGTCATCGGAGCAAAGCCGAAGCGGTGACACCCTTGGGTGTCATTGGCCGATGCCACAATGTCGGCCCATGACACGCTCCGATCTGGGTCCTTTCCCCGACGCCGCCGGATACGACCGGGCGGTCGCCCTCGACCGCGATGACCCGCTGTCGAGCCATCGTGACCGGTATCTCCATGCCGATCCGGACCTCATCTACCTCGACGGGAACTCGCTCGGCCGCCTCCCCACAGCAGCACTCGACATCGTCGAAGAAGTGACCCGGCACCAGTGGGGCGACCGTCTGATCAGGTCGTGGAACGAAGGCTGGTGGGACCTTCAGCTCCGTCTTGGAGACAAGCTGGCGACGATCGTTGGAGCCTGTCCCGGGGAGGTCGTCATCTCCGACTCCACCTCGGTCAACCTCTACAAGCTGGCTCACGCGGCCGTGGCGTCGATGCCCCAGGAGAGAAGTGTGATCGTCACCGATGACCTCAACTTCCCCTCGGACGTCTACATCCTCCAGTCCGTAGCCAACCAGACCGGGAGAAGCCTGGAGATCGTCTCCTCGAACGGGATCGACGGGCCCGTCGAGACTCTGACCCAGACCATCGACGAACGAACCGCATTGGTCTCTCTGTCACACACCGTCTTCCAGTCGGGATACACCTATGATCTCGCCGCAGTCACCCCTATCGCCCACGACGCCGGAGCGATGGTCCTGTGGGACTGCAGCCACAGTGTGGGGGCGGTTCCGATCGACTTCGAGGCGGCCGGAGTCGACCTGGCGGTCGGGTGCACCTACAAACATCTCAACGGCGGCCCGGGCTCCCCGGCGTTCCTCTACGTACGGGAGCAACTGCAAGAGAGCCTGACCAACCCGATCGCGGGTTGGTGGAGCCACGAGGCGCCGTTCGCCCTCGACCTCGAGTATCGCCCGACAGTAGGGATCCGCCGCTTTCACGTCGGGACGATGCCGATCCTGTCCCTCGCCGCGATGGAGGCAGGAGTCGACGACGTCGTCGCGGCCACCGTCGAGGCGGTCCGAGCCAAGTCGGTCGACCTCGCCGGCTACCTGATCGAGCAGTTCCAGCAGCATCTGGTGCCGCTCGGGTTCGAGCTGGCCAGTCCCTCCGAACCGGAGCGGCGCGGGTCGCACGTCTCGCTGCGTCACGAGCATGCCTGGCCGATCGACGTCGCCCTCATCGAGAGGTCGAAGGTGATCCCCGACTTCCGGGCTCCGGACACGCTGCGGCTCGGCCTGTCGCCGCTGTACAACTCGTTCCTCGAGATCCACACCGCGGTGCAGCGGATCGCAAAGATCGTCAGGAGTGGCGTGTATCAGGAGTTTGTCGGGTCCGCCTCGAAGGTGACATGAAGAGACACGAGTTCGAGCGCGAAGTCGATCAGATCATCGAAGACCTCCCCCAATGGGTACTCGACGAAGTGGACAACCTGATCGTGGTCGTCGAGGACGAACCGACCGAAGAACAGGGTGACCTGCTCGGTATTTATGAAGGGGTGTCGCTGGCAGAACGGGGGGACTATTGGGGAGCGTTACCGGATCGCATTGTCATCTTCTACCGACCACACCTCGAGCTCGATTTGCCTGAGGGTGAACTGAGGACGGAGATCCGTAAGACGGTCCTCCATGAGCTGGGACATCATCTCGGTATCGACGACGATCGGCTCACCGAGCTTGGTTGGGATTAGCGCCGCCTGGTCTCCTTTATACCGGCCTCTCTGAGCACTTTGGCCGGCACGCCGAACTCGCGCCAGGCGGTATAGGTGACACCCTTACGCTCCGAATAGGACGCCGCATTCTCGACGAACCCCGCTTCGAGCGAGTCCATATCCTGGGCATTCTCCACTTCGGATAGTGCCTTCTCGATGTCGAGCTTGCTCTGAATGAGATCCACGGTCTCCAGCGGATTGTCGACTGACTCCAGCTTCTGGTTTACCTTCTCGAGTCGCTTCTGAAGGCTCTCTTTGGAAACCGGGCGGCCGGGTTTTCTCGACTCCAAAGCCTTCAGATAGGCCTTGATGGCGCGAGCCTCCCGGCGGCCGCGAGCGAGCGCTTCTTTGTGTTCTTCTGACATCGGCATAGTCACATAATGCCAGAAGAAGACAGACTCCGATAGTGATGCCTCGATCCACAGAACATGCCGCACACCGGACAAGCTCTGGGCCGTGCGACTGCGGGCCGGGACTCCACGTAAGTGGGGGTAAGGGAGGCTACGAGAAGTCCCGTATTGCCCGCATTTTGGAGCCGGGTCCGAGGTTCGGGGCGAATCGTCTCCGGCTCTCCGGGTCAATCTAGATGCCAATGGCGCCAGGAAAAGGACCCACTACTCACGGTGGCCACTGGCCACTGGCCACTGATCACACGACACGCTTCATCTCCCGGACGATGGCTCCTCGCGGACGCAGCGCCGTAGTCGGGCGGATCTCTGGTCGCGCGCGTGTAGCTTCGGGTCGGTGCGCAAGCTCTCCTTGGTGGTGGTCGTCGTGACCGCTCTCGTCATCGGCCTGGCACTAGTCGGAGGGACTCTCCCCGAAGGCAGTCCTCTGAGAGAGGTAACCCAGGGCATGCGTGACGTCGGGAGAGCCATCGCCGACGGGTTCGGTGGTGGTTACCGACCCATGACGGGAGGATGAGTGGCGTTTCGCTGACCGAGCACCCGGCGACCGGACGCAGTGCGCTGACCCTGTCTGGCACGCATGAGACGGGGCTAACGAGGTTCTTGTTGCTCCGCGTAGGCTCGGACCAATGAGCGCATACACGATCACAGCTCACTTAGATATCTCTGTGGAGCTGACGGACGGTCGACGGTTCGCTGAGCTCGTCGTGGCCACTGAGGAGTACGTCCGGCGACTGAACGACTACCTCGAAAGCAACAAGCAGAATTGGTGGTCAATGTTCGAAACAAAGTCTGGCGGGAGGCTGGAAACGGCGAAGTTGACCAAACCCCTTGACATGACCGGATTGATCGTCCGCGATGCCCATGGAACCACTCTCTTGCGGTCCGGTTCGGGGCTCGACGACGACCGGAATCGAGGATAGGCCCCCTGATAGGCCCCC
>CAZWDB010000233.1:0-3603 GCA_964632885.1 uncultured Acidimicrobiales bacterium | reverse complement strand
GAGCAGGTCGGGTGGTCGGCGGTGCCGATCGTGAGTGAGGAGGACCCGGTGACACAGAGGAGAGACGAGACGGAGATCGACGAAGACGCGGCCGCCGAACTCGCGACGCAGGTGATGATGTTCAACGTCGGCGAGGCCATGGTCGAGATGGGCTACCTCGGACACACGCTGGGCATCTATGCCGCGATGCATGACCTTGGTTCCGCTTCGCCAGCAGAGATCGCCCAACGCGCAGGCCTGCACGAGCGATGGGTCCTCGAGTGGTTGCGGAGCCAGAGCTTTGCCGGACTCGTCACCGCTGACGGTGACGAGCGATTCCACCTCACCCCTACCCAGGCAGCCGTGGTCGCCGACACCACCTCCCGGTACTTCCGAGGAACCGCCTGGCAGAACCTCGAACGCAACAACGAGCGTCGACCAGCATTGCTCCACGCCTTTCGCACAGGTGTGGGAGCGTCCACATGGGCGGGCCGCGATCCTGCCGAGTTCCCGGGCATGCTCGAGGAGTTCCAGCGCGACACGCTGATCTCAGCTGTCCTTCCCGCGGTCGAAGGTGCTGTCGAGGCACTTCGTGATGGCGGATCTTTCGTCGACGTTGGCTGCGGCCGTGGGACTGCCCTTCTCGAAGTCGCCGCTGCCTTCCCAAACGCTCGAGTCCACGGCTGGGATCCATGGTCTGAAGCGCTGCAGTTCGGACAGGCGCGCGCGACCGAGTGTGGTCTCACCAACATCGAGTGGCACGAGGCTGATGTGGTCGACTTGCCACCAGACGGACGATTCGACATCGCCCTGATGGCCGATTGCGTTCATCACCTCGCAGATCCCGCGGGTGCACTTCGAGCGGTTCACGCTGCGCTGGCACCAGCCGGAGCGCTCATCGTCATCGACTTTCGGGTCGACCAGGCCCTCGCCCAGCCCACGATGGCCGCATACGGCTACGCCGCCTCCATCCGCAGCTGCCTCCACGACGGCATGCCCGAAGGCGGCGGCGCCGGCCTCGGCATGCTCGGCTTCGATGAAGCGACCGGCAGAGAGCTGGCAGAGCAATCGGGCTTCCAGACGTTCCGACGACTCCCCGTCGAACACTGGCTCAACGTCGCATACGAACTGCGCGCCTAACCCGCTTTCGAGCGTGTGACGCCAGACCCACGTATCAGGGACTTGTCATGCGCCAGACCTAAAGAAGTCGGCCAAGAAGGCAGGACCGCGGACAGACCGACCGCCCGCTCGCTCGGTGACACCTCCCTCGAACGGATGCCGGTCAGCATGCAACTGTCCGAGGACGCGAGGTTACAAACCTCCCGATTCGGCGCTCGGCTCGTGGCCAGTCGGGTGGGGCTGTCACAGAATGCTCAACCTCAGCCCTCGCGCGCGGTGCCCTCCAACGCCAGCTACGGGACCGCGTCGCGACGGCTGAAGTGTCCCCGAAGATCGCTGACGACCGTCCCGAAGGATGCGCCGCTAACCCGTTCGGTTCGGCCTGCCAAACTCCGGCGTTATGCGCGCCTGCTCGGTGCGGCGTCTCGTGGACGTGGCACGCGCGATCCGGCAGCGAGCGGGAGATGCCTCGCCGGCCGCGTGCAAGGGTGGGCACGTGGCGAGTGAACAGTGCGTCGCGCATGAGGAGCTGGGCGGCGATGGGCAGGTCGCTCTGTTGATTCACGGAGGCGGGATGAACCTTGAGTGGTGGCGCCCTTCCGCCGAGCTACTTCGTGAACGGCTGAGGGTAGTGGCCCTCGACCTACAGGGGCACGGTCAGTCGGCGCCTCGAGGCCTGCTCGGATATGACTCCTGGGTCGAAGACGTGAGGCGTGTCCTGGACCGCGTGGAAGCGGAGTCGGCGCTGTTGATCGGACACTCCTTCGGGGGCAGGGTCGCCTTCGCCACTGCAGCCGCCCACCCCTACCTCTGCGATGGACTCGTCGCAGTCGACGGGACCCTTGTCGATTGGGAAGGGCCTCCGCGTGCGCTGCTGAGCGCGGCCTTCGACGAACAGGCCTATCTCGCTGCTGCGGAGCGGGACCCGTTGAAGAGCTTCCATGGCTCGGCTGATGACCTGGAGAGACTTCTCGGCGGGATCAGCGTTTCGGAACGACGAAGGGAGATCCTTCGGCGACGGTTTGTCCCCGCTGGACGGGACGCGGTGAGGCACAACCCAACGCCAGCGGAAGCGCTGTCAATGCTGCGCATCGAACTGGACGGCAAGGGCGTTCCGCACTCGACGTACGACCGGATCCGGTGCGACGTACTCAGCCTCTACAGCGAGGACTCACGCGGTGATCTCGGCCCCTCCTGGCCATACAGCCAAGAGGAACATGACCGACTCCGAACCAAGTACGGCTTCGCCGTCGGGTGGATCACGGGCGTTCACAACACACCCTGCGAAGAGCCCGACGAGCTTGTGGAGCGGATCTTGGACTGGATCGGACGGCGCGCATAGGCGCTGTGCGCCCCCTTCACTGCCCTAGATGCGTAGATATGCCGTTGATCCCAGCGCGCGAAGCGCCGATCTCCGGCGGGCGGAGGGCGGGCCGCGCTGGGGTTATGGCGCGGATGATCTGGGCGGCTTGATCGAGCGGTGGCCTTCCGCGATCCGGCAATCGGAGCGTGCTCCGTGGACGGAGTGCGGGTCCACTTCTACGGAAGGCGTACCTTGAGATGTGGGTCATGAGCAGCCGTTCAGGCACGCCGTGATCGTGACAGGGATCGAGGAGCGTCTGCCGCTTCCCGGCGCCGCTTGGGGCGTCGTCCTCATGGTCGCGACCGTGATGCTCGTCGCGACCATGACTGTCGTGCGTCTTGGGACACGTGAGTTACGTGCGCCAGGCGTGTTCGCCGGGTTGGTCGGCGGGATTGTCGTAGTCGCACTCATCGTTGGCGTAGTGCTCGCCCCGCATTTGCGCCGACTCGGGCGCACAGGACGGCGGCTCTGGACTTCGCCACCAGCAACATGCCGAGCGCTTGACGGAGGCTGGCCTCCCTGCGAAGGCAACAACGAAATCCGATTAGTGGTTACTGCGAAAGGACTGTTGTTGGTGACGGTACGCGGAGATCACTCAACGGTGAATGTCGCCCTGACGACCGTACGCAGTGTGGAGGTCATGAGAGGGCACGGCACGACCGAGGTTCACATCAGATCGACCAGAGGTGACGTGGCTGTTCACGTCGGCAAAGACCTGGTGCTCCGACGCCGAGACCTTCGGCCTTCCCTTGTGAGGACGCTGCAGGGCCTCGGCGCCAGCGCTCCCTGAACCGCCCCGAAGTGCCGATCGCGCTCCCACCGCGAGTGGCTCCGCAGTAGCTCCGAACACCACCGCGTACGCGCCGATGGCGCGGGTGTTCGGGAACGGCGCCGCGGCGATTATGGGTCGGCGATATCCCGCGCCCTCCACCGGCGCATCAGGGATTGTCGGCCCGGGCCTCGCTCGGCGCAGTGGGTTCGGGACGCGGTGGGCGCGGCGTCCGTCCGCGTAGGCGATCTAGTGCGAAGGACGAGTTCGGGAGTCGATCATCCCTCGGCGGCTACCGTTCAGCGGTCATGTCCCAGGTCCGTGTCCACAACTTCTCGATCTCCCTGGACGGGTTCGGGACCGGCGACGGCAT
>CAZWDB010000232.1:0-3605 GCA_964632885.1 uncultured Acidimicrobiales bacterium | reverse complement strand
CGACGTGCTGGCCAAGGTGACGAAGTAATGCCGAAGATCCTCCAGTTCGACGACAAGGCGCGCCGCAGCCTCGAGGCAGGTGTGAACAAGCTGGCCGACGCGGTCAAGGTCACACTCGGGCCGAAGGGTCGCAACGTGGTGCTCGAGAAGAAGTGGGGCGCCCCCACGATCACGAACGACGGCGTCACCATCGCCCGCGAGGTGGAGCTTGAGGATGGCTTCGAGAACATGGGAGCCCAGCTCGTCAAGGAGGTCGCCACCAAGACCAACGACGTGGCGGGCGACGGCACCACCACCGCCACGGTGCTGGCTGCGTCCCTCGTCCGCGAGGGCATGCGCAACGTGGCAGCCGGTGCCAACCCGATGGCACTCGGGCGCGGCATCGACGCCGCGGTGGCAGCCGTTGTCGACTTCATCGGCACCCTCGCTCGCGACGTCGGCGACAAGGACCAGATCGCACGCGTCGCCGCCAACTCCGCGGCCGACGCCGAGATCGGCCAGATCCTCGCGGATGCGATCGATCAGGTGGGCAAGGACGGCACCGTCACCGTCGAGGAGTCAAACACCTTCGGCATGCAGCTCGACATCGTCGAGGGCATGCACTTCGACAAGGGCTATCTGTCGGCCTACTTCGTGACCGACCAGGAGCGTCTCGAGACGGTCCTCGACGAGCCCTACATCCTCATCGCCAACCAGAAGATCAGCTCGGTCCAGAGCCTCGTGCCCGTGCTCGAGAAGGTCCTCCAGTCGGGCAAGCCGTTGCTCGTGATCGCCGAGGACATCGAGGGCGAAGCCCTCGCAACGCTCGTGCAGAACAAGATCCGTGGCGTCTTCACCTCGTGTGCGGTGAAGGCCCCTGGCTTCGGCGACCGCCGCAAGGCCATGCTCCAGGACATCGCCGTCCTCACCGGGGGCGAGGTCGTGTCGGAGGAGGTCGGCATCAAGCTCGACAACGTCACTCTCGACCTCCTTGGCACGGCCCGCCGGGTCGTCATCACCAAGGACGACACGACGATTGTCGACGGGCACGGTTCCTCCGACGACGTCGCCGGCCGCCTCGCGCAGATCAAGCGAGAGATCGACGAGACCGACTCCGACTGGGATCGTGAGAAGCTTCAGGAGCGGCTCGCGAAGCTGGCCGGTGGCGTCGCAGTCGTGAAGGTCGGAGCCGCCACCGAGGTCGAGCTCAAGGAGAAGAAGGCTCGCATTGAGGACGCGCTGTCGGCGACCCGCGCCGCCATCGAGGAGGGCGTCGTACCGGGCGGCGGCGTCGTGTTCCTACGGGCCCGGCCCGCCGTCGACGACGTCATCGTCAAGCTGGACGGCGACGAGGCCACCGGAGCGCAGATCGTGCGCCGCGCCCTCGAGGAGCCGCTGCGCTGGATCGCCAGCAACGCCGGCCACGAGGGCTCGGTCATCGTGGAGCGCGCCGGCGAGCAGAAGGAGGCGGTCGGCTTCAACGCCGCTTCCGGCGTCTTCGAGGACCTCCTCAAGGCCGGCATCGTCGATCCCGCCAAGGTTGCCCGGTCCGCGCTGCAGAACGCGGCGTCGATCGCCGCGCTCATGCTCACCACCGAGTCCCTCGTTGCTGATGCCCCCGAACCTCCTGCCCCCGCCATGCCCGGCGGCGGCATGGGTGACATGGGCGGCATGGGCGGCATGGGCGGCATGGGTGGCATGGGCGGCATGATGGGCATGTAGCCACGCTCTATGCCGTATCCGCGTGTGAGTGCGCGCTCATCCGACCGCGGCGAGCGCGCACGAGCATTTTCGTCCACCTCGCCATACAGTGAGTGGGTTATGACTACCGAGGACCGTCCACCGCCCGATCCGGCCAAGCTCCTGGCGCACTGGATGGATTTTGAGCGCGGCAACGAGATGCCCGGCCGCGTTCTCGCCAATCTCAAGACCGCTGGGCTCCGCGAGCTGCTCGAGAGCACCGTGAGTGCCCAGCAGCAGGCGTTCGAGGGCGCCCGCGAGACCTGATCCCGCGGCGATGCCGACGCGTGGTCGCCAGCGCATCCCGACGCCGCCCGGTGTTCGGTCCGGCGTGCCGCCCGCGTGGTCGTCCCTCGCAGCTGAACAACGCCAGGGGATCGGCCTCGACCGGGTGCGCGCCGCGTTTGCCCAATCCGGCGCGTCCGGTGCGACCGCCGAGTCGCCCGAACCGCCTGGCCGGGCCCGGGCCGCGGTGCTCGTGCCGTTGTTCGAGCTCCACGGCGACGCGCGGGTGATCCTCACCCGGCGGGCTGCCCACATGCGTTCCCACACGGGCGAGGTGGCGTTTCCGGGAGGTCGGCTCGATCCAGGGGAGACGCCTCTCGATGCCGCCCGGCGGGAAGCCGAGGAGGAGATCGGCCTGGTGGTGCCGGAGCACCAGATCATCGGCCGGCTCGCGCCGATCGCGACCATCTCGGCCTCCTCCAGCATCACGCCGTTCGTGGCCGCGCTCGACGGGCGGCCGAGCTTGCGTCCCAACCCGTCCGAGGTCGAGCGCGCTTTCGACGTGGCGTTGTCGGAGCTCCTCGCCGACGGGGTGTGCCGCGCTGAGCGGTGGACCCAGCGCGACGGCACCGAGCGTCCCATGCACTTCTTCGACCTGGCCGACGACATCGTGTGGGGTGCGACCGCCCGGATGCTCTACGAGCTCCTCGAGCTCGTCGCCTTCGCACCCCCCAACCCCCTCCACCGCCGAACTTGAGGCAATAACGATCGAATTCCGATCGTTATTGCCTCAAGTTCGGCCTCAGGTGGCGAAAGCGCGACGGCGACGGGCGCGATGAGCAGGCCGGGGAGCATGGCCGCTACCCGGACCGTCCGGAGCTCGAGGAGCCGGACCCCGATTCCGATCACCATCACACCTCCCGTCGCGGTCGCCTCGATGATCATCCGCTCGGTGAGCGCCGCATCCAACAGCACCGCGCCCGCCGTCAAGAGGCCCTGGTAGACGAGGATGGTGAGGGCGCTGAACGCCACCCCCAGCCCGAGGGTCGACGCGAAGACGATGGCGACGAGACCGTCCAGGGCGGACTTCACCGCGAGCAGCTCGAAGTCGCCCGCCAGCCCGTCCTGGATCGAGCCGAGGATCGTCAGCGGCCCCACACAGAAGACCAGGCTCGCGGCCACGAATCCCTCTACGAACCGCGTGTGGTGATCGCCATCCGGCTCACCGCCGCTGACGCGCCGCCGGAGGCGCGCGCCGAGGCCTTCGAGGCGTTCCTCCAGAGAGCCAAGCTCTCCGATGAACGCGCCGAGCACGACCGACACCAGCGGGAACAAGAGGTTCCTGGTCTCAAGGCCTTGGCTGATTCCCAACACGACGGTGACGAGGCCGACGCCGGACAGCATCGTCGCCCGTACCTGCTCGGGCAGGCGGTGGCCCAGCGCCAACCCGACCCCAGTACCGGCGAGCACGGCTGCAACGTTGATAAGCGTGCCGAGCCCTCGCATCGGCGTCGACGGTAGCCGGGGGTCACCGCGGCGGGGCCGGTCGTCTGCTAACAAATGTGGAGCTACCGCGCCGACGGAGGGGGCCCCGTGAGCGACACGAACGAACCGCCCGACGGCGGAGAGGACCGGCCATCCCCGCCTCCCCCGCCTCCCCC
>CAZWDB010000231.1:0-3727 GCA_964632885.1 uncultured Acidimicrobiales bacterium | reverse complement strand
CAGGACTACCTCTTCCTGCATGGTCTCGGGGTCGAGATGACCGAAGCGCTCGCCGAGTTGTGGCACCGGCGGATACGCGAGGAGTGGGGATTCGCCTCCGACGACGGTCCGTCGCTCGCGGGCCTCTTCCGGCAGCAGTATCGGGGCGGACGCTACTCGTGGGGCTATCCGGCATGCCCTGACCTCGAAGACAACGTCACCGTCGCGGAACTCCTCGACGCGTGGCGCATCGGTGTCGAGGTAGGCGAGGAGACAAGCTTCCAGTACCACCCGGAACAGACCACCTCCGCCATCATCTGCCACCACCCGCAGGCCAAGTACTTCGTCGCCTGAAGCGGCTCGTGGTCCGCACCGTCCGCACCGTTCGGACCCGTTGACTGGTCATTCCGGACCATCCGGCGTCACCCCTCAAGCGAACTACGCCTCCTGCCGACAACCCCACTGCCGCACCCCAGATCGCGCCACACCCCACTCGCAGGAGCTCATGTGATCGACCTTTCCGGGAGCGCCTCCGCAGGGCGCCGGGTCCTGCTCTACAGCAACGACGCCTACGGAAACGGTCACATCAGACAATCGCTCGAGCTCGGGAGCCGGCTCCGCCGTCTTGGCGACGTCGACGCAGTTCTCGTCGTAGGAGCCTCCCCCCGACCCGTAGCGCTCGAGCGCCCCGACGGGGTCGATCTCGTCACGTTGCCTGCAGCGGTCGAGGAAGGCGCCACCTACCGCAGCCAGACGCTTGGGGTACCCCTCGCCGACCTGGTCCGCTTCCGCAGCGACGTGATCACCAAGGTCGTCGAGTCCTTCAAGCCCGACGTGATGCTCGTCGCGGACCACCCGGTGGGCTTCGAAGCCGAGCTCTGGCCGCTGTTTCGACGCTTCGTCGAGAGCCGCTCTCGCCCCAGGCTCGTGCTCGGTGTCCGTGACGTAGTCGATTCCGCCGACCGCGTGAACGACGAGTGGTCACGCCTCGACGCGTGGCGCGTGGTCGATCGCATGTACGACCGCGTGCTCGTATACGGAGACGCTTCGTCGGTTACTACCGCCGCCGAACTCCGCCTCGACAAACGGGTTGGAGGACGCGTACGCAGCGTCGGATACCTGAGCCCGAGCATCCCATCGTCCCAGGTCGACGAGACGGAGCCGCGACCCATCGTCCTTATCACCGACGACGACGCGACCAGCGAGCTGATACTCGACGCTTACGCGGACTTCCTCTCGTCGCTGGCGAACCCATCCGCGGTTCGCTCCGTCGAGCTCCGGGCGGGTGAGGCCGCCACTGCTCAGGCAATCGGCCGCGCCGCCGCGGTCGTCGCCATTGCCGACTATCCGACCGTGTGCGAGATCCTGGCAGCGCGGGTTCCTGCCCTCCTCATCCCGCGGCAGGCACCATCGCAGGAGCAGGCTCTCCGGGCCGACCGGCTCGCGGCGTCCGGCCGGTTCGAGACGGTCGCGGCGCGCGACCTCGACGCGCACCGACTTCATCAGTTCGTCGCGGCGGCAGCGGCCCACGCTCCGGGGGATGAGCTGGTCGTGAACATCCACGGGCTTGACGCGGTGGCGGCGGAAGTGACCACCCTCCTCTCCCAACCCGCGTCGTTCGGTCCCGCGCCGGTCGAACCGGCGGCCGAGATCCGCGTCGTCCCCGGTTCTTCGCCCGAGGGCTTCCTCCGGCGGGCCAGACACGACGTCCACCGCGTCGGGTACCTGCTCCGGGCGATCCCCGACCCGTCCGACGGCCACATCTTGAATGAGCTCCTCGGGTTGGAGGACGCGGGAGTGGCTCTCGAGGTGCTCTCGCTCGGCGAACTCGATGGCACCGACGAGGGTGCGGAGGAGACTATTGGCGACGCCCGCCTCGCCCAGCTCTCTGCTCCCGTCTCGGTACTAGAGGCGACGTCAGGGTCGAGCCTCCGTGTTCTGTTCGAAGCCCTCGACCGGCAAGCCGGTCCCGATGGCGCGCGCCAGGCGCGCGCCCTGCTCCACCGTCTGCCCGGTCCAACCGGCGTCCGCATTCTCGACCACGCCCTCCAGGTGGCCGAGAAGGTTGCCACCCGTGGCCTGAGCCATCTACACGCGCATTACATGGAGGATGCCGCCTACACCGCCTTCGTCGCGCATGTGCTCACGGGCGTACCGTTCAGTGTCACCGTGCACGGGCACGACGTCTTCCGTCACAACGTTGACCGCGAGGCCTTCTCGGAGGTTGCCAGCGCGGCCGACGCTGTGATCGCCACGTCCGCGGCAGCAAGCCACCACATGGTGAATGAGCTGCTGCTCGGTCGGGAAGCCCGCGTCGAGGTCGTCCACAGCGCTGCCGCCGCGACCAACTCCGAACCGCCGGCTTCGACCGAGTCACCGCGCCTTGGTGGCTTCGTGCTCGCCGTGGGAGCACTCGAAGAGAAAAAGGGCTTCGACGTCCTCGTCGAAGCCTGCGCCCAGCTCCTCTCCGCCGGCGTGGATGTCGGATGCGCCATTGTGGGCGACGGCCCCGAGCGCGACCACCTGGCGAGGCGCATCCGCGCCGCAGGCATCGGCGACCGTGTCCGGCTGGCCGGCGACCTACCCCACCGCCAGGTGCTCGATCTCATGCAACGAGCGATGGTCGTAGCCGCGCCGGCCGTCACCGCTCCTGACGGCGATCGCGACAGCCTTCCCACCGTGTTGCTCGAGGCCATGCGGAGAGGTACTCCTGTGATCTCCACACCGGTTGGTGGTATCCCCGAGCTCGTCGACGACGGCGTTGACGGGATCCTCGTACCCAGCCGCGACCCCGGTGCCCTGGCCACCGGACTCCGCCTGCTGCTGAGCGAGCGAGACACGTGGCAGCGCCTCTCGGAAGCGGCCGAAGTGAAGATGGAACAGCACTTCGACAACGACGCGGCCATCGCCCGGCTCGCGTCCCTTCTCGGTAACGCCGTCTCTGTGCCCGCCCACTCGCAGCGCTGACGCTCAGGCGAGCAGCGCCCGCGCGATCAGGTCAGTGCCGAACGCGGTCAGGATCGCAAGGTAGAGAAGCCCGGTCGCCGCCATCACCGCAGCATACGCTCGCTCGCGGAGCGCGGCTCGGGTGACAAGGCTGAGGATGATGGTCGTCAGCGCGCACGCCACCCAGAACCAACCGAGCAGCCCGCTGTAGCCGTCGTCGATGGCGCCCGTGAGCACCGACACCATGCCAGTCGGAACGAGAAGGAGACCGACCTCGACGGGCCAGAGGCCAGCCAGCCAGGTATTCAGCTCGTTGATAGGACCGCGACCGAGACCCGGCTGGACTAGGTACCAGTGCCCAAGCAACATGGCATCGCTCACGGCGCCGAGAAAGGCCGCACCGGCCAGGATGCGGAGGGTCGCCAGCGGATCGCCGCCACCGGCCGCGACGAGACCGACGGCAGCGGGCGCGAGCGGCAGGAGATCGAGACGGGGCGGAAACTCGGGGCGGTCCGCTTCCGGTCCGCCCGCGTTCCGCTCGATCCCGGTCATGGCGGCGACCCTCGCGCTCCGGCGTTCCCGGCGCTGTCGTTCGCCCGCGACACCCGCTCGCCTTCGAACTACCGAGACGGCGAGCGGTGCCGCTGTAGCGGCCACCACTGCCAGCGCCGCCAGCTCGCGAACCGGGCGGGGATCGAACACCGCGCCCGCTGCGACCGCGCCGGCCGCCATGAGCCCGTACACGGATCGCAAGAGCCACCCGTAGCCGATGCCCACTTCGCGGTGGCGGGTCGTCACCCAC
>CAZWDB010000230.1:0-3756 GCA_964632885.1 uncultured Acidimicrobiales bacterium | reverse complement strand
ACGCCAGGTGGAGTGGCCGACGGCCTTCGCGTCGGCCGGCGACTTCTGGGACTTCTGCACGGGCAGCAACCCGATCGCAGGGATGCTGGTGGCGCCCCTCGATGACGACCAGAGGGACTCGGTGCGGGAGGTTCTCGACGGGATGCTGCGTGAACGGTCGGGCGGCGGTCCCGCGGCGGTGCTCACCGCGGTGGTCAACATCGCGACCGGCACCAAGTAGGAGCACGGAACGCCCAGCACACCGCGTTGGTGTGCTGGGCGTTCTGACCTTTCCGGTGCGAGATCAGGGCGGGCGGGGCTGGCGTGTCGCAGTCGGGCGATACGTTGCGGCCACGCCGTCGGAGGCGCGGTTGTCCGCCTCCCTGAGTTGTCGGATCAGGGAGGGATTGCGTGTGGAACACTTGTCGCCGATGGCTGCGATGCCGTACAGCCGAGCGCTCACGGTCGACGACCTGGCGGGCCTGCCGGAAGACGGGCACCGCTACGAGCTCATCGACGGGTCGCTGCTGGTGACGCCGGCTCCGGACATCGGCCACCAAATCGCTGTCGTTCGCGTGGTGCAAGCATTCGATGCCGTTGTTCCGCCCGAGCTTGTGGCGGTGGTTGCGCCGTATGAGTGGCGGCTCGGGAGCGACACGGCGCTGCAGCCTGATGTGCTCGTGTGTCGCCGCGCCGACACCGGGCCCTACAACGTGGCACCGCCGGTGGTGGTCGCCGAGGTGTTGTCGCCGAGCACTCGCGCCTTCGACCTGTCGGTCAAGCGGGAGCGGTATGCCGCTGGTGGGGTAGAGGCGTACTTCGTCGTGGATCCGGATGTCCCGTCGGTGACGGTCTGGGCGTGGCGTGCGGACGAGTTCGTGGTGGCTGCCGCGTCCGAGGGTGACGCCGACCTGGTGGTCGATGCGCCGTTGTCGCTGAGGCTGCGGCCGTCGGACTTGATCCGCTGAGCCGGTGGTTGCTTTCCGCCTTGAGTCCGCCGTATAAGCGGATTCGAGGCCTGCCACTCGAGGTGAGCGGCAGACCTTGAGGCAATAACGATCGGATTCCGATAGTTATTGCCTCAAGTAGGGCGTCTTGGCGCATCGCCTGCCTACCATACGAACAGATATTCGCATCTAGTGTGTCTAGGAGGTAGGTTGTATGGCTGTCGTCGCGTTACCGGTGCCTGATATGAGTGAGGAGTTGGTCGACGGGCGCCGCCGGCTCGATGTCGACGAAGCGGCCTGGTTGGCGCTGCTGAATGACTTCGACCGATCCGAGTTGTGGTCGGCAGAGGGGTACCTGTCGGCGGCGGAGTGGGTCGGTGACCGTTGCCGGATGGGCCGCTCCACCGCCTATGAGAAGCTCCGCATCGCCGCGGAGCTACGCCGCCGGCCGGTGATCGCCGCCGCGTTCGCAGACGGTCACCTCTCTTACTCGCACGTGCGGTTGCTCACCCGCATCGTCGATCCCGACCGTGGCGTCGACGAGGCGCTCGTCAACCTCGCCCGTCACGGATCGGTCCGCGACCTCGAGCGCGCCCTCCGCCACTACGACTTGCTGCATCAACAGGAACGGGGACCGGCCCGCGACCGCTACGCCGAGCGAGGCCTCCACAACCTTCACATCGGACCGGGAATGGGCCAGGTCCGGGCGACGCTGCCCGACGCGGAGCTGGCCGAGTTATCCAACCTCATGAAGCCATTCCTTGATCGCAGCAAGGAAGGCGACCACGAAGTCATCTCCTGGGACGAGCGCCGCGCGGATGCGCTGATGGAGATGGCCCGAGCCGCCGTCACCGCAACACCGCAGCGGGCCGCCGGTGTCGACCGCTACATGACCCACGTCATCATCGACATCGAGACGCTGATGAGCAACGAGGCCGGCGTGGCCCGCCTCCTCGACGGCACACCCATCGACGCCGACACCGTCCGGGCGATGGCGTGTGACTCGGGCATCGTCGCCCAGTTCGTGCGCAACGGCTATGAACCCCTCGACGTCGGCCGCCGTGTGCAGAGCTTCACTGTCGGCCAGCGCCGGGTGATCATGGCCCGCGATGAAGGGACCTGTCGCTGGCCCGGTTGTGAGCGCACCATCGTCGACTGCCATCACCTCGAATGGTTCTCCAAGGGCGGCAAGACCGCCGTCGACAATGGGATCTGTCTCTGTAGCCGCCATCACCAGCGCATCCACAAGACCGGTTTCCATGTCGAAGGCGACGCCAGCGGCACCCTCACCTTCTATACACCCGACGGCCAGCTCATCGGCTTCAGCGCGCCGCCGTCCGCCTTACCCCTCGCCGCGTAGGCGCTCCACGCGCGCCCGCCCCGAACCCGCCCCGAGATCGGGCGGGGCTTCATCGCGTCTGCGCTTACGGTTCGAGCGCTCGCGCTGCCCGTTTCCGGCCGGGAACGGTCCTTTCCAAGCCCGAGCGGCCACAGCGGGCCCGCCGAGGGCCGAAATCGCCGCCTCCCGGCCCCTCTGCGCGTGGAGACTCATCGGCAGAGCGAGCCGCAACCGAGGCGGTCAAGTTTCGGGCGGTCGTCCCGCCCAGGTGTGGTCGGCGTGCCCCGCGGGGCAAGCTAAGCCCGGCATGACGGCATCTGGCCCGCCTCCCGCTCCCGCCGGGTGGCATCCCGACCCTTGGCGGGTTGCCGCCCTCCGGTGGTGGGACGGCCGCGTGTGGACGGGTTACACGTCCGCCGCACAGCCTCGAGGGCCGCGGCTGCGGCTCGATGACGAGGTCGTGGCGGCACGCCGAGCACGTTGGGGGATCGTGCTTGCGGGCGGGCTGCAGGCGTTGGGGATCGGGCTGCTTGTCATCGTCGTCAGTCGCGGTTTGGTGGTGGGCCGCATGGTCATCGACGGGACCACGGAGTCGATTCCCGATCGAGACGTCATCTTGTTCATGGCCTCGGGACTGTTGTCGAGCGCGCTCGCAGTGCCGGCCTACGTCGTGCTCGCGCTCCTCCTCATCTGGGTTCACCGGGTCGTCGCCAACGGGATGGCCCTCGGCCACCGCGGGCCACGGGACGCGGTCATCGCCGTGGTCTCGTTCTTCATCCCCGTCCTCGGCTGGTGGTGGCCCTACCAGTCGCTCCGCGACGCGGTGCCGGAGTCGGCGACGGAGGCGCGGCGAGCCCTGCTGCGGTGGTGGGTCGTGTGGGTGCTGTCACCGCTCGTCTCGCTGCCTGCGCTCGCGCTCGCGTTCTTCTCCACCGCGGCGGCAGCTGTGGCGGTGGTGGCGTGGGTCGGGGCGCTCATCGTCGGGGTCGCTCTGGGCCGGCGAGCGATCGAGCTCATCACCGCGTGCCACGTCGAGGAGGGGCGCGGCTTCGAATCGGTGTGAGCCAACCGTTGTCGTAGTGCGAAGGCGTCGGTGTGCTCGGGGAGGGTTTCCCTCACTCGTCGTCCTGGCCTTCACGTTGGTGATGGGCGTTGCCGTCTCCCGTCGGAGGCGCGGTTGTCCGCCTCCCTGAGTTGTCGGATCAGGGAGGGATTGCGTGTGGGACACTTGTCGCCGATGGCTGCGTTGCCGTACCGCGGTACGAGACGACACCGCCGCTCGTCGTCGCCGAGGTGCTGTCGCCCAGCACGCGCGCCTTCGACCTGTCGGTAAAGCGAGAGCGGTATGCCGCTGGTGGGGTAGAGGCGTACTTCGTGGTCGACCCGGAGGTGCCGTCGGTGACGGTCTGGGCGTGGCGCGCAGGCGCGTTCGTGGTCGTCGCCGCGTCCGAGGGTGACGCCGAGCTGGTGGTCGATGCGCCGTTGTCGCTG
>CAZWDB010000229.1:0-3767 GCA_964632885.1 uncultured Acidimicrobiales bacterium | reverse complement strand
CACGCTCTTGATGGCCATGGCGGGCACCCTACCGACCGGGCTCGATGCCGTACCACCCTGCCGCTGGGTGTCAGCTTGGCGACCAAACTTTGGCTGACCAGGGCCAAATCACGACCCGCAACGCACCATGGTGGGACTACCACGCGGCCAAAGCGGGGCGGCACCCGCCCGGGTAGGGTCGGACGGCGATGGCGGGATCGCTTCCAGCCGGGACCGTGACGTTCCTCTTCACCGACATCGAAGGGTCGACGAAGCTCCTCCAAGAGCTCGGTGGAGACGACTACGAGGAAGTCCTGGGGGCGCACAACGAGTTGCTGCGCGGGGCGTTTGTCGCGCACGGCGGCCACGAGGTCAGCACCGCCGGCGACTCGTTCTTCGTCGCCTTCGAGCGAGCCTCGGACGCGCTGGCGGCGGCCCTCGACGGACAACTGGCCATCGCTGCCCACGACTGGGGTGGCGCCCCGGTGCGCGTGCGGATGGGGCTACACACCGGTGAGGCGCAGGTCGCCGGAGACGACTACGTCGGCTTGGCTGTCCACCAGGCGGCTCGCATTGCCTCGGCTGGCCACGGAGGTCAAGTCCTGGTGTCCCAGGCGACCACGGACCTTGCCGGGGCTCAGCCTGAGGGCGCCGCGCTCGTCGACCTCGGTGACCACCGCTTGAAGGACCTTGCCCAGCCCACCCGCCTGTACAAGCTCAGCCACGGACGGCTGCCCACCGATCTGCCTCCGCCCCGAAGCCTCTCGGTGCTGCCGAACAACCTTCCCCTTCAGCTAACTACCTTCGTCGGCCGCGACGAAGAGACCGCCAAGGTGCGAAAGCTGCTCGGGACCGCGCGTCTGGTCACGCTCGCCGGCGCGGGCGGTTCGGGTAAGACGCGACTGGCCCTCCACGTCGGTGCCGACCTCGCGACCGAGTACGCCAACGGTGTCTGGCTCGTCGACCTGGCCGCTATAACGGATCCAGGGCTCATCATGAGAGCCACCGCCGAGGCGCTCGGAGTCCGGCAGGAGCAGGACCGAACCGCCGACGAAGTCCTCGTCGAGCACCTTCAGGGCCGCGAGCTTCTCGTCGTCGTGGACAACTGCGAGCACCTCGCCGAGGACGCCGCCGAGTGCATCGAGCGCCTCCTCCACGCCGCCGCGGCGCTCACCGTCCTGGCCACGTCCCGCGAGCCGCTGGGTGCCGAAGGCGAAACCGTGTTCCGCGTGCCTTCCCTCGACACACCGCCCGAGCACGAGTCCGCCGAGGTGATCGCGTCGTACGAGGCGGTCCGGTTGTTCTGCGATCGGGCACAGCGCGTGACCCAGGAGTTCACTCTCGACCGAGACAACACCCCGGCGGTGAGCGAGATCTGCCGACGGCTCGACGGGATGCCCCTCGCGATCGAGCTCGCCGCGGCTCGGGTCCGGATGCTCACCCCGCAGGAGATCGCCAAGAGGCTCGACGATCGGTTCAAGCTCCTCACGGGCGGGGCGCGCACCGGCTTCCGGCGCCAGCAGACACTTCGGGCCGCGGTCGACTGGAGCTACGACCTTCTCGCGGACACCGAGCAGAGAGTGTTCCGCCGGCTCGCGGCCTTCGTCGGAGGGTTCTCACTCGATGCCGCCGAGTTTGTCTGCGCCGGCGACAGCATCGACGCCAGCGAGACCTTCGACGTGCTTTCCATCCTTGTGGATCGGTCGCTGGTCGTCGCCGAGCCGACAGGCGGTGAGACGCGCTACCGGCTGCTCGAGACGATGAGGGAGTACGGGCGTGAGGCCTTGGCCGCCGCCGGCGAGGCGCCAGCGGTCTTCCACCAGCACCTCGCGTGGTACGCCGCGCTGGCCGAGGAAGCCGAGCCTCAGCTCGAAGGCGGGGGCCAGGCGGAGTGGCTCGAGCGACTCGATCAGGAACGCGAGAACATCCGCCAGGCGCTCAGCTGGGCGACGGCCGACGGTGACGCCCAGACCGGTGTCCGCTTGGTGACGGCCATGGGACGCTTCTGGACCATCCGGTCGCATTTGGCCGAGGGGGCAGCGTGGCTCGAGCCGCTGTACGAGCAGTGCCAGGACGGAGTGCCTCTCGACCTCAAAGCGAAGGTGCTGTTGTGGCTCGGCGCGCTGCTGAATGACTCAGGAAAGCCCGAGCAGGCGCGGCGAGCATACGAGGAGTGCGTTGCACTGCCGCGAGGGCCCGGCACCCTGCGCTGGATCGGCGAAGCTCTCAACGACCTCGCGATCTTGGTCTCAAGGCTGGAACAGGACGTGGAAGCAGGTCTCCGGCTTCTCTACGAAGCGCTCGAGGTTCGACGAGAGGCCGGGCACGACTACGGAGTGGCGGAGACGCTCGCGCTCCTCGCCCAGACCGAGCGGTGGCGCGGCAACTACGCCGAGGCTGATCGTCTCTTCGCGGAGTCGCTGGCGACCTACGAACGGATTGGCAACGCCAGCCGGGTTGCAATTCTGCAAGCGAACCTCGCCATTGGGGCGGCGCACCAGGGGGACTACAACCGCGCCTTGGGTCTCTACGAGGCGTCGCGGGAGACGGCTCGCGAGCTGGGACAACTGGACCTCGTCGCCAGCTGCCTCAACGGCGCCGGTCGCATTCGCCGGCTCATGGGCGACTTTGCAGATGCGGAGCGGCTGCACGCTGAGGCTGAGGAGATTCACCGCGAGCTGGACAACTCTGGGATACGGGACATAGGGAGCACGGTACGACTGCAGGGTCAGCTCGAGGCGGCGCGGGGGCGACTCGAGGCGGCGCGCATCCGGATCGAGGAGTTCATCCGTCAGGTCCGTGCCAGTCCTGATCTCGCCGTGTTTGCGATGTTCGGCCACCTTGACCTCGCCCTACTGGACTACTTCGCGGACGATGTCGCGGCGGCACGTAAGAACGTCGACGACGCGATGTTGCTCTTCGAGACGACCCACCGTGAGGACGAGCTCGCGTATCTCAAGACCGTTCAAGCGCGCATCACCCGAGCCGAAGGCGATGTAGAGGGAGCACGGGGGCTCTTCAACGAAGCGGCGGCGCGAGCGCGCGAGGTCGGCCGGCCAGCCGAGCTCGCGGAGTGGGCACACGAATGCGGCCTTCTCGAGCTCGAACAGGACGACATGGACAAGGCTCGTGAACTCTTCGTCGACGCGTTGACGCTCCGCCACGAAACCTGCCTGCTGCCCGCTGCAGTGCGCACGCTGGAAGCCTTCGCGTGGCTGGAGGCACGGGCGCAGCGTGCCAAGCGAGCCGCCGTCCTACTCGGCGCCGCCGCGGCGATGCGCGACGAACTCGGGATCACGATGTTTCCGATCGACAGGCCGCTCCATGACGACGCGGTTGCTCGAGTGACCACGAAGCTTGGCGATGGCTTCGAAGCAGCCTGGAGCGAGGGAGCGGCGATGGCCCTCGACGCCGCCGTCGCCTTGGCGCTTGCTGACCACTGACGACAGGCGAGTTTCTCGCATCGGTGTCGGCGGTGTGCCCGTATGGTCGTGATTCTGCCCTGATCAAGGCCAAATCACGACCCGCAACGCACAATGGTGGGACGCCGGACGGATGCGGGCGGATGCAACACCAGTCCGGGCTCGATGCCGTACCAGCTGCCGCTAGCGTTCGGGGAGCGATGAGCAACCACCGCTTCTTTGCCGCCTTCTACGACGGGGTCAGCCAGCTGGCCGACCGCGCCGGCCTGGCCGAGCGGCGTCGCCGGCTCCTGTCGGAGGCAACCGGGCGCGTGCTCGAGGTAGGCGCGGGCACCGGCCTCAACCTCGCGCACTACCGCGACGTCG
>CAZWDB010000228.1:0-3843 GCA_964632885.1 uncultured Acidimicrobiales bacterium | reverse complement strand
GCCGAACTTGAGGCAATAACGAACGGATTCCGTTCGTTATTGCCTCAAGTTCGAGCGGTTTGGGCCACCATGGAAGGGTGTTGCGTGTTCGCTCGACGCTCGTAGCGATCGCCGCCCTAGTGGTGGCGGTCACCTGCACGGCGCCGGCAACCGAGGAAGTCGTCACCTATGGCGACGCCGAGACTGCCGCGCCGGCCGAGGAGCCCGCGGCGGCCGATTCCGCGCAGGATGCCAAACCCCGGCGCGATCAGCGACCACCGGCCAGCCCGGACCACGCGGTCGCCAGTCCACAGCCAGTCGCGCCGTCGTCGACCACAGTGGCCGACCGACCGACCCCGGCCTTCGCCGAGCGCGCCCGCCTCGGTGCCGGCAGTCTCGCCCGGGTCTACCTGCAGCCGGAACCCGCGGAACGACTCGCGGTGGAGTTTCTCGAGCAGTCCGGTGCCGCGGCCCGGTCGGTCACTGTCGACCACCTCGTTGGAACGCTGATGGATGTGAGCAGCAAGCAGGTGCTCGACGGAGGCCGCTGGCCGCTACCCGACGACCGGCGCGTGTGGTCGGCAGAAGCGATCAACGCCACCGTCGACGAGGGTGCCCGCGTCGACCACGAGTCCGATCTGGCGGTCCTGCACGTCCTCTTCCTTCGCGGCTCCTTCGACCAGAGCGCTTCTGTGCTCGGAGTGGCGACCCGCGCCGACACCATCGCCGTGTTCGTCGACCGGATCGAGGACGCCGCGACCGCCCTCGTCAGCCGGGCGGATATTGAGCCGGCGGTCGCAGTGCACGAGCTCGGTCACATCCTCGGACTCGTCGACCTCGTGGTCGACACCGGACGGGCCGACCCCGAGCACCCGGGCCACTCACGCAACCGAGGTTCGGTCATGTACTGGGCGGTCGAGTCGGGCCTCGTGACCCAGGTGCTCTCGGGCGGTCCACCGCGTGAGTTCGACGACGACGACCGGCGCGATCTCCGATCGCTGCGTAGCGGGGCGTAGGGGTTACGCGAGTGGCCGCACCGAGTGTGGAGTGGGTCGACGACGAGCGGGGGCTTCGCGAGCTGATCAGCGCGCTCGAGGTCTCGGGCCGCTATGCCGTCGACACTGAGTTCCACCGCGAACGCACCTACTACCCGAAGCTCGCTCTGCTGCAGTTTTCGTGGGAAGGCGGAACCGTCCTCCTCGATCCCCTCGCGGTCGACGTGGCGCCTCTCGCGTCGGTGCTTCAGGGACCGAGCGTCGCGGTCGCCCATGCCGCCGAACAGGACCTCGAAGTGCTGCAGCTCGCGTGCTCGGCGGTGCCGACCCGTCTCTTCGACACCCAGCTGGCGGCGGGCTTCATCGGATATTCGACACCGGCCCTCGGTGTGCTCGTCGAGGGGATGCTCGGCCGCCGTCTCTCCAAGAGCGACCGCCTCACCGACTGGACGCGCCGGCCGCTCACGCCCAGCCAGATCGACTACGCGGCTGCCGACGTGCTGTGGCTGCTCGACTTGCAGGACGCGCTCGAGGAGGAGTTGACGCGGACCGGCCGCTCGGAGTGGGCTGAAGACGAGTTCTCCCTAATGCTGGCCAGGGGACGGAGCCAAAGCGACCCCGAAACGGCGTGGTGGCGGGTGAAGGACAGCCGTTCGCTGCGCGGCCCTGCCCGCGGTGTCGCCCAGGAGCTCGCGATCTGGCGGGAGCGGCGGGCGGCCGAGCTCGACCGGCCGGTTCGCACCGTGCTCTCCGACATGGCGATCCTCAGCATCTCCCATGCCCGTCCCGCAGACGGGCGTGCCTTACGACGGGTGCGGGGCGTCGACGCCCGCCAGCTGTCGGTGACTGTCGTCGATGGCATCCTCGACGCCGTCCAACGGGGTCTCAAGCTCGATGGTGAGCAGGTCCGGGTGCCTCCCGCGGGCGAGGTGGAGCGGAGCCTCCGGCCCGCGGTGACGCTGGTGTCGGCCTGGATCTCGCAGCTGGCACGCGACCTCCGCATCGACGCCGCCCTCCTCGCCACGCGGGCCGATGTGGTCGCCCTCCTGCGGGGTGACTCCGAGGCCCGGCTGTCGGAGGGCTGGCGGGCCGACCTCGTGGGGGAGCCCATCCGTCGCCTCGTCGCAGGCGACGTCGCGGTGGCCTTCCGCTCCGGAACCGGCGACGTCGTCCTCGAGGAGCGGTCCCGCCGCCCCTACCCGCCAACTTGAGGCAATAACGAACGGAAACCGTTCGTTATTGCCTCAAGTTCGGGCTCAGGTGGCGTCTTTGGGCCGAAGATCGACGCGGAGGGTGAGAACTCCGTCGTCGAGACTTCCCTCTGCGTCACCGATCATGGCGAAATCCATGTAATCGAACTGCATTTGTTCCACGAAGCGCTTGCGTTCAGGGCCCTCGACCGGTGGGACGCCCCGGCTGCGGACGGCCTTGGCCCTGTCCTGGAACCGCTGAATGAGGGCGTTCACGTCGAAGTCCTCGGCCATGCCCGCACCCTACCCGGGGCACCGCTCCCAGGCGCGACGCATGTTCCCATGTCGCCCTGTAGACTCATGGCCACTTGCGTTCTCGAGAACTCCAGGGAGCTGCACGTGAAGAAGGGACGCCATCGGCGATTCGAGGAGGCGCGCGCGTTGAAGCGCGCCACCGAGGTTGTCACTGAACCGTGCCCGGAGTGCGGCGCCGACCCCGAGGACGACCACGCGTCGTGGTGCCGTGCGATGGAGGATGACCTCGAGGACGAAGAGGCGTAGGGACTGACTCCCAACCGCAGCACCGGCCGGTTCGCTGCGCTCGCCCTTGTCGCCCTGCTGGCAGCGGGAGCATGCAGCCGGGCAGAGAGGGCCGACGTCTCGCTCGTCCGCGAGCAGCCCACCACGACCACGACCGCCGCCACGACGACCACGGCGTCGACGACTACTACGGCGGCACCTACCACGACGACGGCCCCTCTGCCCCCGCCACCGACGACGACAACAACTACCGCCGCGCCGCCTCCGCCGGTTGCGAGCACCGCGGGCCATGACCCCCACCGCGGCCTCGGTGCGTGGATCGACGTCTACGACTGGAGCCGCTACAAGGACAACAAGCCGGTCGTCGGGCCCGCCGACATCGACCGGATGGTGGCGGAGGGCGTGCAGACCCTCTACGTGCAGACGGCCAAGCACGACACGCCGGACGAGATCCTCGACCGTGATCTGCTTGAACCGATCTTGGAGCGGGCCCGGCAACGTGGCCTCCGGGTGGTCGCCTGGTACCTGCCGACTCTCGAAGACGTCGACAATGACCTGCGCCGCCTGCTCGCCAGCGCCGCCCTCGGAGTCGATGCCGTCGGGGTCGACATCGAGTCACGCGCCGTCGCCGACATTCCCGAACGCAACCGGCGCCTGATCGAGCTGAGCGCGAGGCTCCGGCAGGCCCTGCCGGCCACCTCTCTCGCAGCCATCGTGTTGCCGCCGGTCGTACTCGAAGTGATCAACCAGAGCTTCTGGCCGAGCTTCCCGTACCGGGAGATCGCGCCCGCCTACGACGCGTGGATGCCGATGAGCTACTGGACCAACCGCACCCACTCGTCGGGCTACCGGGATGCCCATCGCTACACCGACGAGAACATCAGACGGCTTCGCAACAACGTGGGGGACGCCGCTCTCCCAGTGCACCCGATCGGCGGTATCGGCGACGAGACGACCGATGGTGACCTCGACGGATTCCACCGCGCCGCCCACGCCCATGGATCGATCGGCGGCAGCATCTACGACTACCGAACGACCGACCCGGCAGCATGGACCCGGCTGCGGGCCTTCCGGTCCTAGCTGGCCGGCGAACTTGAGGCAATAACGAACGGAATCCGTTCGTTATTGCCTCAAGTTCG
>CAZWDB010000227.1:0-3853 GCA_964632885.1 uncultured Acidimicrobiales bacterium | reverse complement strand
GGCAATAACGAACGAATTCCGTGCGTTATTGCCTCAAGTTGGGCTCGCCGATGGCTTCGACGGCGCCGCTGGAGCTGCACCAGCGGCACGACACGTCCTCGACGGCCTCGTCGAGCACATCAGCCGACTCGACGGTGACGTCGCCTCCAAGGGTGAAGTGGCGAAACTCCCGCGTGCGACGGACGACCGTCACATCAAAGCGCGTGAGGTTGCCGCATGCGCTACATCGATACCGCTGGTCCACGCCCACTAACGTACGCGCGCCTCCCGTCCCGCTGGAGCCCTCCCTGCGCGCCGCCCAGTTCCTTCGCCGTTCCGACTCCAATCCGCTGCCCGAGGGCACCTTCGCTATAGGCGGCGGCCTGCTACTGGCAGGTTGCACTGCCTACGGCTTCCTGGTGCTGTCCGCGCGGGCGGTAGGTCCCGAACGCTACGCCTCGCTGTCGGTTCTCTGGGCTCTCGTATTTCTGGCGGCACCGGGCTTCTTCTTCCCGCTCGAGCAAGAGGTGGGAAGGGCGCTCTCGGATCGCCGCGCCCGCGGACTCGGAGGGGGTCCACTCGTCCGCCGCGCCGCGACCGCCGGGTTCGCGCTCGTCTCTCTACTCGTGGCCGCATCGCTTGTCGGTAACCGCCTTCTCCTCGATCGGCTCTTCGACGGCCACGTCCTCCTTCTGGTCGGCTTTTGCCTGGCGCTGGCCGGCTATGCCATCACGCATCTCACCCGCGGCACTTTGTCGGGCAACGGGCGCTTCGCGCCCTACGGCCTGCTCCTCGGCCTCGAGGGGTCAACCCGACTCGTAGGTTGCGGCGTCCTCCTCCTCGCCGGCGTGTCCGACGTAGGGCCGTACGGTCTACTCATCGGCCTTGCCCCGTTCGCGTCGTTGGTCATCGTCATGCCGCGACAGCGGGGCCTGTTGCGGCCCGGCCCGGACGCCCCGTGGTCTGAGCTGTCGAGCGCCCTGGGCTTCCTCCTCGCCGGATCGGTCTTCACGCAGCTACTGGTGAACGCCGGTCCACTCGCAGTGAAGTTGCTCGCCACCGAGTCCGAACAGGCGGTCGCCGGCCGCTTCCTCGCCGGACTGGTCATCGCCCGAGTGCCGCTCTTCCTCTATCAGGCGGTGCAGGCCGCGCTGTTGCCCAAGCTGGCAGGGCTGGCCGCCGCCGGCCGCCACGCCGACTTCCGCACCGGTCTCGTCCGGCTGATCGCAGTGATCATCGTGATCGGGGTCACGGCAACCACAGCGGCCTTCGCAGTCGGCCCGCCGGTCGTCCGGCTCTTGTTCGGCCCCGGCTTCGATCTCGGGCGCCGCGACCTCGGCTACCTGGCGGCGGCAAGCGCAGGCATCATGCTCGCCCAGGCTCTCGGCCAAGCCCTGGTCGCCTTGTCGGGCCATGCTCGTGCCGCGACGGCGTGGGGCATCGCCATCATCGTCCTCGTCGTCACGACGGCCTTCGGTTCCGACCTGCTCCTGCGAGTCGAACTGGGACTGATCGCCGGCGCGTTCTCGGCCGCTCTGGTAATGGGGCTGCTCCTCGTCCATCGAATGCGCGGCGGCGTGCCCGAATCCATCGACGAGCTCATAGACGCCGTCTCACCCGGCCACGAGATCATCGAACCCTGAACCACCGACCGTTCTGGCACCGAGATCCCGCCGGATCCGGCGGGATCTCGGTGCCAGAACGACGGTCGACCGGGGCGGCTCAGGCGCGGGCGACGAGTTCGAGGAAGCGTTCGTACCGGTCGAGCACGTGGTCCCACGCGTACCGACGCTCGGCGTAGGCGCGGCCCGCCTTGCCCATCCGGCGCCGCAGCTCGGGGTTCTCCAGGAAGAGGTCGACTCCGGCCTCGAACTCGGCATAACCCACATAGGGAAGGCCGGCGTTGGCGCGATGAGCCTGACCGGCGAGCACGTCGCAGCGGCCCTGCACCAGTGCGGGCTTTCCCTGGGCCCACGCTTCCACGAGCACGATCGAATAGCTCTCGAAATACGACGGCGTGACGATCGCGAGGCAGTCGGCGATGGCGGCGTCCTTCACCTCGTCGGGAGCGAATCCGGTCACGATGACATCAGGATGGGACGGGAGCGGCGTGACCGGCACCCCCACGAAGACGAGCTTGAGCGGACCGGGGTTCCGCTCCTTGTACTTCACGAAGAACGAGAACAACTCGTGGGCGCCCTTGTGCGGATCCAAGCGGCCGACACATACGAGGAACGGTGCGTCGCCCAGGCCATAGGCGGCGCGGAAGGAGTCGACGTCAGCCGTCACATCGAAAGTAACCCCTATGCCGGTGGTCACCGAGGGTCGGTCGACGCCGAACCGCTCGCCGACGAAGGCAGCCTCTTCCTCGGTCAGGAAGCCGAACCCGTGGGCGAGCCGGAACGACATGTCGTAGACGGGCAGCCATATCGCCGGTTCGTCATGCGCCGTCGGATGGAAGACGGTGGGGACGACCGCCGACACGATCGGCATGGCAACCCAGGTCGTGTAGTAGTTGTAGGTGAAGACGATGGCGGCGTCGTAGCCGGCCGCGTGTTCCTCGAGCCACGGCGCCAGCGTCGGGATCTCGGGGCCCTGGAACCGCATCCACTCGTTCTGCACATGGAGAGGAGGCGGCTCCGCGCCGCCGAGCACCCGCTGGCTCAAGTGGTTGAAGAGCTCGTGGTCGCGGGGTCGGATGACGGGCAACCGGTGAACAGTGACGCCGTCGATGTCGAAGGTCCCCTCGTCAAAGCTGTTGGCCCAGTCGGTGTAGCTCGAGGCGCAGCTGGTGACGACCCCGACGTCGTGGCCGCGTCCAGCCAGCCGGGTCGCGAACTCGCGCGAGAAGACCATGTCGCCCGCGAGACCCACTCGGTCGTATCGCTGGATCACCAGCAGCAGACGCATCAGGCCACGCTCAATATGTGATCGAGGATGGCCGCCCGCGCGTTGTCGGGATCGAATGCCTCGAGACGGTGAATGCCGCGTTCGACCAGCTCCCGTCGGAGGGCTGCGTTTCGGATCACCTCCGCCAGTGCTTCGGCTATGAGAACAGGGTCCTCCTCGGGGGGTAGCAGCAGACCGGCATCCCCGAGCGTCTCCGGGATGGCCGCGAAGGCACGGGCGACGATCGGCACCTGGAATGCCATCGCCTCGAGCAGGGGGACGCAGAAGCCTTCGTGCTCGCTCGCGGTGACGAAGACGTCTGCGCGCCGGCAGTACGCAACGAACTCGGCGTCGGTCTTCGAGCCTTCGATCAGGGCCCACGTGAGATTGAGCTCCGCCCGGTATCGCTCGAGTGCTTTCCGGTAGGCAGGAACTTGCCGGGAGTGGCCGACCAACAGGAGGCGAGCGTCGGGTACGAGATAGGTGGTCAGCACGTGGAATGCCTTCAGGAGAAGGTCCGGCCGCTTGTGAGGCAGGAGCTGACCGACGAAGAGAAGGGTGGGCCCTCCCAGACCGGCCAGGCGTCGCGACGCGGTGGTGTCGGGCACCATCGTCTGGCGCGCCCTGGGATCGAAGATCAGCCGGGCCACGCGCACGTCGGGATACCCGAGCGCGACGAGTTCGGCCGCGTTGTACTCCGAGTCGGCGAGCGCGAGCACCACTCGATCACGTAGCACGGCGAGTTCCTGGCGGCCGTCCTCGAGCAGGCTCGCGAACACCGGGTCGAACTGAAGGTAGGGCGCCGCCGGCGAGATGTTGCGATAGACGAGGATCACTCGTTCGGGGCGATCGAGAATGAACGAGAACAGGTCGGGCTCGCCGATGGAGAGGTGGAGCAGCAATAGGTCGTCACGACTTCCGCGCGGGAAACGTCGCTTGTACTCCTCGAGGGAGAAGACCTGATCCGACAGGGCGGAGTGGATGT
>CAZWDB010000226.1:0-3868 GCA_964632885.1 uncultured Acidimicrobiales bacterium | reverse complement strand
CGGAGCAGAAGACGACGAAGAACCGGCTCCACCTCGACCTCCGGACGAAGGACTTAACCGGAGAGGTGAGCCGACTCCTTGCCCTCGGCGCCGTTCGACTCACTGCTGAGGCGATTGTGGAGGCAGGTTGGCGGTGGCATGTGTTGGCTGATCCAGACGGAAACGAACTGTGCGTCCTAGAACCGCCGCCTCAGTACTGGGAGAAGGTCAGTACTTGACGTCAGGGATCGAGGCGGAACAACGTGTGTGTCTCGGTCTTCCCGGTGACGATGAACCCCAGGCGCTGATAGAGGTCGGCGGCGCGATTCTTGTGCAGCGTCCCGAGCACGACGGGCACCCCCCGTGTCCGGGCGAGTTCGATCGCTGAACCGATCATTTCGGTGCCGATACCGAGGCCTTGAAACGAGGGATCGATGTCGATTTCCCTTACATGCACGTCATTAGGCCGATGCTCGATGCAGACATAACCGCAGGCGACGCCGTCATACTCGATCACGTCAAAGCGGCCGCCGCTCCAGTCGTCGTCGAAGAACCGGTCTTGTTGAGCCTCATCCCACGCGCCGAACTGGCGCTCCACGACGTCGCGAACGGCAGCATGGTGCACGCCTCGTGCCCAGGCAGTGTCTGCCGCTGTGGCTGGGCGGAGTCTCATGCGCGTGTTACGGGCGTCCACAGCAACAGGATCGCGCGCCCAAGCGGCGAGACCGAGCCCCAGTTTTCCGAACGCGTCGAGGGGATGTTTCCCGTCATAACGACCAGATCCACACCTTGAGCCATCCCCGGATCTTGGCTGATGGAACGCCGCTATGCAGACGCTCCTGCGCCGTTCGGCGGGTGCGGTCACGCCACGTTCCCGCGCTGCGGATGTAGATCACGTCGTCATACTCCTGGCCTGTCGCCGACACGGTCTTTCTCGCGGCGCTCTCGAACAAACCACGTTGCCCACGTCGTCGGGTCGACATCGAAGGGGGCAACCGGCAGCGACGTCCCGTGGAATCTTGAGTTGGGCGCGTAGTGGGCAATCTTCGGTATATCGGTCGTCTCAGGAGCCGCACGACCATGTCGCCCTCGGCGAGCGGTCCTGATGGGGTGTCGACTGGCATGCTCGACAGGGTGTGCGCCGGTTCGGCCCGCGGTTCTGGCCGCTCACGCTCGGGCATGAAGCGAACGTAGTTCCATCGTCGTCCGACCGGAACGACATAGCCGCGGTGAACGCGGGTAGAGGGTTTCCGCTGCCAGTCGAGTCCTCTCGATAGAGTTTTGTGGTGATGCGTCCCATTGATTGACGCTGCTCGGCGCGTTCGCCGCCCAGGGCCTCGAAGTCGCGGATCTTCCACTTCGAGACCCCAGGAGAACGGACGTGTCAAGCAGCAACCAACCTGTACCGACCTCGCAGAGCCCGCCGCACGGCTTCGGCGACGACGAGCGGAGCCTATTCCTCCGTCGGCGGCCACCCGCGAGCACGCTGCGCTGGGTTGAACACCACCTCGGCGCGCGTGTCCGACGCGTCGAAGCACGAAGGGGCGGCAGCTCATCGGGCATCCACGCGCTGACTGTCGGGGACTCCCGCGTGATCCTGCGGCGATACGTGGACCTTGGCGTGATCGATGAGGAGCCCGACATCATCGAACAAGAGGTCCGCGCACTGCGCGTGCTGGAGCGGTCGGCTGCGGTGACGCCCGTAGCGATCGTCAGCGATGCGTCAGGCACTGATGCCGATGTTCCCGCCCTTGTCATGTCGTGCCTTCCCGGGCGGGTCGAATGGGCGCCCCCAGACCTCGACGCCTGGCTCCGCCAACTTGCAGAAGCCTTGGTGGCAATCCACGCCACACCATGGCATGCCCGCGACCGCATCAGACCGTTCCGTCCCTACGAGCCCGACCGCTGGGAGCGGCCCGGGTGGCTGCGCGACCCGTCGATTTGGGGTCGCGCCGTCGCCGTCTTCGACGCGCCGCCAGCCGATGACGCAAAGGTGTTCATCAACCGCGACTACCACCCCGGAAACGTGCTCGTCCGCCGCAGCAAGCTGTCCGGTGTCGTCGACTGGCAGGCAGCCGCGATCGGCCCGCCGTCGGTCGATGTCTCACACTGCCGCGGGAACCTGATCGGCCGGTTCGGCCTCGAGGTCGCGGACCGCTTCACCCAGATGTGGCAGGACGTCAGCGGCGAGCGCTACCACCCGTGGGCCGAGGCGGCGATGGCTGTCGACGCGCTCGGATGGCACGGCAACTCCGCGAGGCCGCGCCAAGAACTACAAGACATCGAGACATCGATCACCCGCGCGCTCGCCGAACTCGGCGCGTAGTCCCAATGGCCGGTGACACGGACCACTCGAGCGCGAGGATCGGCCAGTGGGCGATCGAAGTGCTCATGACAAACGCCAGACGCTGACGTGGGACTCGCTCTCTCCGGTGAACGGGGAGCGGTCCCATCCCGCCCAGCGATGTTCGAGTGTCATGCCGGCGATGCGAGCCATCAGGTCCAGCTCGGCTGGCCATGCGTATCGGAACGGGGCGGTGAACTCGCGGAAGGTACCGTCGGGCTGGCGCGAGAAGTGTCGGGTTCGGGAAATCTGTCGGTGAGTGCGGTCGATGAAGTCATCGATGGCGATGGAGTCCTCGGTCACGGCTAAGGGCACTACCGGGTTGCCCGGAGGCAGTCTTCGCAGCGCCGGAACCACGTTCTCGATCACGAAGCGCCCGCCGGGGCGGAGGTGGCTGGCGGCACTTTCGAAACATGCCACCTGCTGGTCTTGAGTTGTGAGGTTCATGATCGTGTTGAACACGAGGTAAACGAGCGAGTACGTGCCATCGAGCGCGAAGTCGCTGATGTCGCCAACCGACGCGCCGACGGCACCGCCGTGTGGGTGTGTTTGGATTAGTTCGATCGCCTTCGGCGAGATGTCGATGCCGTCAACCGCGACGCCGCCGGCGGCGAGAGGTATGGCAATGCGTCCGCTACCGACAGCGAGTTCGAGGGCGGGGCCATCCTCCGCCAGGTCACGCAGAACCGAGACGCATGCTCGCGCCGAGGGCCGTGGTTCCATGGGTACCGGAGCGGACTTGGCATAGAAGGCGTCCCACGCGCGGCGCGGGTCAAAGCTGCCAATCTCAGTCATCGACTGGACCGTCTTCGTCGGCACGAGGATGGCGGTCTCCAAGAAGGACGGGAATGGGAACGCGCAACTTCAACTCCCTTGTGATGGGTTGTGTTGTAGTCGTTCCCGGCCCGCCCCTGCGGCGTGGCGGCGATCATCCTGCCAGCAGCCGACGGCGCAAAGCAACGCGATTCCGTTGTCTGGGCTCCGTTGTCTGGGCGCCTGATGGAGCCGACCCGATCGACGTTCCAGGATGCCGAGGCGCAACAGAACGCGCGGAACAGAATGCTCGAGCGGGTGGGCAAAACCCGGGCACAGAGAGTGCCCACTCCAGGAGAGGCACCTTCTCATCCGCCGCGGCCAGTGCTGTCCTGAAGGAAACAACTACCGTCAGGAGCGTGAGGATTGCGCGCCGGATCGTGGTGCTCGATGCCGCCGATATCGCCGCGGTGAGCTCGTTTTGGGCCCGCTTGCTCGGCGGCACGGTCGACGACCGCGAGGACGACTGGCACAACGTCGTCGTCGACGGCGTTTGGGCCCTCGGCATCCAGCTCGCCCCAGACCACACACCCCCCGACTGGCCCAGCGGCACGCAGCAACAGCTCCACCTCGATCTCTGGGTCGACGACCTCGCCGCCGCCCACGAGCACGCGTTGAACGTCGGGGCTCGGCTCCTGCAACCGGCAACCGACCCCACCGCGGACGAGCAGTTCATCGTCTACGCCGATCCCGCCGGTCACCCGTTCTGCCTCTGCTGGAACGCGAACGACG
>CAZWDB010000225.1:0-3878 GCA_964632885.1 uncultured Acidimicrobiales bacterium | reverse complement strand
TCGCGATTTTGCTCGGCCCTCCACGCTCCCATCACACCGCTCAGGGCGGAAACGCCTGACATGCAAGAGGTCACTGGTTCGAGTCCAGTGTCGCCCACCAACCACCCAGCCTCGCTCGTCTCGGGGAGCCATTCGCTCGCGCCATGCGACTCCATGATCTTGCCTGAACCCGGGGCGGGCGAGCCCAGCATCAAGGGCCGCCCCCCGCGCCACGGCAGAGGAAGACCTCGATGCCAGCAGCGACCGACGGCGGTGAACAGCACCGATCCGGAGTGGGGGAGAGGGATGTCCGTGAGGCTGCCCACGGCTCCGCACCACTCTGCCGGGCCGGCGATGACCGAACGGCTGATCTTCGTCCCCTGAGCGACCTGAGCCTGGCCCAGTACTGCTCAGTTGAACGTTCCTCTCGCGCCTTCTACGGCTTCCTCTCGGCCTCTATGGCACCGGCTGACCTGGGCTAGCCACGGGCATGGCCAGCACGCCCGGAGTCGGTACCGGAGCGAATATCGAGAAGTTGGTGACGAACAGGGTTTGATTGTCCCTTTGCCCCGACCCGAAGGCCAGAGTGGCCGGCTGGTTCAACCCATCGGCCTCGGTTGCCAAGATGTCGATGCTGCCATCGGTCCGCACCACCACCACGAGGTTCAACAGCCCGGCAACTACGTAGATGTCCGCGTGTACGTCGAGTGCGATCCCGTCAGCTCCAACCAGCAGAGGCGACTGCGCCAACAGGGTGACCTGACCGGCATTGCCATCCTTTTCGATCGGCACGCGCGCCAGCAGGCCCTTTTCGGGGTTGGCGACGATGACGGTCTTGTGATCGATCGCGATGCCGTTGGCGCCAATCGGGAATCCGAACCCGAATGCGCCGGTGCCTTCGAGAAGCGGATCGCTGGCCCAGAGTTCAGGCTCACCGTGTTTCGCAATCCGCCAAACGGTTCCGGCGACCGTGTCGGTGACATAGATGTCACCGTTGTGGTCAATCGTCAGATCGTTGGGGAAGGTCATGGCCTCCGACCCCGAAATCCGCTGGGGTGTCTGCCCGGGAGCGAACGTGTAGATACCTCGAACCGTGGGATCTGTCTCCCCGGTGGTCAGATCCAGTCCACCCGCCGCCACGTAAACGACACCGTTGGGTGTGACCACTATTCCCGCCGGGCCAGCACCGGTCGGCAACTGGGCTACCACCGACACGTCGCCGTCGGCTGTGATGGCAGCAACCTGGTCGCTCAGGGTCCAGCTCACATAGAGCGTCCCCGTCTTTGACGATGCGATGCCCTCGGGAAACTGTCCGAGGGCGGGGTCGAACTCGGCAACAGTTGAAACATGGGATCCTCCCAGCGTTGTCGCCGGCGACATCAGGGTCAGGGCAAGCAGGCCCACAACTAGCACCCTGCCTCTGCGACGGTATGCGTTGATGACTTCTCTCATCTCCTGCCTCCTCTGCTTCCACACGTATGTGACACCACGAACGGTAAGCGACACCGCTAACGGTTGGCTAACGCCAGCAGCGGAAGACGCCGCTCGAACCGCCGGGAATTGCACGAGGTCGGCCGATGGGCCTGGGCCAGGAGCGGGGAAGACGAGGTTCGGCGTCGAGCAATTGTGCGAGGGCTTGTGCGATGAGCGGCACTGGAAGACGGAAACCGTGGCCGTCTAGCGCCATAGCGCGATTTCGGCCCCGCAGATCTAACGATTGAGGGACCGGGGTGCAACTTGGCCATCGCGGTCGCCATCATCGTCGGGTCGGCCCACGGCTCGATCGCCAACTGCCTAGCCCACACGGCACGCATCGGGCGCTGGCCGCCGGGAGGCACACGCATAAGGCCGCTGAGACTGGCTGCTTGACCGGACCAACCAGGCTAGTTCGCAACGGGGGATGAGAGCCAGTAGTGAGGGCCCCGATGTGGCGACACCGTTCATGCTCGTCAGCACGTTCAAGGTCAAGGACGGAAGCCTGGAGAACCTGCGGGACTATGCCCGCAGGGTCACGGAACTCATGCAGGCGAAAGAACCGCGAGTCATTGCCTTCCACTGCTTCCTGAGCGAGGACAGGGGAGAGATGTCGACCCGGCGGGCCGGCAGTGACATCGGCATCAAGCCCATCCACCTTGCCGGCTTCACCCGCGCAGGGACGGCGTAGGAGGATCCCGGTCTAGCGCCAATTCGCCGCATTCGCTCCGACCAGTGGGACGACGACGCGGGGAAGCGGCAGCGCAAGACCGCAATCGGGACTGCCGTCTATCACCATAAGCCAGTATTCGCCCCCGCCAGTGGGACGACGACTCGCGCAAACGGCACCGGAAGACCGCGGTCGATTGCCCCCTGGACGGGAATCGAGTGCCTTGTCCGGTTCCCGTTCTGTGTCGCGTCGCTGAAGTCGAGATGGCTCGAACGCTACCCTCACGGTTGTGGATGCCCGTGTGAAGGCCGCCGCCACCGAGTACCTCGTTGCTGCGCTTGCTGAGGCTCGACGGCAGTGCGTCATTCCATCCTTCCGGCGGTTGGGACGCTGGGACCGCCACGAGGGTGGCCCTTGGCCCGCGTACTGGGCATGCTGGGAAATCGCACACAGCGAAATCAGTCAAGGGTTCCAGCGCGCCCTCCGCGAGACCTACCCCGACCGTTTCGGGGAGGAGACCAAGTTCCAGTACAAGGATCCCGAGGAGTACGCCCGCGCGACGCTACGGGCTGTGATCGCGCACAACGTCAGCCGCGCCGGAACTGTGTCCTCAAGGTCGCAGTGGACGCGCGAAGTGCTCGAGGAACTCGAACGCGTCGCGACGGCCGAAGGACAGCGGTTTGCGTGCCTCTGGGTCATTTCGGACGTTGACTTTACGTCTGTCGAGGGCGGAGAGGTCGGCAGAATCACGTTGATTCCGCAGCCTTCGCCCCCAGAGCCCCTTGTGTCGCAACTGCTGCCTGAGGCGCTGTGGGTCGGCGACGGATTCCCGCTCCGCGGAGCAAAGGACCAGGGCCTGCTGTTCGCATCAGACGTCGGCACGCGCCTCCATTACGACGTGACAGGACCGCTGAACGACGCCATCGCGCGGTTCGTCACGTTGCTGCGCCTTGCGACCGCGAGCACGACGGTGACGCGCGTCGTCTGGTTGGGCGAGCCGTCGATGGTCCACGTCTCTATGCCGGAGGAGCACGTCCACCACACTGGGTTCATAGAGTCCCGGTGGCGACGGGTAGCGAAGATCACCGAGGCCGAACTTCAAGGCCTGTCCGCCCTGACGGCGAAGTTCGACCGACTCGATCCTGACGATCCCAAGCAGGCGCTCCCCGCCATCGTCGTCGCCATGCGGCGTTACGCGCGATCGTTTCGAACGAACACGACGTGGCAGGACAACGTCCTTGACCTCGCTACCGCGTTGGAAGCATGCCTCGGCCCGTCGAACAAAGAGGAGATCGGGCTGACGCTTCGGACCCGTGCTGCCCATCTGCTGGCGCACAACGACTCCGAGCAAGCGGAGGAGATCTACACCGACGTGCGCGATCTCTACGGCTTGCGCTCGGACATCATTCATGGCAAGGGCAAACTCACGAAGGACCTAGCCGCCCTGTGGGCAGACAGGAACTACTCGCATGTGCTTGAACATGACCGCCTCCATGTCCTTCTGGACAGGTGGCGCGAGATCGTCCGTCGCGCGATCTGTGCGCGGCTGCTTCTCGGTGACGACAGGATCGGGACCGCACCCTGGCCGCTAAAGCCCGTTGGCGGCAAGGAGACACAGGTCGACCTCGCGCTTGTGAGGCGTGACCAACGCGACGCATGGCGAAAGCACATCGTGGCGACAGCGGATGCCTACGGGTTTCCGCTCATGGCGAGGAAGGCACCGCCTCTCATCGACTACCTGCATCGCAGCGGGTAG
>CAZWDB010000224.1:0-3886 GCA_964632885.1 uncultured Acidimicrobiales bacterium | reverse complement strand
GTCAGCGGCGCCGCCAGCCGGCGTTCAGTGCACTCGCGGCCTCCGGTCTGTAGCGCGTTCTGGGACACGCTGCTGCTCGAGCTGGCGAAGTCTGTAACCCCGAGTATGTGGCGCCCGGCGTTCACCCTGTAACCATGGTTGCTATATAGTTCAGGTGTGGCCTCAACGCTTGACTGGGTGCTGCTGACGTACCGGCTGCCTCGGGAGCCCTCGACTCCGCGGATCACGATCTGGCGGAGGCTGCGCCGGCTCGGGGTGGTGCAGCTCGTCGATGGTCTGGTGGCGCTGCCCGCGGACGCGCGTACGCGGGAGCAGTTCGAGTGGGTTGCCGAGGAGGTGGTCGACGCTGGCGGGGAGGCGACGATTTGGGTGGGGCGGCCTGGTTCGAGCGGGGACGAGCGCCGGTTGGCGGCGCAGATGGCGTCGGCGGTGGCCGAGGAGTACCAGGCGGTGGTGGCCGCCGCCGAGGAGGCGCGCACCGGCGGCGGGCGAGTGGATGGCCGCAAGTTGGGGCGGCTGCGCCGGGAGTTGCGCCGGATCGAGCGCCGCGACTTTTTCCCACCACCCGAGCGAGAGGCCGCGCACGACGCGGTGCGCCGCCTGGCCGCAGCGGTGGAGGCAGCACCGCGGTGAGGTGGGTGACCCGCGCTGGGGTGCATGTCGATAGGGCGGCGTGCGCGTGGTTGATCGTGCGGTTCATCGACCCCGACGCCGAGTTCGTGTTCGTTGACGATCCGGGGGAGGTGCCCGGCGACGCCACGGCGTTCGACATGCGAGGCGTGGAACTGTCGCATCACGAGGGGGACTGCAGTTTCGAGACGATGCTGCGCCATTTCGGGCTGGACGATCCGGTGCTGTGGGATGTGGCCCGCATCGTGCACGAGGCCGACCTCGACGACGACCGCTACGAGGCGCCCGAGGCCATGGGCCTGGACGTGGTGTGCCGCGGCCTGTCGATGGTGCGCTCCGACGACGAGATCCTCGAGGTCTCCGCCGCGTTGTTCGACGGCTTGTACGAGTACCGGCGGCGGGCGCTGCTGCTGGGGCGTGAGCCGGCATGACCAGCGACGGCCGGCTCCTGCTCGCCGCCCAGGGAGTCCGGGCGTTCGTATACGGGTTCGCGTCGGTACTCCTGGGCGTCACCCTCGACGCCCGCGGCTGGTCGACGACCAAGGTCGGGGTGCTGCTCACCGCGATCCTGGCCGGGACCGGACTGTTGTCGGTCGTGGTCGGCCGGTATGCCGAACGAATCGGGCGGCGGCGTCTGTACCTCGTGCTGTTCCTCGGTCTCGCCGCCAGCGGGCTCGCGTTCGCGTTGACGATCAACGTCGTCGTGCTCGTGATCGTGGCGCTGACCGGCACGCTATCGACCGAGGTCGTGGAGTCCGGTCCGTTCACGTCGCTGGAGCAGGCGATGCTTCCCGAGACGGTGCCCGAGGCTCGCCGCACCCGTGTGTTCGGCGCCTATAACTCGGTGGCCACGATCGCCGGCTCGCTGGGCGCGCTCGGAGCCGGAGGGCCGGCGCTCCTGCGCGACGCCGGCATCGGCGTGCCCGCCGACCAGCGGTTCTTCCTCGTCCTCGTCCCCGTGGGGCTGGCCGGCGCGGTCATCGCCGCCCGGCTCTCGGCCGCCGTCGAGGCTGGCGGAGCCGCTGGGCGGGGCGTTGCGCCGCTGCGGCGGTCGCGGCCGGTGGTGATGCGGCTCTCCGGGCTTTTTGCGCTGGACAGCTTCGGCGGCGGGTTCGCGGTGCAGAGCTTTCTCGTGTTCTTCCTATCCAAGGAGTTCGACCTGTCGGCCGACGCGCTGGGTGCGGTGTTCTTCGCCGTTGGGTTCCTCCAAGCGGCGTCGTTCGTCGCCGCCACCCGCCTCGCCGAGCGGATCGGGCTGCTGAACACCATGGTCTTCACACACCTGCCGTCGAACCTGCTGTTGGCGGCCGTGCCGTTCGCCCCGAACGCGTCGCTCGCCGTCGCGATCGTGCTGGTCCGCTTCGCCCTCTCCCAGATGGACGTGCCCACCCGGCAGGCGTACGTGGTCGAGCTCGTAGAGCCCGACGAGCGCGTCGCGGCGGCCGCCTACACGGCAACCGCCCGCTACGCGGTGCGGCCGGTCGCCCCGGTCCTCGGCGGCGCGCTCCAGCAGGTGTCACTGGGGCTGCCGTTGGTCCTCGCCGGCGGCATCAAGGCTGTCTACGACCTCGCGCTGTGGTCGTGGTTCCGCCGCGTCCCGCTCCCAACCCACAGAGAGGAGGAGGTGCTCGATGATCGTGTGCCTGCGGACGGTGCGCGTCCCAGCCGACGAGCGCGCGCGGTTCCTGGCGTGGATCGATGAGAACGCCGAGCTGCGCCGCCAGCACGGCATCCTCGCCGAGCTCGTCCTGGCTCGCTCGCCCCGCCAGAACCCGGCCAAGACCCTCCAGCCCGACGACATCGACGCGGATCCGGACGAGTACATCATGATCACCGCGTGGCCGGACCACGACACCTTCGACGCGTGGATCGACACACCCGACCGCGACCGGCTCACGGCCTCGCCCACCCACGAGGCCGTCCAGTTCCACCCCCTCACCCGCTACGACGCGATCGGCGGCTACCTCGCCGACATGCTCGCCGCCCACGACCCGACAGGAGGCACGTCATGAAGTGGGTCACCCGCGCCCGGCCCAAGACCGACCGCATTGCCTGCCCGTGGCTGATCCGCCGCTTCATCGACCCCGAAGCCGAGATCCTCTTCGTCCCCAAAGACGAGGTCCTCGCCATCGCCGAAACAGAAGGGGCGGTCAGCTTCGACGCCCCCGGTGCCCGCTACGACCACCGCGACGGCCTGTGCACCTTCGAGGTCCTCATCGACGAGTACAACTTGGGCAGCGACGGCGCCCTGGCGCGCCTCGCGAAGATCGTGCACGCCGCCGACATCGACAGTGACCTTGACAGCGACCCCGCCGGCCCCGGCCTGCTGGCCATCGGCCTCGGCGGCCTCGACGTCGAAGCCGACGACCACCGCCTCCTTGACCGCGCCTCGTTCGTCTACGACGCCCTCTACGCCTGGTGCGCCCGCCAGGTCGGAGCCCCGGCGTGAGCCCCACCAACATCGGCTACGGCGACCTGCGCGGCGACGTCGTTATGCAGGTCGCCAAGCTCATGGCCGCAGCCGCCATCACCGCCCCCAAGTCCGGCGGGCAGCTGTTCCTGGCCGGCAAGCCCAACTTCATGGAGACCGTCATCGTGGCGGACCCCGAAGAACGGCACCGCATCGCCGAATGGCTGCGCTCGCGAGGCAAGGAACGCCGGGAGCAGATCTGGTTCCGCGACGCCGAGGTCGCCGAGGCGGTCGACGCCATCGTCTTCGTCGGGCTGCTGCCCGACTGGTACCCGCCGAACTACGACTGCGGCGCCTGCGGCTACGCCACATGCGCCGAGTTCCTCCACTTCACCAAACAGCTACGCGATGACTCCGCCGAGCTGGAGTTCGCCGGACCGGTATGCAACCTGCGCGACGTCGACCTCGGCATCGCCGTCGGATCCGCCGCCAAGACCGCGGCCACCCATTCGATCGACTGCCGCTGCCAGACTCGCGCCGCGGTCGCTGCCCGCAAGCTGGGCATCATCCGCGCCGACCACGCCGTCGCCCTCTCGCTGTCGGTCACCCACAAGGCGATCGGCTTCGACCGGCGCATGCCCGACGTCAACTTCGACGCCCTCGACTACCCGGGCACCGCCACGCTTCCCGTCGCCGCCGGCTCGGGAAGCCGCCACGAGGGCGCCCGCCACCGCCAGCAACCTCGCCTCCCCATCACGCCCGGCGGGTCGCCGTCGGACTGAAGCGCCTCGACCGCCCGCAAGATCCGAACGAGCCAAGATGAAGAACCCGCCGCCTGTTCAGCCC
>CAZWDB010000223.1:0-3959 GCA_964632885.1 uncultured Acidimicrobiales bacterium | reverse complement strand
GAGGCCGGCGGTGTCGCTCCCGGCTCGTTGGCGCACGCCGTGATGGTGTCGGTGCCCTCCGTCGTACCGAAGTACGAGAAGGTCGCCTCACCCTCGGCATCTGTCAGATCCGTACCGGTGACCTCGTGGGTACCGGTCACCTCGTACAGCACCTGGACACCGTCGGCTCCCTGTCCGAACTGGTCCTCGAGGGTGGCGGTGACCGTATGGGTCGACTGGGTCAGGTTGACCTCCTCCTCCTGAGCGAGCGTGAACGCGAGCACGGGCTCCTCCCAGGTCTTGGTGACCGAGGCGGAGAAGTCGGCGTCCTCGCAGTCAGCGGGGAGGCTCTCGTCCTCGTTCGCACACGCGGTGATGGTGTCGGTGCCCGTCTGGTCGCCGAAGTACGAGAACGTCGCCTCACCGTTGACATCGGTGATGTCTGAACCGGTCTCCTGGTGGGTGCCGGTCACCTCGAACCGGACCATCGCACCCTCGTGACCCTCACCGAACTGGTTCTCCACCGTCGCGGTGACCGTGTGGGTGGACTCGACCGGGTTGGTGGCCTGATCCTGCTCCAGCGTGATCGCTGCGGCCTCCTCCGGGCAGTCCTCGGCGGCGGCAACCGCCTCATCCTCGACGTCCTGGTTGATAGCTGCCAGGCCGCCGGAGATGTGCATGGTCAGGATGTCGCAGGCGTGCTCACGCAACCAGCCCTCGGTCCGGTCCGTGAAGACGTTGGAGTCGAGCTGGCTCGGCGAGTGCGCCAGCAGGATCGGCTTCTGCTCCACACCGGCGTGCGGACCCAGGGTCAGCGCGTCGGGGAACAGGTCGCCGCGGGCCAGGCTCACGTGGGAACGGGTCCAGGCCAGGTTGTCGACCGCCCAGTCGGCGGCCTCGGTCGCGGTCTCGTTGCGGTTGTCTCCCTCGATGCGTTCCGTGGTGATGCCCTTGGCCTGGATCTCGGCCTCCACCGCCAGCGAGACGGCCGCGGGGCCACCAGCGATGAGCACGTGGTCGGTCCCGAGGTCATCGAGCGCTTCGTCGGTCCACTCGTCCAGCTCGTCCTGCAGGGTGAGCAGGACGGGGAAGTTCTGGTCGTAGCCGATACCACCCATCACGAGCGCGTCGGCGAAGTCGTCGGCGCGGGTCACGATCGCGGTGGCATCGCCGTTGTGGGTGCCGTAGTCGCGGTCGTAGCCGTCGGTCTCACCGGTGGCGATGAACTGCGCCGTCTCGTGGCGGTTCTCCCCGCCGATGCGGTCGACGTTGTAGCCGTGGTCGTCGCGCAGCGCGTCCTCGACGTCCTGGCTGATGGCTTCGGTCTCACCGAGGATGGTGATGTCGGTGGTCCCGAGGGCGTCGAGCCAGTCCATCGTCGACTGACGCAGCTGGTCGCTCGGCATGATGAGCACCGGGACGTCCAGCACCCCCGCCAGGTAGTTACCCGACAGGGAGTCCGGGAAGAGGTCCCACCGAGCGAGCAGCACGTGCTCGGCGGTCCCGTTGAACGTGTGGTCAGCGGTGATCCCCGCCGTGTCCGCCCGGCCCTCGCCGTCGAAGCGCTGGACCTCGACCGAACGTGGATCGTCGGTCCCGTCCGGATCGATCAGCTCGTGGCCATCGGCGAACGCCGGCGACGCGAACGGGGCGACGAGCGTCATGAGGAGCGCGAACACGCCCAACAACGCCAGCCACCGCCGGCCGGTCACGACGTCCGCAACGTGATCAGGCGAAGCGTGTGGAGTCATCGAAGTGAACCTTCCCCGTCGTGTGTGCCGAGCTCGATGCCGCTCGACGACACTCCTGTTGCGTTCCCCTTCGGGCATCCGAGGGCGTCGTCCCCCGAGGTCAGAGCTCTGCCCTGGACGAGTGATGAACGAACCACTCCGCCCCGTTGAGAGTTGATAACCACCCCGTACCCCGTTGATGTGACTCCCTAAGACAAGCAGGAGCGACACGACCCCACCACCGACGGTCGTACGTGCGGTCACCTCACTTCGGACAACCCTTGCGGCAGCGGCCGCACCGCCTGATCGCCCCTCTCACACCCGCCTGGACTCACGGGAGCGGCGCAGGTGACCACCGTTCGAGGGAGACGGCGCCGACCTCGATCCGGCTCGGCCCCGTGACCGCGACGCCGAGGCGCACGTCCAACTCCCCGACCGCACGCGCCTCCTCCGGCGGGCGACACGTGAACCCCACATCACCGCCTCCCGGTGGGGGCTGCGTCCACACAGCCGGCGCGCGGTAGCGGGTGCCGTCCGCCGCGAAGAAGAAGCACTCGATGTCGACCGTGCCCTCCCCCTCGACCACGAGCGACAGCTGCCCACGGAGCAGGCCGTACTGCATGCGCACGAGCCCACCTCCCTCAGCGGCCCGCAGGTGCGGTCCGTACCCGTCGGTGACGAACACGCGTGCCTCGGCTGGTACCGCCACGGCCAGGCTGCCGCCGGTGGCCACCGTCGAGGCTTCGCCGGGATCCGTGTCACCACGTCCCCAGACGGTCCAGTCCGGGACCTCGTCGGTGATGAGCACCTCACGTGAGGTGTCGGCCCCGTCGAGCGCGAAGAGTGCGAGAGAGCCGCTCGAGGACGTCAGGACCGGGGCCCAGTCGTCGGGAGGTCGGATGAGGTAGGAAGGCAGCGGCTCACCTCTTCGAACCGCGTACCGGATCGAGGCGGGTTGGACGACGACCAGGCCGCTGTCGAGGTCGATAGCAGGGCGGAAGTCGGACCCCTTGGACAGTGCGCGGAGCTCCCCGTCCCAGATCGGACGGCCGAAGGCGGTCCGCGTGTACATGGGGACCACCCGCCCGCTGGCCCGTCCGCTGCCCTCGGTCACCCACATCACGTCCCAACCCTCCCCCTGGTCACGGAGGAAGCGGCGGAGCTCGAGGTAGTCGTCGTTGCCGTTGCGCACCCACGCGCCGGAGTGGGTGATGGAGGTGACGCCCTGGTAGCCGGCGACGAGCGCGACCGACGCGACGACGACCGCCGCCAAGAGCGCCTGGAGCGAGGTGGCGCGCACGAGGCGCCGGACACCGAGGTCGATGGCGCCGAGGCCACCGACGACGATCGCGGGGAACACCGGGTACCAGTAGCGGATCTTCTGCAGGCGCAGCAGCACGCGGTCCTCACCCAGCAGCATCGGGAGGAGGCCTATCGACGTCAGCACCAGCCACATGCCCCCGCCCCACGCGAGCAGCAGGAGCGGGCCCTGCGCGGGCCGCCCGGCCAGCCGGGCGATCACCGGTCCGAGGAGCAGCAGGACGATGAGCGCGACCCACAAGACCCCGCCGGAACGGCCCAGGAGTTGATCGACGAGGACCGACGCGACATCGAGCGGCTCGGTGGCGAAGGGCCGGTCGGTCTGCCGCGGGCTGACCACCCGGCTGATCCTGGCGAGCGGCTCGCCGTACACCAACGCCCCCCAGGCGAGCTCGATCGCGAGGGCGCTGAGCGCCCCGATCGAGACCGGTACGAGCCGCCGCCAGGGGACGCGGTACAGGGCGAAGACCAGCGGCACGAGGAGGAAGAAGATGACGGTGTACTCGCGGATGAGGTACGACCAGCCGAGCAGGAACCCGGCGGCTGCGAACGTGACCGTGCCCGCAGCGCGCACCCCGTCGACAGCGTTGCGTTGTCCGGCGCGGACGAGCATGACGACCGCGACCACGAGGCAGGCGGCGGCCGGGACGTCCGGCAACAAGTGGGTGGAGTCCCACAGGACGTACGGGTTCAGCAGGGTCAGCCCGCCCCCCGCCATCCCCACCACACGCCCGTACAGGTACCGCCCGAGGAAGAACGTACTGACCGCCAGCACCGTGCCCCCGAGGATCGGCAGGGCGTAGTAGGCCGCCTCCGAGTAGTCGAACAGCCAGATCGCGACCCGCACGGGGAAGAGGAGGCCGATGCGCAGGTGACGGTGGTTCGGCGACACGTCCGGGAGGGCGGCTGCGGAGCTGAAGTAGTCGAGCT
>CAZWDB010000222.1:0-3967 GCA_964632885.1 uncultured Acidimicrobiales bacterium | reverse complement strand
CCGAAGGGCCGCGGCGACCGCGTCAAGACCGACAAACGCGACGCCCGCCGACTCGCCGGCCTCCACCGTGCCGGCGAGCTCACCCCGATCGCGGTGCCGAACCGGGAACAAGAAGCGGTCCGGGACCTGTGCCGAACGAGAGGCGACATGGTCCAGGACCTCACCCGCGCCCGCAACCGTCTCACCAAGTTCTTGTTGCGCCACTCGATGATCTATCGCGGCGGATCCAACTGGACCTTCCGCCACGACCGCTGGCTCTCGGGTCTGGTCTTCGACGACAAGGCGTTAGAGGCCACCTTCCGCCACTACCGGGCCACCGTCCAGCTACGGGAGGCCGCCCTCGAGGCCGTCGAGGCCGACCTGGCCGGCTACTTCACCTCCGGCCCTTTCGCTGATGCCGTGACGCGGCTGGGTGCCTATCGGGGCATCACACATATGGGGGCACTGTGTCTGGGGGCCGAGGTCTTCGACTGGCGGCGCTTCCCCAACGCCCGCAGCTTCATGAGCTTCACCGGCCTCACCTGTTCGGAAAACTCCACCGGGCTCAGCGAACGCCGCGGCGCCTCACCCGCGCCGGCAACAGCCACATCCGCGGCCAGCTCTGCGAAGCCGCCTGGGCCTACCAACACCGCCCCGCACTCGGCGCCACCATCCGCCGCCGCCAAGACGGCGTCAGCCCCGACACCATCGCCCGGTCCTGGCAAGCCCAGGTCCGCCTCTCCAAGCGCTTCGCCACCCTGGCCGCCCGCAAGAACGTCAAGTCCATCGTCGCCGCCGCCGTCGCCCGCGAGCTCGCCGACTTCGTCTGGGCAGAGATGACCGCGAAGGACTGAACCATGGCTCCGACTTCGGTCACCGCGAGATCGGCGCAGTGATGACCGAACAGAACGCGACGCGCCGGAGCACCGCCGCAGCAGACCCGACCCTCGCCGTCGTTATCCCCAACCGTCCCCTCGAGGACGTCAGGGACGGCCATATTCTGAGGCACCCATCTGCGCATGGATCAACTGCGATCCCGATTCGCGTACAGCATCGTGGCGGTCCTCCGATCCACCGCGCTCCGGCGCGTCGCCAACACCGCAGCCGACCGCCACCGCGCCGGCGGCGATACGAGTAGCAGCCTCAAACGCCATCGACTGCCAACCACAAGTTGATCCGGACCAACCGTTGATGCCTCGCGCTCAAAAGTCGAGTCCAACCGGGGCTTGACAAACCGTTCCACAGCAACGACGGCGATGGTCGCTCTGCTGGCGCGCCAGATCGCTCAACCGGTCGTGACCCGTACGCCCATTGTGCCGGGCACCTCGGAGATCGACATTGCGCACCGCGGTCAGCGGCCGATGACGTGCGCCAAGAGTTGGTCGATCTCCCCGGATGCGACTGATGGGTCCACCCATTGCCCGCGATCGGTGTTGTCGCCGACGAGGCCTTGCGCGAGTGAGTTGGTGAGAGCTTCTGCCGTGGTCAGGAGCGTTTGGGCGTGGCGAGCGCGCATGGCCTCGGGGCTGTCGCCTAGGAGCAGCGTGGAGCGCGACGCCGCCGGATCGATGGCTGGGAACACGCCGCGCGCGGCGAGTTCAAGGGAGAGGCTGAGCCGTCCGTGGTAGTCGGGTCGTTCAGCGGGGTCGAAGCCCTCGCCGTAGGGGTCGACATGCAGGAGGGTCAATGCGTGTCCATCGCCGGTGGTGCCGTGGCCGAGTGCATTGAACTGTTCGGCGGCGTGGAAAGCAGTGCAGTCGTCGACGGCGACTATGACCGCCCGGTGTTGCCCGAGCGCGTAGGCAAGCCCGCTGCCTCGGTCGAGCGCGGATGCCGCGTCTTCCGGTCCCGACGAGAGCACTATGGCGAATCGGTTGCGTTCGGGACTTGAGGCGCCACCAAACTTGTGAAAGTTGGAAAATCCACCCTTATGCCAGCCGCGGGATCCAACGGCAACGCAGACGGTGTCGACAGATCGGTTGGCACGAGCGACGAGTTCACGTACGAGCACGAGATGGCCGGTCCCGAAGGGGCCGACGATCTCGTGGCGGCCGCCCCGGGTGAGCGGTGCCAGCGCGTCGATTACCTTCACGCCGGAGATCAGCCGTTCCGCGCCAGGCGGGTTGAGCACTGACTCGATTTCGAACGACGGCAGATGCGGGCGGTCCGCAGCGCCTTCGAGATTATGGTCAAGGACGGAGCCGTCGCTGGCATACGTGTTGCCAAGGAAGGCGGCGGGGTCGGGCATACGGGTTCTCCTTAGGTGCGGTACGAGTTGGGCGGCGGCTAACGATGGGCGCAGGCGTCGGCGGGCGTCGTGGAGGCGCTTGCGGATGGCTCCCTCGGTGAGGCCCGTCACGGTGGCAAGGTCTCGGATTGACCATTCCGCGAAGTAACGGAGGTCGAGGAGGCGGCGGTCGGGTTCGGGCGCGCCTTGCAGTGCAGCACGTACCGTCATGATGAGGTGCCGACGCTCGGCCAAGACGGCCGGGTCCAGATCTCGCGACTCCACCAGCAGGTCATCAGCAATCGGTTCGGAAACCCCGATCTGCGCGCGGCGGTAGCGGTCGGTGTGCTTCCGGACGGCAAGCCGGACGAGCAGCGGGAGAGCGAACGGCTGGCGCAGCTCGCCGAGGGAGCCAAGCACCTCCATCAGCGCGTCGTGCGCGACGTCTTCCGCGGCGTGGCTCGGCACAGCGCGGGCCGCGAGAGCGCAGGCCATCGGCCGGAAGCGCCGCGCGATCTCCGCCGCGGCAACATCCTCGCCGCCTCGGGCCGACGCGACCAGCTCATCCAGGGGCAGCCACCCGATGCGATTGCTTCGCGTCCGACTCCTCCCCACATCCAGAAAGGCCCACGCCGCCTAGCGGCGTTACCAGCAAATCCCACCGAGCCGGCCACCGCGGGACATTGGGCGACTCACCACCCAACCGCGACTGGGCTGCGACCCGCTTCCCGCCGCACCGCTACACGCATTTGAGGTACGGAACGACGGGAAGGTGCCATCGCCTAGCGCGACAGATCGCCGGCGGGGCGGTCCCTCAAGGGACCGCCTTGAGGCGGTCGCGAGTACCGCAGTGCGAGGATGTAGTCGTGGCCTCGCTCACTTTCCTCGGCACCGGCAACTTCTTAGCGCCAGGCCGCTACTGGAACAGCTTCGTCGTCGATGGCTGCGTCCTCGTGGAGCCGGCGCCGACAGCTCTCCCTCACCTGCGGCGATGCGGCATTCCGGTGGAGCAGCTCGACGCCGTGGTGATCTCGCACTTCCACCCTGACCACACGTTTGGATGGCCGTTCCTATTACTCGAGTTCGTGAAGCGCGGACGTTCTAAGCCGCTCCACATAGTCGGCCCTCCAGGCGTCGAGACCTTCCTCGCCGCGATGATGCACCTCGCTGGCGTCGACCGTCCCGGCTCGAACGTGCAAGGCGCGGCACACGCCGAACTCGATCTGCGATACATCGAAGTCGACAGTTCATGGCAGACGGCGGGGACCATGCGATTTCGGGCAGTTGAGGTCGAACACGTGGCACACCTCCAGTGTTTCGGTTTCCTCTTCGACAGCGACGGCCGCACGATCGGGTACTCGGGCGACACGCGGCCGTGTCGCGGGCTCGACGAGATCGCGACTGCCTCCGACGTTCTCGTGCTTGAGTGCAACGGCCGTCATCACGAGCAGTCGCACATGGACGTCGAATCGGTTCGAGCGCTCCGAGCTCGGCACCCTCAGGTTCCATTCGTGCTAACACATCTCGGTGCGGACGTCGACGGAGTTGACATCGCGGGCGCCGTCGTACCCGACGACCTTCAAACCCTGTCTGACGTATGAGAGGGGATCGCAACCTGCTGGTTCAACGCGCCTAACCGACGGGTCCCTCATGCTTCCGAAATCGCTGCAGGGGTAGTGCGGCCGGAACGACGGCGATGGGCGGTCGTGCACCGCGACCGAATGTCAACGATCGCGTCGTCGCTTTTGGTTGGTCTTGCCG
>CAZWDB010000221.1:0-4118 GCA_964632885.1 uncultured Acidimicrobiales bacterium | reverse complement strand
TCCAGTCCAAGGGGCACCCGATCGGCGCCACCGGCATCGCCAACATCTGGGAGGTGTGCCACCACCTCCGCGGTGAGGCGGGCGACCGCCAGGTCGACGGGGCCAAGGTCGGCCTCGCCCACGTCATCGGCCTCGGCCAGGCCTGCGGCGTCCACATCCTCGAAAAGGCCGCATAATCCGGTTGCGGTAGCGGGAGGGCACGAGCATCCTGTGGGCCGGGCCTGCACGGGGCAGGCTCGTCTGCAATGCGGCTGAGCCGCCGGGAACTCCTCACCACTGATCACTCGCCGGAGAACCCTGGCGCGCACCCGGAGGCGACTACTTGCCTGCATTGCCTGTATCGATCGACGACATCCCTGCACCTGCCGCGGCCGCGAGCCACAAGCTCCGCGACGCGGTCCTGTCCATCCTCGGAGACGACCTCGTGGGCATGTGGCTGCACGGCGGCACCACGTTCCCCGACCGTCCTCGCAAGCCTGGCGACCTCGACATCTGTGCTGCCGTCGACGGCATCGCGGCGGAGGAACGCGACCCCGGCGTCTGGGGCAACCAACCCGAGTCCCGCCCGTACCGGATCGCCGCGGCGACCCTAGAGCTCGCCTCAGCGGCGGGCGTGTCCTTCGACCTGATGTGCGTGCCGGCCGCCACGCTCGCCCGTGCCAAGCCGCCAACCGCCGCCTATGCCGCTCGCCGGCGCTTCAACGACTGGGCCGTCTCCCGTGCCCACTGGGCCGCGGGCCAGTACGTCGGGCTGCACGGGAAGACGCCGCACGAGCTGGGAGTCGTCGCACCCACAAGGGAGGAGCTCCTCCCCGAGCTCGACCGCGAGATCGAGCACCTCGAACGCCACGTGTATGAAGGCGACGCGGAGGATCCTTACGAGGCGACCTATGCCGTCTGGAACGGCTGCCGCATCCTCCACACCCTCGAGACCGGCAACGCGGCGGTCTCGAAACGGTCGGCCGGCCTGTGGGGGCTCCAACATCTACCGGAGCGCTGGCATCCCGCCATCGAAGCGGCCGGGCGCTCCTACGACGGCGAGGCAACCACCGAGGACAACGAAGTGCTTCGGGTCAACATGGGCCCGTTCGTCGAGATGGTGCGGGAGCGACTCCCGGCCCTCGAGCCTCGCGGGTCCGGACCTCCCCGCTGGTCATGAGCGGGCGGGCGGTCGGCGGGTGGCGTTCCGCGGGTGGCGTTCAGCGGGTGGCGATTGTGCTCCTGTGGCTGTGAATTGCGCCGACAACCCGACAATTCACAGCCACAGCGACACAACGGTCTCGCTGAGCCGGGTCATCTGCCGTCGCCCCGGGGCGAAGCTGACTAGCGCAGGTTTCGCCGCATGACGACGCGGCGAGGCGAGGGCTCGGCGACACACTCGAAGCCGCACTCGGAGAAGCGCCGCTGCTTGCCGACGAAGTCGTCCTGGGACTTCTCGTAGGCGTCCGCGATCGGGAAGCCTTCGATGGCGGAAGCCCCGTGGGTGGCGGCGTTCTCGACGGCGGCGGCGATGAGCGCGCCGGTCACGCCGGTGCGCCGGTGACCGACGCGGACGAAGAAGCACGGCAACAGCCACACGTCGTCGTCCTCGCTCACGTCGCGGTCCTTCAGGATCTTGGTGCGCGGCCCGGTCGCCCGCGGATACCGCGACCGCGGTCCGGTCGCCAGCCAGCCCACCGGCCGGTCGTCCTCGTAGGCCAAGAGGCCGAGGGGCGGGTCGGCGGTTTGGGCGAGGTCCTCGAAGGCGCGCCGGTTACCGCCGTTCCGCCAGCCGGCGTTCACCTCCTGGTGGCTGTTGATGAACCACATGCACCAGCAGCCGCGCGTCGACGACGCGGTCTCGAACAGGTCCGCGAGGTCGTCGAGCCGATCCCGAGTGACGGGGTGGATCTCCATCCCGAAAGCATCGCGCTCTGGCTGCTCGCGGGCTCGGGGGTTTCGGTGCGTCAGAAGTGGATCTGGTCGACGAAGATGCCGCGGGTGGCGGCGTCGTCGTCGGCTTCTACGCCGGGAGCGAACAGGTCGTAGGTCTCGGTGATCGCGGCGGCGTCCACGAGCGTCGTGTACAGCCGAGCGGCCTCGCAGGTGAAGACCGAGAGGTGGGTGGCACCTCGGCCCGCGGCGTCCGCCCCGCGTGCCGCGAGGAGGGCCGTGAGGGCGTCTTCCGAACCCGGTAGCGCGCCGTAGTCGTAGACGAGGGCGCGGACGCTGCGCTCGGTGCCGGCCGGTGACTCGGTTAGTCGCTTGTGGAACGTGCGGCCGATACCGACGACGGCGCCGTCGTGAAGCCACACGTCGCCCCAGCCATAGAGGTCGGGTGCCCGTTCGAGGCGGCGGGCGACGTCCTCGGCGGTGAGGTTGCGATAGAGGTCGTGTCCGCCGTGGGTCGCGTTCAGGATCTCGGCCATGGTGCCGGCATCGTCCGGCGTGGCGGCCCGGCCTACCGCGGCCGCTTCCGGCCGGCACGGGATCGCTGCCCGCACCGGGATCGCCGGCCACGCCCCCGCCGTGGTTAGCCGGCTGGCCGCGGTGTTGCCGCTGAGCACGAACGCCAGTGGCACGTCGAAGTTCCCGTCGAACCCGTCGATCATGCGGGTGTTCATGATGCTCCACAGTCCACCGCCCGCCTTGCCGTCGGCGATGCGGGTGTGGCAGCCGAGCGCGGCCACGACGTCGTCGCCACGCAAGGTCGCTTGGAAGAGCGTTCCCGTGTAGAGCCCGATCGGCTTGCCGTGCTCGAGGGCGACGAGGGTGCGCGCGTGTTCCATCAACCGGGTCATCACGAAGTAGTCGTCGCCGGGGTCGATCGTGACGGTGAGGTCCCCCGCTTGCATCGGGGTGGCGGCGTAGAGAGCAGCGAGACCGGCGCCGTCCTCGGGGGTGGCGTCACGCACCTCGACACCATCGGGGAGCCGGCGTTCGAGACGAATGTTGCGGATCCGCCGGTCGCCTTCGGCCTCGAACTGGATGACCAGATCCCAACGCCGGCCGCGCTCGTTGGTGATGAAGCAGTGAAGGGTTCCGCTGCTGTCGATCACCTCTTCGTCGACGACGAACGGAAGGCCGGCGTACTGCGCCCGGTTGGCGAAGAAGGCCGCGTGGTCCTCGAGGGTGGCATCGGCGAAGGGAACCAGGTTGGCCTCGACCTCGTCGAGAGCAACGCCCGCACCCGCGGCCTCGATCTGGCGTATCACCCACCGCCCCCGCTCGAGCAGAACTTCGTCGATGGCAGCGGCCGGCATCGCTCTCCCCCAGGTCAGTGTCGGACCCCAAGGGTAGGCAGGCGAGCCGACCGCCGTCCTCTTCAAATACCTCGTGGGCGATTGACGGTTGCGGTTGTGTGAGCAGACTTGTTGTTAGGTGTCTGACTCGAACGACAACGCGATGGGGGCCAGCTTGCTGGTGCGGCGGTGGTGGGCGCCCGCTCTGCTCGCGGTGTATCTCGCTGGTGTGGGCTATGCGACCTTCGGCCCCGACCCGGGATCGAAGATCGACCGGGTCGCCCGGTCAGTCGAAGGAGTGAATCGGCGAGCCCGGGACGCGGTCGGGACCGGCTCGGAGAATGTGCCCAAGCCGTCAGAGCGCGGCGACGGCTGGGCGGGCTTCGCCGATGCCGAGGACGCCGGGAACGTGGTGATGTTCGTGCCGTTCGGCGTGCTGTTCCCTCTCGCGTTCCCGGGGTGGCGGCGCTGGACGGTGCCGGCTGGCATCGCGGTGTCGGGCTCGATCGAGTTGGTGCAGCTCACCGTGCTTACACACCGCTCCCCCCAATGGAACGACATCTGGTGGAACGGCTGGGGTGTCGCGGCGGGCTTTGCGGCGTTCGTGGCCGGCCGATGGCTGCTTGGGCGTTCTTACGATCGCTACCGCGTCAGCTGACCGCGGATCGCACCTCCGGGGAATGGCTCGTTGTGGATGTTGACGTAGAAGGCGTCCGGGTTCTGGCGGATGGCCTTGATGAGCTCAGCGGCGGCCTCGACACAGCCCTGCGGCGGGTCGATATCGAGGGTAACGACCACAGGTCCGGGATCGGACGGGGGCGCCTTGTGGATATGGGCGGCGGCTGGCTCGTCGATGGCGTCCCAGGTGAGCTCGAAGCACACCTCTTCCTGGCCCTG
>CAZWDB010000220.1:0-4142 GCA_964632885.1 uncultured Acidimicrobiales bacterium | reverse complement strand
TATGAGGCGTGCCGGCGAGCAGGCATCGCCGTGCCTGAGGTGCTCGCCGTCATCGAGGAACCGGAGGCGCTCATCATGGGTGTGATGCCAGGACATCCACTGTCGGAGGGCCCGAGTTCAGCCGAGCCCGGCGCATGGGCGGCCACAGGAGCCGACCTGCGCGCCATGCACGAGATCGCGGTACCGGGCTTCGGTCCGCTCGTCGCGGGCGCGGGGGGAGCCGTCGGTGTGTCGCCCCGATGGTCGCCGGTGATCGATCTCGCCCGCGACCACGGCATCAAGACACTGGCCGACCGAGGCCTCGTCACGACCGAGGAAGCGGCGCGACTGGTCAACCGCTACGAGGAGCTCGAGTCCCACCTCGAAGGTATAACCGACGGAAGGCTGTTGCACAGCGACCTCGAGGGCGACCACGTCTTCATCGACGCCCAGGGCAGCTACGCCGGCATCATCGACTTCGACCAAGCCCAATCGGGTGACCCGTTGTGGGACCTTGCACGCATCCCTCTCTGGGACGGCCCCGACGCACTCGAGCTGCTCCTTGCCGGTTACGGCCGCGACACCGTCACGGCTGAACACCGAGAGTTTGTCTTTCCTCTTTACCTACTCGCCTTCTGCATCCACCACATCGTGACCGTCCCCTTCAGTCCCGAGCCCACATTCTGGGCAACACTGCTGCGGCGATGCGGTTACGAACGGCTCCTCTGATCCGACGCAGACCACGGCAGCCCAGACGCTGTGACGGAGAATGGCGTGGGTGCGGGACGCGTATGGTTCCGTGTCATGACCGATGCCCCTAGAGACGTCGAGCGCTCCTACTCGACCTCCGAAGTAGTCGCCAAGCTGCGCCGGCTGGCCGATGCCCTCGAGACCGGAGAGCCGTTTCGTATCCAGGTGGCCGGCGAGCGCATCCACGTACCGAAGCGGGCCGACTTCACGATCGAGCACGAGCGGGGCGACGACGAAGAAGAGGTCGAGTTCCAGTTCAAGTGGAAGACCGAGGGCGCGTCGGATGACGAGTCCGACGACGAGCCTGTGGTGTAGCTCCGCCGCCGAGTCGGACGCCGCCGTCAGCTACTCGCCGGTGGTGCCGTCGATTCGCTCGCGGAGCAGGTCGGCGTGGCCGTTGTGGCGGGCGTACTCCTCGATCATGTGGGTGACGATCCACCTCAGCGTGAAGTCGGCGCGCTTGGGATGGGCAGCGTGGGCGTCGAGGGACGGCGCGTCGTGGACGATGGCGCGCGCCCGGTCGCATTCCTCTCGCCACTGGGTGAAGGCCTCCTCGGCGTCCGCGTTGTCGACATCGTCGAAGTCCGCGTCGGGCGCGTCGCGTGTCGAATAGAGGGACGGTAGGTCCTCCGCCGCGAAGGACCTTCGGAACCATCCTCGCTCGACCTCGGCCATGTGGCGGACGAGGCCGAGCAGACACAGAGTCGACGGCGGGACCGCCTGCTCCCTGAGCTGCTCGGCGGTGAGGCCCTCGCACTTCATCGCCAGCGTCGCCCGGTGGTAGTCGAGCCAGCCGCAGAGCATCTCCCGCTCGCCGGCGTCGACGACAACCCGCTCGCGTTGACCTTCAGCTTGCGTCATGCCAGAGGCTATCGCCACAAGACTCGATCAGCCTTGCCGCCGTCGTTCGAGGTGTCAGGTGTCAGGATCGGGACGTGGAGATCACCTGTGTAACCATCGACTGCCGCGATCCCGCGACGGTGGCCGCGTTCTGGAACGAGGCGCTCCGGTGGGGTGGTGTAGCAGTGGCCGAGGACGGAAGCGGCGCGATGTGTGGTCCGCCGGGGGGCGGGACGTACCTCGAGTTCATCCGCGTGCCCGAAGACAAAGTGGTGAAGAACCGGGTGCATCTCGGCTGCACCGCAGGAACGCTCGACATGCTCGACGCCGAAGTCGAGCGGTTGTCCGCACTCGGCGCCAAGGTCGCGTGGGAGGAAGACTTCGAACCGGAGGTCGCGGCCCGGTTCCGCAACCTCGTTCTCCTCGATCCGGAGGGCAACGAGTTTTGCCTCGGCGCCGGAAACCCGGTGTGATGACACCGACGTCACCACAGGCATAATCGCCCGCGATGCCTGCTGCCCCGTCGGTCGCCGCTTTGCATCGGTCCATCGTGGACCAGCTCGTCACGCTGGGGAGGGAATCGGGCTACCGGGCCGACGCCGACGAGCCCGACCCTCGCTACAAGAGTTACCGCGTGCGGATGGCCGGCAAGCGTGGGGTCGTACGGGCTCACCGCTCCGACATCAGGATGCTCAGCCCCGACGGCAAGCTCGCGCTGGCGCGCCGGCTCGTCGAGTCGGGCTACGGGGAGGAGCAGGAGCTCGGACTGTTCGTGCTGCAGCAGATGGTTGACTACTTCGAGCCCGCCAACCTCGGCATTGTCGACGCCCTTGTCCGCCGCCTGTACGGCTGGAGCAAGATCGACGGCTTCACCGGTGGCTTGCTGCAGCCCCTTCTCCTCGCGCACCGCGACCCGATGGTCGATCTCGCCCGCGCGTGGAATCGCGATCCCGACCGCTGGCCGCGACGGGCGAGCGTCGTGCTGTTCACCCGCAAGGTGGCGGCGTCGGGGGACTTCACCGACATTGCCGTCGAGTTGTGCGACAACCTCGTGTGGGACCGCGACGACGGGGTCCGCAAGGGTGTGGGATGGGCGCTCAAGGACTTGGCGCGGAGTGACCAGGCGCGAGTCGTCGCCTACGTGAAGGATCTGCGAGCCGCGGGCGTGTCGAGCGTGATCACCAACTACGCCATCCGCAACCTCGACCCCGAGCGCGCCGCGGTGTTGGCTGTGAAGCCGACACGCCCCGGCTGAGCAGCAAGAACACAGCTGACGTGGAGAGTCTGGCGTGCCTGCATGCCGGCGTCCGGGCCTCGGGCACGAGTGAGTCTCTATGGCTATGAATTGTCGCTCGCGGAGCCCAATTCACAGCCATCTGCGCACAATGGCGCTTCGCGAAGGGGCTCAGCCGAGCTGGACGCCGATGAAGAGGGCTGCCAGCGCGGTGAGACCGGACAGCGCGCCGAACACAGCGAGCCCTAGCCGGCTGCGAGCCTTGGCATGAAGGAACGCGCTCAGTCCCGATGCTGCGACGACGGTGATCTTGACCATCACCGTGCGGCCGTACGCGGTGTCCCAGGTGGGCGAGAGGGCCAAGATGTTCCACACGCCGGTACCGACAAGCACGCCGAACGCGGGCCATGCGATCAAGTTGAACCGACGGGCGACCGCCCTCGGCGCGTCTGCCCCGAGCGCCCGCACCCCGGGTACCAGACCCGCCAAGGTGATCTGACCGCCCACCCACACCGTCGCCGCGGCCACATGCAGGAAGACCCTCACGGTGTCCCAGGAGACAGGTAGCACCCCGCGATCGTCGCCCAGCCTGGAGGGCCATCGCACGCCGACAGCAGCGTCGTGGCGCAAACGTCGCTCGGATGAGCCGCGCCGGCACCGCATGGTCATGTCGTTGCCGATGGGGGCGCGATCGGCCCCTTAAAGACCGCCGCGGATGATCAGCGCCGCCGAGCGGCGAACAGTCCACGCCGCAGCAGGCCCGCCTCGACGGCGCGTAGCTGCCGCTGGCCGTCGCGCAGCCGTTGGGCGAAGGCACCGGGCGCTTCCATCGCGGCGAGCTCGTCGTAGCTGGCGCGGTACTCACGCAGCCATCCCCGAGCCGTCTCCGCGAACTCGGCGGTGATGTCGACGTGGTCGATGTCGACGAAGCCAGCGGACTCCAGTAACTGCGTCTGCCCGCGCCGTGATGCCACAGCACGCGGCCCCGAACGGCGGGCGCGCCGGCGCGAGGCGACATCGAGGCCAGGGGAAATGTGGATCGTCGTGAACGCGATCCGACCGCCGGGCCGGAGCAGCTGCTTGAGCGCTCGCAACACGGCGAGCTTGGCCCGCAGTCAACAGAGCACGTCGGTGAGCACCACCGCGTCGAAGGATCGCCGGCGGAAGGGTTGGGCACCGCCCGCGGCAGCGACGACGCTGACGCGCTCGTCCATCTGCTCCCGTCTGCTGCGGCGGGCGGCCTCCGTCAGGGCATCCAGCGGCATGTCGGTCCCAACGAGAGAGCATCCCGTCGTGGCCGCCAGGTACAGGCCGGGCCAGCCGCGGCCCGTTCCGACGT
>CAZWDB010000219.1:0-4185 GCA_964632885.1 uncultured Acidimicrobiales bacterium | reverse complement strand
CCTAACTTGACCGATCGGTCAAGTATGGTGAGCCCTCGTGGGGGAGCAGCGACCGCTCAAACAGGAGCAAGAAGACGCCCGGCCCGAGGTCACCGAAGTGGGGCCGAACGTGCTCCGGATGCAGTTGCCGATCTCGATGCCAGGCCTGGGACACGTCAACGCGTACGCGCTGGTAGATGAGCGCGGCGTCGCGATCGTCGACCCCGGGATGCCCGGTCCCGGCACGTGGAGCGCGCTGACGCGGCGGCTCGCCGACGCCAACCTCAGCACGCGGGACGTGCACACGGTCATCATCACCCACTCCCACCCAGACCACTTCGGTTCCGCCGGGCGGCTGGCAGAGGAGGCGGGCGCCTCGGCGGTCGTCACCCACTCCGCGTTCCGCACCTGGTTCATGCCCCACTCCCACGCCGACACAAGTGACGCAGACGGCCAAGACGGAGGCACCGACGAAGTCCACGATGTCGACCCTGAAGACCTCCCGACCGGCAATCCCTGGGACCAGGGCCAGCCGTGGGGCGGCACGTCGCGCCGGCAGGGACCCCGTGGGGTGAGGAACCGAATGCGGTGGCGGGCGATGAGGATGATGGGGCGGGCGGCCAGCCGATCCCGTCGGTTCGCACCGCCGACACCTACGACGCGCGTACGCAATGGCGAAGTCCTGAAGTTGGCGGGGCGAGAGTGGTTCGCGGTGCACACACCGGGCCACACGATCGACCACCTCTGCCTCCACGACCCCGAGCACGGCTTGCTGCTCTCGGGCGACCATGTGTTGCCCACGATCACGCCGCACATCTCCGGACTCGGCACGGGCCGTGATCCGCTCGCGCTCTTCTTCAACTCCCTCGACACTGTCGGCGGCCTCGATGTGCGGACGGTTCTTCCTGCCCACGGTCACCCGTTCGAGGATCTACGCGGCCGGGTGGATGCCATCAAGGGCCATCACCACGAGCGGCTGCAAAAGCTTCGCGACGTGTCGGCCGAGCTCGGCCCTACGTCGGTGGTGGCCTTCTCCCAGCACCTCTTCCGGCGCGAACGGTGGGGAAGCATGGCCGAGAGTGAGACCTACGCCCATCTGGAACATCTGCGCATCAGCGGCGAGGCCACCAGTCGGGAAGAGAACGGCGAGCTGATCTACGAGATCGGCTGACCTAGAGCAGCTTGATGGTCAGACCAACCGATGCGTTGAGGGCTGCCACGTTGCTGCGTGCCAGCTCCCGGCCCGCCTCATCGATGACGACGACCATGTAGCTGGTCTCGCCTGAAACGGTCGGGCGGTGATCTGACCAGGTTGTGTCGTCGCGGTCGGTTGACCTGTGCACCCAGCGGGTGTCGCCATCGTCGCCGGGCGGGTACTCGGGATCCTCGCCTTCGGACCGCAACACGATGTAGGCGAAGAAGTCGTCGCCTCCGAAGCTGTCCCATGTGAGGTCGGCGCCCGTCGCGCTCGAGGACGCCTCCAGCCGGAACCGCGCCTCGCTCGGCTCGCCAAACGGCCGCTCGCCACCAGGAGCGGACCCGGCTGAGTCGGCGGCACCACGCTCTTCCGACGTTGCCGCCTCCGGCGGCTCACGACGGTCAGCACTGTCGTCGTCGACCGCCGTGACGCCCGCACCGTTGTCACCCGTGTCGGTACGGCCGGCTGCTGCTTCGTCGCGCTCGGAAGACTCTGCGCCCGCTTTCTCGGGCTCGTCTCCTACCGAAGATGGAGAGTCCGGGGATCCGACCGGCGTGGCGACATTCGTGGGTGGCTCCTCGAGGGCGGCGAAAAAGATGCCGACGATGAGCACGAGCGCCGCAGCTACGCTGCCCATCGTCACGAGGGGGCGCTTCGAGCGGCTCGAGCGGGCGGGGTCGTCAAGACCGCGCAGGGCCACCGGGGGGTCCTCGAGGTCGTTGACGAGCCTGGCCTCGAGCTCATCCACGAACCGGCGCGAGGGATCAGCTGGGGCCGCGTCACCCATCACCTCGAGGCCGCGGACCACATCGGTGCGCGTCGTCATCGACCCTCCTCTGCGATCTCGTGGTCACGCGCGATCGCGCGATGCAACGCCGACACTGCCCGGTGCAGCGTCACAGACAGGACCGCCTTCGAACAGCCCATGGCGGCGGCAGCCTCTTCGGTAGAGAGTTCGGAGAGGTATCGGAGCGAGATCACTTCCTGATATCTCGGATTCAGCGTGGCGAGAGCCCGCCGCAACGTGGCGACCTCTGCCGCGTCGATCGCTCCTTCGATGTGTTCTCCCGCGTCAGCGACCGTCTCGTCGGCGGCATACGCGACCATCGCCATGCGGGCCCGGGGTCGACTCGACCGATGTTCACGGCGGAACCAGGCGGCGCACTCGTTGGCGGCGATACGGAACAGCCACGGTTCGAAGCCCCCGCCCTGCCACACGAAGTCAGGCAGGCCCCGCAACGCCCGCTCGAAGGTGGCGGCCGTCACCTCTTCGGCCCGGTGGTGTGTGCCCATGCGCCGGTAGGCAAAGCGGTAGATCCGATCGACATAGCGCCGGTAGAGAGCAGTGACCGCGGCGGCGTCACCCTCACTGGCGCGTTCAACAAGCACCCGGTCGTCGCGCGGATCGGCGCTGGCCGGTCCTTCAGGCATACGGCTCACCGCTGCGTGGTACGCGGGGCCGATCGCTACGGTCACGTCTGGTAGAACGACGTCGACGCCGGGTGCTTACACGTGCGGGGGGCAGAATCCGGCCTAACTTGGACGTATCGCCACACCTCCCGTCGACGAAACCGCTCTGATCGTCCCCGTCCGGGCGGCGGACAAGGCGGTCGCACCTTGGCGCGAAAAGCTCGATCCGACTGCCTCTTGGGGTATCCCGCCGCACATCACCATCCTGTACCCATTCGTGCAGCCGGATGAGGTCACCCAGGAGGTTGTGATCGAACTGTCGGGAGTATTCGAGGAGTTCCACGCCTTCGACTTCACTCTCGCCCGACTCGGATGGTTTGGCGAGGAAGTGCTCTACCTAGCACCCGAGCCCGCCGCGCCGTTCGTAGCTATCACCGCAGCGGTGCTGGGGCGGCACCCGGAGTATCCCCCGTACGGCGGTGAACACGCCGAGGTCGTTCCCCACCTCACGGTCGGCCATCGCGACCGTGGAGCGTTGGAGGCGGCCGCCGCGGCTGTGGCGCCCGCCCTGCCCATCCGCGCCCACGCCGAGGAGATCTGGCTGCTCGGGACGATCCGCGGCGTCGGCTGGGAGCGTCTCGGCCGTTTCCAACTGCCAAACAACCGCAGCTGAGCCTCCCCCGGCTCGAACTTGAGGCAATAACGATCGGAATTCGTTCGTTATTGCCTCAAGTTCGTTCTGCGGAGGAGCCGGGTCGGCTACTCGTGGGGTTCGTGGGGATAGTCGGGGGCCTTGTCCTGGGGGGGTTGCTCCTCGTAGATGGTCACCGCGCCCTCAGTATCGAACGCCGCCGGCACTGTCGACGGCCACGCCCCAGCGCCGTAGCGCACCCCGCCATTCACGTACTGGTACATGCCGGGCCCTTCCTTGCCGGTCTCGTCCGGGCCGACCTGCGACGGGTCCCACCAGATCTCGGTCATGTCGTCGTAGGCGAGATAGTCCTCCCACGGCCAGATGCCGTGGTGACCGAAGGAGGTCTGGACGTTCGTTACCCCGCCGACCGCACTCACCGGGAACGAGAACAACCCGTCGCGGAAGGTCTCCACGTTGAGGTTGGGTCCCGCCAGGTGAACACCCGTGAAGAAGATCCACGGCGACGGATAGATCACCCCGAAGCTGTCGTCGGCCGGCGGACCTTCACCGTGGTGCCACTCGTAGAGCCTCCAGGCGTCGCTCACCGTGTAGGGCGCCCGGGCAGCGAGCATCGAGATGCCGAAGGCGTTCTGCCACTGGCTCTGGTCGTAGGTGCGGGCGAACAGGGCAGTGTCGGTGAGGGCCGAGCCGGTGATCACCCACTCGGGGAAGTAGTTCTGGTTGGTCGCCTCCTTCGTTAGGAAGGCGGGTGTGATCGGGTCACCCGCGAACGCCACGGTTGTGACCCCTTTGTCCTTGAGCCGGGCCACCATGGTGCGCGCCTGCTCCTGGATGGTGGCGAGGTCGAGGATGTAGGCGATGCGATCGGTCAGGTGAGCGCCGTAGGTAGCCAGCTCCTGTTCGAAGAAGTCGGCGCCCGCCTTGTAGGCCCCGTCGTCGGTCT
>CAZWDB010000218.1:0-4219 GCA_964632885.1 uncultured Acidimicrobiales bacterium | reverse complement strand
GCGCCGCTTGCTGATCATCGTGCTGTCCACCGTCGCTCTGCTCGCACTCTCCGTCGGTGGCGCTCTTGCGCACCCACAGTCGCCTCCCGGTGAGGGTGACGGCGTAGGAGCGCTGCCTGTACCTGCCCACTAGGGGCACGAAGGTGTGGAGTGTGGCGCTCAGGCTGGGGCGCCTGCTTTCCCGACGACGCTTCCCCAGTTCGACTGCCCCGCGCCGCCGTTCCAGGAGTAGGAATGAGAGACTCTGGACGAGCGGGGCGACTTCGAGGTCACCCCTCTCGTTCGGGGTGAATTTCCCGAGGCGCACGAGGCTCTCTTCGAGACCCGAGTGGCTCACTTGATAGCGGCAACGCGGACGGCGACGTCCGCGATGATGTCAGCGAGTTCCTTCGGACGCGACCACATCGGCCAGTGGCTGGTGGGCAGGTCGATGTAGGTGACGTCACCCAGCTCCGTCAACCCACTGACGAACGGGTAGCCGTGGCTGGCGAACTCCCGGTACTGCTCGGATGTGAAGCCGGTGCAGATAACGGTGGTCGGCACGTCGAAACGTGCCTCGTTGGTCAGCGCGAGCCCGTCGTGAAGCGAAGCCCCCGGCTCGGGAACTGCCCGCTGTTGGAACGTCTCGAGCTGCTCGTCGGTGAGCCCGTCGAGGTTCTCTTCCTCGGCCAGCTCGTCCAGAGTCGGCAGCGGCAGCTCGTCGCCCGTGAAGTCGGGATCGAGAGGGCCGGTTGCGGGACCAGTGTCGACGTAGACCATCGCCCCGATCTGTTCCGGTATTCGCTCGGTGACCCCATAGCCGGCCGCGCCCGTACCACTGTGTACGACGAGCACAACCGGAGGGCCTATTTCGGCCACGGCGTCGCAGATCGCGTCGACGTGATCGGCGAGCGTGATCGAGGCGCGGTCAGCGTCGGTGGATCCGCGTCCGGGCAGCGTCAGGGCGGTGACCTCGCATCCGTCGCCACGCAGTTCCTCGACGACCTCGTCCCACGCCCACGCCCCCAACCAGAAGCCGGGAACGAGAACGATCGGTGCGCTCTCCATGGACCTGATCCTAGGCAGCCTCGCAACGCGAAGTCCGAGGCCAAATCGGTTGTTCTCCAAGACGACAGCATCGACCGAGGTCGAGAAGCCTTCGAGCAAGCCCTCGCTGCCCGCCCTGACGGTCCGCGGCGGGGTCAGCGCAAGGAGCTCAGCTAGCAGCCGATACTGCGGATGGTTGACCGATACGACAACTCAACCGGTTCGGCGGGCATTGGCTCTGGCAGCTGTGCCATAGTCACCGTCAGGGTCGTTGAAGGGGCTGCTGTTGGCTGGGGTGTTCACGTTCATCAGGGACGAGCATGGTCGCGTGCTGCTGTGTCATCGCTCCGACTTGGACCTTTGGAACATGCCTGGCGGCGGACTCGAGCCGGACGAGGCGCCTTGGGATGGGGCCGTCCGAGAGGTCAAGGAGGAGGTTGGCCTAGACGTCAGGATCACCAGGCTGGTTGGGCTCTACTGGAAGGAGCGGCAGCAGGAGGTCGTGTTCCAGTTCGAGGCAGCGACCGTCGGTGGTGCGCTGACGGTCAGTGACGAGGCGGACGAGGTTCGGTTCTTCGCTCTCGAAGAACTTCCTGAGAAGCTGTCTCCCAGTCAGCGCGAACGAATTCACGAGGCAGCGCAGGGCCATGATCACGCGATCCTGATGACCCAAGGCCACCGCACTAGTCGAGAGCTGCTAGCCGACGGCCGTCTGTAGCAGCCAACGATGCTGCCGCGTGGGCTCGGGCATCGGAACCCCGACGTGAGGGCTCCGTGATCACGCGACGTCACGACGATGGGAGAGCGAGTGGCCCGGCACAGCTCCGCACGACACGAGGTCTTGAACGCGATAGCTGATGACCTCACCTCGCTGCTCGGTGGCGGCATCGTTCGGGTCGGGATCGACGGGGTCGACGGAGCCGGAAAGACCTTCTTCGCCGAAGAACTCGCCACCGAACTCGAGGAACGGGGCATCGCGGTGGTGAGGGCATCGGTCGACGGGTTCCACCAGCCGGCGGAGGTGCGCTACCGGCGAGGTCGGCGGTCGTCCGAGGGGTTCTTCCACGACTCGTACGACTACGAGGCGTTGGGTCGGCTACTGCTCGAACCGCTCGGACGCGGCGGAGACCGCTGCTATGTCCCCGCAATCTACGATGTGGAACGCGAGCATCCGATCGATCAGGATCCCGTGGTCGCGCCGGACCGTGGTGTACTCCTCTTCGACGGCATCTTTCTGCACCGTCCCGAGCTGCGTGACTGGTGGGATTACTCGGTGTTCCTGGACGTGCGCTTCTCCGTCTCGATCCCACGCGGCGTCAAGCGGCTGGGGTACGGAGATCCCAACCCGGACGCCGAGATCAACCGACGCTACGTCGAAGGCCAGCAGATCTACTTACGACAGTGCCGTCCAGCGCAGCACGCCACCGTTGTCATAGACAACAACGACCTGGCGCGCCCGCAGATCATCAGCCCCACCAGCGCCCAGCACCCATGGGGGAGGTCCAACGATGCGGACAGCTGAGGGAGCAGCCGCTATCGGTAGGTTCACGCAGGTCACGGGATCGTTCCACCGACCGGCGTAAGCGGGGAGCGCGCTTCTCTATGGAGACCAGGGCAGAACGAGAGCCAACGCGCGGCGCGACGTCCATCGTTTGATCCGGACTCGATGTTCCGGCGGGCCGTGGCGGCGGGGGCACCGGAGGCCTGGCCTGTGGCCGACCAGCCCTACGGGTGGCGGCAAGGGAGGGTTGTAGGTCGTACCGGCATCTACGACCTCGAGTCGCCGTAACCCGGACGGCCGTTGAGGCGACTCGTTGGTAGAGGCCAGGCAGGTGGTCGCGGTGAACGATGGTGAGCTGGTCGCCCGGGCGCGTGAGGGAGATCTCGCGAGCCTGGAGGCGCTGTGGATGCGTCACCGGCCACGGGTAGTCGCGATCGCTCGGCGGATACTGGGCGATGAGGATGCCGCAGCCGAGGTCGCCCAGGATGTGGCGCTGGTCGCCCTGACCGACCTCGGACGGCTGCGGCGCCCGGAGCTCGTCGGCGCATGGCTGGCGGGGATCGCCCGGAACCTGTGTCGCCGGCGTCTGCGCGACTGGGCGCGCCCGGAGTGGTCGTGGGAGGCGGTCCAGGGCGGTCGGCTGCCCCGGCAGTGGCCGGACAGCGACCCTGGTCCGGACGAGATGGCGGTGCGGGCGGAGGTGACCGCGACCATCCGACGGGCGGTCGCTCGTCTGCCGGACGGGCAACGCGACGCGGTGCAGCTGTTCTACCTCGAGGACCGCACCCACCGGGAGGTTGCCGAAGCGCTCGGCATCGACGTCAACGCGGTCAAGGCCAGGCTGCACCGCGCACGACGCTCCCTGCGCCCACTCGTCGCCCCACAAGCTTCTACCCGACCGAGACGAACCCCAGAGCGTGAGGAGACACCGATGGCTGACACCGACAGGTTGGAGATGCGCGTACGAGACGTGCGCCGCCGCACCGTCGAGGGTGACGAGCAACACGTGGTGCTGCTCGAGCCGCCCGACGGGCCGGACCTGGCCATCTGGATCGGCATGTTCGAGGCCATCGCACTCGCCCTGCGACTCGCCGGTGTGACCACGCCGCGACCGTTCACCTACGACACCGTCGCCGAACTGGTCGCGGCTGCCGGCGGACAGATCCGTGAGGTCGCGATCACCCGCCTGGAGGAGGGCACCTACTTCGCCGAAGCAGCCGTGTACAGCGGCGACGGCGTCACGCTGGTGGACCTCCGCCCCAGCGACGCGCTCAACATCGCACTGACCACCGACGCGAAGATCGTCGCCACCCGCGAGGTACTCCAAGCGGCTCAGGCAGCCGCAGAGTCACACAGCCACCCCGACGACTCCGACAGCGCCTTCCCCGACGACGCCACCACGATCGCAACAGAGATCCAACAGCAGTGGGCACGACACCTCGAACATCTGGACCCCGCCGAGCAAGAAGACTGAGATCCTCCCGCAAGGAGCAGGCTTCGATATCGGTACGCGCACGAACCGCCGGCTAGCAGAGCTGTGACCGTACGCGGTCGTCACCCATCGGCGGGACCCTCCCTTCCCGAGGCACTCGGAGAGTTCCTCCTCGGGGGCGTGACGCGATCGAGCACCAGTTCCTGTTCCTAGCACCACCCTCTGCGGAGGATGGGATCGACCGGTTACGTCTCGCCGTC
>CAZWDB010000217.1:0-4249 GCA_964632885.1 uncultured Acidimicrobiales bacterium | reverse complement strand
GTAGCCAACACCAAGCCCAGCAAGTAGCGGGCCCGGGAGGGCAACCAGGGGCGACTCTCTCGTCCAGCGCGGCCGGCCTCACACCCTGACAGCCAGCTCTTCGGACAAGCCACTCCCGAACCCGACACGACCATAGAACCAACACCGGCCCGCGCGCCGAGGGCGGTTCCCACGCGCCCTCACACACCCGCGAAGAGGGGCTTGACAACAAAGAGGAATTCGTTCTCCTGCGCGTCGAGGCCCGCGCGATCAGGTGATGGCGAGGAGCGATATGTGCCCGTCGAGCCCGTCGTGCAGCCGATCTGTGAGTAGAGCCGATGTGCGGTGCGGAGTGCGAGCTAGTGCTCTAGGACACTTCGGAGTCGGCGGGTTCTCCGCGCGGTCCTGGCCCATATTCGGCTGCGAGTTGGTGGGTCCTTTTCGGTACGGTCCAATGTGTGCAGACGGAGCCGGGAGACCTCGATCGCGGCGCCCTCTTGGCGGCGCTTCGCGCCTGGGAACTCTCGATTACCTCACTCAGCTACCTGCCGGTCGGTGCGGGAAGTCACCACTATCTTGCGCTTGACTCCGACGGTGGCCGGTGGTTCGTAACGGTGGACGAGCTGTTGGTCAAGCTGTTCGGCCACTCGGGTCCGACGTTCTCGCCGTGGGTCGATATCGACCTCGACGCTGCCTTCGAGGTGCTCGATCGCGCTTTCCGTACAGCGATGGGGCTGCGCGAGGCCGGGCTGGAGTTCGTCCACGCGCCGATCCTGCGACCCGACGGCGAGGTGCTGACGCGTGTCGGCGACTACACCGTGTCTGTATTCCCCTTCATCGACGGAATATCGGACGCTGCCGGCAGCGACCGTCATCGTCTGCTGGTCGCGCTCGGACGGCTGCACGCCAGCACTGATGCCATGCCACCGGGTCTGCCTCAGCGCGACACCCTGACCGTCCCCTTGAAGAGTCGCTGCCTTGAAGCTCTTGACGACCTCCGGTCGCCCTGGGCGCACGGGCCATACGGCGAACCCGCACGGGCACTCCTGTCGAAGAAGGCCGGCGCGATCCGAGAGCTGTTCCACCGCTGCGATGAGCTCGCGGACGCTGTTCGTGCAGCCGACAACCCCTGGGTGGTGACCCACGGCCAGATGCACGGCGGCAACATCATCCAAACCGACGACAGCCGGCTTCTCTTCGTCGACTGGGAGTGCGTCGCGGTCGCTCCACGCGAACGGGACCTGGGGACCTGGGGAAACGAGCTCGACCCTAAGACCGACGAGGACTGGGCCGCCTACACCTCAACAGGCCAACCCCAGGACATAGACCGAAACGCCAGAGAGCTGTACCGCCAGATCGGGCTGCTGTGGGGTATCTGCAACGACACGTTGATCTTTCGGGAGGCGCACGTCGACAACGGAGACACGCGCCACGAGTGGAACGAGCTTCAGGTCGCCCTCGCTGCGATAGGCGGCTAACCCCCAGATGCGGTAGCGCGTGTCGACGAATGTGAACTGATCGGGGCGCTCCGCTGTCCGGGAACGCCCAGTGGCCGGCGAACACGCGAGCGCTGCAAGACTCGTGCGGATGACCTTGATCCTCGTCACCGGTCTGTCCGGTGCGGGCAAGTCGACGGTGTACCGCGAGTTCCTCGCTCGCGGTATCGAGGCCTTCGGCTTGGACGGTTCGCGCAAGAGTGCGTCGCCGAATTCGGCCCAAGGGACGTGAGTGGATCGAGCGACTCCCTTCCCTCGTCCACGCGCTTGCGCGCAAGTGGCACCTCAACCTGTCCTCAGAGGCCGCTGTCCACGGCGCCAACGCGCTAGTCGCGTTCGCGACGCGTTCTCACGATGACGACCCGTGCGCGATCAGAGTCGACTGGCATGCCGCTCTCGCGGCGGAGCACGCGGAAGCGCTCCGGATCTGGGACGGACGAGGCATGGTACGGCTCTTTGACGCCGATGTCGCCGACGGCGCGCTGCTGCTGGAACGCCTTGACCACCGCCGCTCGCTGCAGGAGGTGGACCTGCTTCAGGCGGCTGCCGTCGGCGGGGCGTTGATCCGCGAGCTGGCGACCGATGCACCCCAGGGCTTCGCTCCAAAATCGGTGGCCGGCTACGTCGACAAGCTCCCCGAGCGCCAGGATTCGCTTGGCGACCCGATTCCGGCGGCCTGGGTCGGACTCGGAGACCGGCTCGCGAGTGAACTGCTCCACACCGCTGGGTCAACCTTGATCCACTCCGATCTCCACTACCGCAATGTGCTCGCGGGAACGCGCCACTCTTGGCTCGCTATCGACCCACGACCCCATGTCGGGGACCCCGAACGCTCGGTTCCGGAGCTCCTCTGGTGGCGTAACGACATGAGTGACGAGCCAGACGAGATTCGCACCCTGCTAAACGTTATTGTGACCTCGGGCGCGCTTGATGCGGACAAAGCGCGCGGGTGGGTGGTCGTGCGATCACTTGACCACTGGCTATGGGCGATCGAGGAAGACATTGGCGATGGCCAAGATCGATGCCGCCACATCCTCGAAGCTCTCACGTGACATGTCCTCACCGTCGGCCGCGGCGGCACATAGCTGCCGACAGACTCGCACGCGCTGCGACGGCGTAGGCCAACCCGCGACGCGCCTGATTGTCTTCTCGGTATGACGTTGCGGGTCTGCTCGTAGCGTCGGAGGCCCTGGCTGGGTCCTCGCTCTCGATGCGCCTGCCGTCGCGAGATTGGCTTGCTAACGAAGAGCTGGACCCGGCCGGACCTCGCCGTGGCGTGGCCCAAAAGAGGTGCGAACAGCGCAACCGATCCGACATCAGGAGTGCCCGTCGCCGGCTACCAACTACCGATCAAGGAGAGATGGATGGCAGCGAAGGTGATCATCGGCGTCGACCCGCACAAGACGACGCACACCGCGGTCGCGGTCGACGACAAAGAGAGCCAGCTCGGCAGGTTCGAGGTGCGCGCCAACACGTCGCAACTCAAGCGGCTGCTCGCGTGGGCCGAGCCGTTCGGGGAACGGACGTGGGCGATCGAGGGCTCCGGCGGGTGCGGCTATCTGCTCGCCCAGCAGCTCGTCGAGGCCGGCGAACACGTCCTCGACGTGCCAGCCACCCTCGCCGCTCGGGTGCGACTGTTGGGGAGCGGCAAGTCGAACAAGAACGATCCGAACGACGCGCTGTCGGTCGCGGTGGCCGCCCTCCGCGCGCCGCGGTTGGCACCGGTCCGGCCGGCGGATCACGCCACCGTGCTGCGGATCCTGGCGGTGCGGAACCGGCAGCTCGGCTCGAGCCGGACCCGCACCGCGTGCCGCCTCCACGCGCTCCTCGCCGAGCTCGTTCCCGGCGGATCAACCAAGAAAATCAAGGCCGATGGTGCCCAAGCGCTCCTCGACGCCTGCCAGCCGACGACGCCGGCCGAGGCCGCCCGCCGCGAGCTTGCCCTCGAACATGTCGGCGACCTCCGCCGCCTCGACGACCAGTTGAAGGAGTCGCACAAGCGGCTCGGCGACGCTGTCGCCGCGTCGAAGACCTCGGTGGTCGACATCGTGGGAGTTGGCCCGGTCGGCGCCGCCATGATCATCGGCTACACCGGCGACGTTGGCCGTTTCGCGGACCGCCACCACTACGCCTCCTACAACGGCACCGCACCCATCGAGGTCAGCTCCGCTGGCCGCGTCGTGCACCGCCTGTCGCGGCGCGGGAACCGACAGCTCAACCACGCCATGCACCTCGCCGCGCTCTCCCAGATCCGCTATCCCGACCGCCCGGGACGCATCTACTACGACCGCAAGATCGCCGAAGGCAAGCCCAAGAAGGAAGCGTTCCGGGCACTCAAGCGCCGCATCAGCGACGCCGTCTACCGCCAACTCGTCGCCGACGCAAAGCCGATCAAGTAGCGGGCCCGGGAGGGCAACCAAGGGCGACTCTCTCGTCCAGCGCGACCGGCCTCACACCCTGACAGCCAGCTCTTCGGACAAGCCACTCCCGAACCCGACACGACCATAGAACCAACACCGGCCCGCGCGCCGACGACCGCTCCCACGCGCCCCACACGACCTTCGAACCGGGGCTTGACAACAAAGAGGAATTCGATCCAGTAGGTGAGGACGCGCGCGATCGGGTGATAGGTGACGCTGATAGGTGACGCTCTCGAGCAACGCCCACAACCGGCACTTGTGGGCAGGGTGCGAGGAGCGGCCCCGACCTGAGCGACACACGAGTTCGTTGACCGTCCGCCTGACCGAGACAGTTCGGAGTCCGACGTGACACCA
>CAZWDB010000216.1:0-4279 GCA_964632885.1 uncultured Acidimicrobiales bacterium | reverse complement strand
TCGGGGTGCGGTGCCACGTGGGGTGGTGCGTCGCCGCCGTCGCGCTTGTCCGCCCGGATCGACGTCCAGATCGCAACGGAGAGGACCGCGGTGATGACGAGGAGCGAGGCCCAGATCGGAAGGTGGTACCACTCGGCGACGATCATCTTGATGCCGACGAAGCCCATGATCACACCGAGTCCGATGTTCAAGTAGCGGAACCGGCCCGCCATTCCGGCGAGCAGGAAGTAGAGAGCCCGGAGGCCGAGTATGGCGAACGCGTTCGCCGCAAACACGATGAATGGTTCGCGGCTGACGGCGAGGATTGCCGGCACCGAGTCGACGGCGAAGACGACGTCGGTCGCCTCGACGAGCACCAGTACCGTGAACAGCGGCGTGGCCACCCGCTTGCCGTTCTGCCTGGTGAACATCTTCTGGCCGTCGTAGGCGTTGGTGGTCGGGATCACCCGCCGGACGAGACGGAGCACGGGGTTCTTCTCGGGGTGCACCTCCGAGCCGGCGTGGCGGGCGATCTTGATGCCGGTCACGATCAGGAACGCGCCGAAGACGTAGAGGATCCAGTCGAAGGCCTCGATGAGCGCCACGCCGGCGAAGATGAAGATCGCCCGCATCACCAGCGCGCCGAACACGCCCCAGAACAGAACGCGGAACTGGTACTGGGGCGGCACCGCGAAATACGAGAAGATCACCGCCCACACGAACACGTTGTCGACCGACAGGCTCTTCTCGATCAGGTAGCCCGAGAGGTACTCGAGACCCGCCTGGCCGCCCTGCCACCAGATAATCACGGCGATGAAGGCCAGGCCGAAGGTGATCCAGACGGTGCTCTCGATCGCCGCCTCCCTGAAGGAGATGACGTGCGGGTTGCGGTGGACGACCAGCAGGTCGACCAAGAGCATCGCCGCTATCACGCCGACGAGCAGCGCCCACGCGAGCGGTGGGACGTCGAACTGCGCGAAGTTGTCGCGTGCGGCGGCGGCGAGGGTGGTGGGGGTCAAGGTTTCTAGGACTGTCTGTGGTCGACAGCCGAACGTCTTGCCGTTCATCGTTCAGACGAACCGGGCGGCCGGACGAAAACGTCGTGATGACGGCCATACCCGAGGCGGCTACTCCCCTTCGGACACCGCGATCGTAGTCGCTCACCGACGGGGCCCTCGGCGTAGGCCCGCGCGTGACGACGACGCCCACCGGTACGCACCTTGACCGTCACCTTGGCCGCTGAGAGACTTCGGCGCCTAGCAGCGTCCCGGGGGAGAGATGAAGATCGGGTTCCTGGCCGACACCCACAGCATGAAGGCGGACGGCAGCGACCTTCCCGACGGCGTGCTGAAGGCGTTCGGGGGAGTCGACCGGATCGTGCACCTCGGCGACATCGGCCGGAAGGCGATCCTCGACCGTCTCGGCGAGGTCGCGCCAGTGTGGATCCAGTCGGAAGACCGCAAGGGGTACGTGCCCCTCAAGGGGCAGCAACCGACCCCCGCCAAGTTCGTCGAAGACGCCGGCGTGAAGTGTGGCCTGATCATGAACCTCGCCCAGCCCGACAAGAAGATCAACGTGGCGTCCGACTCGTCGCTCTCCTACGACGAGCCGCTAGCGAAGTTGCTGCATCGCCGCTTCAAAGAGGAAGTGCATGTCGTCGCGTTCGGCGGCACCCACGCGCCGTACAACAAGCGGCACGACAGCGTGCTGTTCGTGAACCCCGGCTCCCCGACGATGCCGATCGACGGCGCGAAGGCATGCGTGGCGATCCTCGACCTCGCGGCCAAGCCCAAGGCGAAGCTCGTCGAGATCAAGGGCTGAACCCGCGTGGTGCCGTGAGCCCCGACTCCGACGGCGTCGTCGACCACGCCTCCCAGACGCGGTACTCCGACCCCGGGCCGTGGGGGCAACTCTTCGACGCTGTCCCGCCCACGATCGAGGGGGTATCCGCGATGGCGCGCAACGTCGTCGCCCACTATCGGGCGCAGGAGAGCGAGTTGCCCGCGGAGTCGCGTGGCGACATCTCGCTGCGGTGGGTCGAGGCCATCCTCGCCACCGACCAGCAGCGCCACCCGGCACCGCTCAGCGCGGCGCGGCCGCTCTCCGAGCGGGTGCAGGGCTGCTGCCGGGACCACACCCTGCTCTCGGTGGCGGCGCTGCGGCACCACGGCGTCCCCGCCCGCAGCCGCGTCGGCTTCGCCACGTACATCGGCGAGACGTCCTGGCGCCACGACCACGTGATCGTCGAAGCCTGGCTCGGTGGACGCTGGCGGCGGTTCGACCCCGAGTTCCCCACCGGGTGGCCGGCGCTCGACGACCCGACCGACATCGCCACCGGCTCGGCCAGCCCGTTCCTCAGCGCCGCCCACGTCTGGATGGGCTACCGCGCCGGCACCCTCGACGTCAATCGCTTCGGTGTCGCCGAGGGTGTGCCGATCGCGGGCGACTGGTTCGTGCACGGCTATGTCATTGCTGAGGTCGCCCACCGCTTCGGCGACGAGCTCCTGCTCTGGGACCAATGGGGCGCGATGACAGGCGACCTCACCACCTGCCCTCCCGACCACCTAGCCCTCGTCGACGCGCTTGCCGGCCTCCTCGTGCAGGCCGACGACGGCGATCGCGGCGCCGAGACCGAGCTGCTCGCCCGCTACCGCGAGGACGACCGAATCCATCCCGGGCGTCGTATCCGCAGCTACTCGCCCCACGGCGCGGTCCACGACGTCGACCTGAAGACGAGGGTGGCGCAGCCGGCGGGATAGCCCACCGACGGCAAACGCTGCTACACGGGCAGCGCTGTGCAGGAAGCGTCGTTGACGACGTCTTCGCCGTTCACCTGGATCTGCACGCTGTGGCAGACCTGTCCCTCGGCGGACGCGGCCCCGGCCAGTCCGACAGAAACCGCGATGGCGATCAACAGAGCGAGCAGAACGCGCTTCACAGGTGGTGTCCTTTCTCCATGGCCGGCTCCCTCGGCCGGCCTTCCGGGAAGGAAACGCACCGCGGCCCCGAACCTTACGGACGGGCCGCTATCCGCCCCGAATCCGGCCATACGGCGGGTTCAAGGCGGAAAGCACCTGAGCTGAATCCGTCAGGTGACGCGGGCGGCGTCCGCCGCGAGCTTGAGGTGGGCGCCGGTGCGGACGACCTCGGCCAGGCGGGCGATGCCTTCCTCCGCTTCGTCGAAGCCACACGTCAGCGGGCCCGGGCCGAGGCGCACGATGTCGGGCGGGCGAAAGTCGGCGATCACCTTGGCGGTCCGTCCCGCCCGCACGATGCGGCTGGCCTCCGGATGACGCAGCGCGACATGGCCGCCCCGTAGGTCGTCGTCGGCGGGAGACCCGAGCTCGAAGCCGAGACCGGCGAGGTGGCGCTCCCATCCCTCGAGCAGGACGCGGCCGAGGGCAAGCGAGCGCGCCCGAACCGCGTCGATGCCCGCCTCCGCGACGATGTCGATCCCGCAGCCCGCGGCCACCAGGGCGAGCACCGGCGGCGATCCGGTCTGCCAGCCCGCGACGCCGTCGACCGGGTCGTAGTCGGGGCCCATGGCGAACTGGTCGCGCTGGCCCATCCACCCGTGGATCGGCTGGCGCAGCTCCGCACCGCCCGCCCCGGAGGAGAGCGACACGAAGGCGGGCGCGCCGGGCCCGCCGTGCAGGTACTTGTAGGTGCAGCCAACGGCGACGTCGACGTCCCACTCGTCCAGGGCGAGCGGGATGGCGCCGACGGCGTGCGAGACGTCCCACACGACCCGCGCGCCGGCGGCGTGGGCCATGGCCGTGATGGTCGCGACGGGGGCGATGGCCGCCGTCCGGAACGACACGACCGAGCCGACGACCGCGGCCACGTAGTCACGCTTGTTTGCGTCGAGGGCGGCGGCGACGCTGTCTTCGGTCAGGGCGTCGACCCAGTGCACCGCCCCGCCGGCGGCATGGACGACGCCCGCGACCACGTAGCGGTCCGTCGGGAAGTCGTTACGGTCGGCGATTACGACGAGCCGCCGGCTGTCGTTCGCCGTTCTCTTGCTGGCAGCGGCAGCGAGCACGGCCGACACTGCTTTGTAGAAGTTCACGGTCACCGAGTCCACGACCAGCGTCGAACCCGGACGCCGGCCGAGCAACGGGGCAAGGCGGTCGCCGGTGCGTAGGCCGAGATCGATCCAGCCGTCCCACGCGCCGACCAGGTCCTCGGCCCACTCATCCAGGGCGGCTGCGACCGCAGGGGCTGTGGACCGGGGCGGGTGTCCGAGGCTGTTGCCGTCGAAGTAGACGAGGTCGGGATCGCGGATGACGAAACGGTCGCG
>CAZWDB010000215.1:0-4280 GCA_964632885.1 uncultured Acidimicrobiales bacterium | reverse complement strand
AGCCAGTCGCTGACGACGCGGAGGAGTTGTTCGCCCGCGGCGGGTGACCGAACCAGGTGGTCGGTCGCGACTAAGGGTACGAACGACTTCGGCTGATCGGCCGCGGCGAACAGCTTCTCGCCCTCCTCCACGGGGACAGCTTCGTCGTCGAGGGCGTGGACCACGAGCAACGGGGCGCCCAACTCGGCGACACCGCGGTCCTTCTCGAAGGCCGTGAAGTCGTCGACGACCTCGGCGGCGAGCGGGAAGGCGTGCCCGATTCCAGTGACGTTGTGCTCTTCACCCGCCCGGCCCCGGGGCGATTCGAAGAGGGCCCGTACCGCACGCCCGCCGGCGGGCGCACCGACCGTCACGACCGACCCGAGCCGTCGCATCGACACCGCGGCCACCAGGACGGCCGCGGCGGCAACCCCGTGGGTTACCAGCGAGATCGGTCCGATGTCTTGTTGGGCGAGCAGCGTCGCGGCGCGGGAGAGGTCATTGCCAGTGGTGGCGCTCACCTCCTGGCCGGAGCCGGGCGTTTCCCCCAGGCCGGTGAAGTCCCACCGCAGCACGGCGTAACCGCTCTCCGCCAGACCGCGTGAGAGCCGGTTGAGCGTGTAGCGCTCGTCTCCCGCGGCGAAGCAGTGGACGAGAAGCACACCGCCCCTCGCGGTGCCGGTGGGCCGTTGGAGCGGGAGCAGACGCTTGACTCGGCCACGGGCCGAGAACTGGAGACGCTCGCTCACGACCTCGATCACAGGCCCGCGATGCTACGGGACGAGGGAGGTGGCGAGGACGCGCTCGCGGCTACTTCTTGGACGGCTCGTAGTAGGGGTTCTGTCCGCTCTCGTGATCGGTGACGTCGACGACGTGCACGATCTCAGGCACCTCGCGCTGGATGGCGACGGTGATCCCCTCTGACAGCGTGACCTTCGCCAGGCCGCAGCCCTGGCAGCCGCCACCCAAGCGGAGATAGGCGGTGTCCTCTTCTACCGCGACCAGTTCGGCCCGTCCGCCGTGGGAAGCGATGCTCGGGTTGATCTGCTCCTCGAGGACGCGGATGACCTTCTGGGGTATCTCGCCCGAGAGATCGGCCTGGGGCCGGTCGGGTGCGCCGGACTGAGGCGAGTTCGGATTGATGATCACCATGCCCTGGCCGGTGGCGGACACGTCGAGCGTGGCTCCCCGGAGGCGATCGACGCTGTCGGCGGGCACGACCACGGGGATGTCGCCCTCTTGAATGGTGTCGTCGGGGGTGGCGTCGTCGATCGCCTGGAAGTACATGTCGTAGCTGAACTGGCCGCCCGTGACGCCGCTGATCTCCAGCCACAGCGCGAGCTTGTCGGGCTCAGGTTCCTCGGCCCGCGCGTTCTCGACGATCTCGCGTGCCGGGTCGGTGATCGTGAGCAGGGCCCGGTCCGAAGGAGCTGGCGGACTCCCGCCCGATGCGGCCGGAGCCCCGCCCGCGGCGCCGACCGCGGGGCTCGGCGAGTTGGGGTTGGCGATGGCCAGGCTCCCCTCGGGGTCGACGTCGAGAGTCGCACCGCGGAGGCGGTCGATGCTCGCGGCCGCGACGATGAGGGCTAGGCCGTCGTGGTGCTCGACGGCGTCGCCTTCGGCTGCGTCGTCGATCGGCTGGAAGTACATGTCGTAGGTGAAGGTCGACCCGGAGACGCCCGACACCTCGATGAAGAGGCCGAGCTGGTCCGGCTCGCCGTCCTCGCCGGCGCGGGCCTGCGATACGAGGTCGCGGGCTTCTGGGCTGAGCTGGAGGATTGTGTCCAGGGCGTCAGACATGGCGCATCCTTAGGAAGGCGGACGCTGCCATTGTAGGGGCGTGGCCAGAGTTGTCCTCCTTCTGCCGACCGGCACGTACCGGGCGAGCGACTTCATCGACGCCGCGGCCGCCGTCGGAGCCGAGGTAGTCGTAGCTTCCGATCGCCGCCAGGCGATGGCCGAGGTGATGGTGGACCGGTCCGTCGTGGTCGACCTCGCGCATCCGGAGCGGGCGGCGGCCGCGGTCGTGGAACTCGCCCGTCGCAGCCCCGTCGACGGGATAGTGGCGGTCGACGATCAAGGTGTGCTGACGGCTGCGGTCGCGGCGGCCGAGCTCGGTCTGCGGCACAACGCTGTCGACGCGGTTGCCGCCACGCGAGACAAGGCCGAGATGCGCCGGCGGTTCGCTGAGAGCGGCGTGACCCAGCCCGCGTTCGGCGTGCTGTCTGCCGATGACGACGACGTCACCGTGCGCCGGCTCGTGGCCGAGATCGGCCCACCGGTCGTGGTCAAGCCCGTCTCGCTGTCGGCGAGCAGGGGTGTGATTCGGGCCGACTCGGGGGATGCGGCAGTGGCGGCGGTCGCCCGGGTGCGCAGCATCCTGGCGTGCGCGGACGAGTCGGAGGTCGACCGCGGCCACACCATCCTCGTCGAGCGGTACGTGCCGGGTGATGAGGTCGCGGTCGAAGGCCTTCTGCGTGCCGGCGAGCTTGAGGTCCTGGCGGTGTTCGACAAGCCGGACCCCCTCGTCGGCCCCTACTTCGAAGAAACGATCTATGTGACGCCGTCCCGGCACGACCCCGCCGTGGTGGCCGCGATCGGGCAGGCCACTGCCGGCGCCGCACGCGGCCTCGGTCTGACGGAAGGCCCGATCCACGCGGAGATGCGTGTTGGTGGCACCCGTGATACCGGCGCCCCGGAGGTGACGATGCTCGAGCTGGCAGCTCGCTCGATCGGTGGGCTCTGTGCCCGGACACTGCGCTTCGGGATAGGCGTCAGCCTCGAGGAGATCATCGTTCGCCATGCCCTGCGGCTACCCATCGACGATCTCACCCGCCAGCACGCCGCATCGGGGGTCATGATGCTGCCGATCCCAACCGAGGGCACCCTCGTGGCTGTCGACGGACGGGATGAAGCGGCGGCGACGCCAGGCATCGTCGGGCTCGACATCACGATTCCGGTCGGACGCCACGTCGTGCCGCTGCCCGAAGGCGATCGGTATCTCGGCTTCCTGTTCGCCGCCGGCGCGAGTCCCGACGAGGTTGAGACCGCCCTTCGCACCGCACACGCCTGCCTCGACGTCTCCATCCGCCCAACTTGAGGCAATAACGATCGGATTCCGATCGTTATTGCCTCAAGTTCGGCAGGTGGGTGGTGGGGTGAGGCCGGTGGTGAGGTGGGGTCGGTGGTGGCGTGGGGTCGGTCGGGTGGGATCGGGTCGGTAGGGTGGGGTGGGATCGGGTCGGTAGGGTGGCGCGGGTGCGAGTGCTGCTGATCTCGACCTATGAGCAGGGCCACCAGCCGCTCCACGTCGCCTCGCCCGCCGCAGCGATGCTCGCTCGGGGTCATGAGGTGCGCGCGCTCGATCTTGCCGTGCAGCAGCTCGACCTCGACTTGGTCGACTGGGCCGACCGAGTCGCGATCTCGGTGCCGATGCACACCGCGATGCGCCTCGGCATCGCTGCAGCCCGCCTCCTCCGCGAGCACCAGCCGTCGTTGCCGATCGCCTTCTACGGCCTCTACGCACCCGTGAGCCGTGACGCCACCCTCGGCAAGGTCGCCGACCGCGTGATCGCGGGCGAGTACGAGCCCGCGCTCGTCGAGTGGGTCGAAGGGGGACGCAGCGAGCAGCTCGTTTATCTCGGCCGGGAGCGCTTCGTCACTCCCGCACGCGACCTCCTCCCGCCTCTCGAGCACTACGCCCACCTCGCCGTCGACGGCGAGGAACGGCTCGTCGGCTACACCGAGGCGAGTCACGGGTGCAGCCACAGGTGCCGGCACTGTCCGGTGCCCGTCATCTACGACGGACGGATCCGCATTGTGGAGCTGGAGGTCGTCCTCGCCGACGTCGCCAACCTCGTGGCGATGGGCGCCCGCCACATCACCTTCGGCGACCCCGACTTCCTCAACGGCGTGCATCACTCGTTGCGAGTGGTGGAGGCGATGCACGACAGCTTCCCCGACGTCACTTTCGACTGCACGGTCAAGGTCGAACACATCCTCCGCCACTCCGACGCCATCCCCCGGTTTGCCGCGGCCGGGTGCCTCTTCGCGGTGTCGGCCTTCGAGAGTGTCAACGACGAGCATCTTGTGTTGCTCGACAAGGGTCACACGACCGCAGAGGCCGCGGAGGCGGTCGCCATCCTGCGGTCCAGTGGGATCGAACCGAGGCCGTCGTTCCTGCCGTTCCTTCCGGCCACGTCTCTCGATGATGTGCGCGCCCTCGTCGACTTCGTCGTCGAACACGATCTCATCGCCAACGTCGATCCCGTCCAGTACACGATCCGGCTGTTGTTGCCGGA
>CAZWDB010000214.1:0-4308 GCA_964632885.1 uncultured Acidimicrobiales bacterium | reverse complement strand
TGATCGATGCCGCGTTCCCAGTCGCGGCCGGTGGCGTACATGGCGTCGCCGAGGACGCTCATGAGAGCGGCCTGCTCAGCGGGGTCCCCACCTCGCACGTCGAGCAGTTCGAGGGCGGCTTCCCAGTGGTCGCTGGCGTCCTCCCAGGCCAGGCGCTGGCGGGCTTCGTCCGCGGCCACGAGCGACGCTCCCACGGCCTTTTGGAGGTCGGCGGCAGCGCCGGCCTGCCGGTAGTGGAGGGCGACGGCAGCCGGGCTGCCGCCGGTCGATTCGAGTGCCTCGGCCGCAGCGACGTGATACTGCTGGCGGCGGGCGAGGCTCAACTCCTCGACCAGCGTCTGGCGCACGAGCGCATGGGTGAAGCCGTAGCCGGGTCGCAAGCCTTCGGTTTCGGCGATGAGCGACGCCCGTTCAGCCTCTTCGAGGGCGTCCACGACGTCGTCATCGGCCATCGCCCGGACGGCGCCGACGTCGAACTCGGGCCCGAGCACGGCCGCCCGACCGAGGATGCGATTGCAGTCGTCCGACAGGCGCGACAGGCGTCGGCCCACGACCTCTCGGACACCCTCGGGGATCCCGAAGTCCTCGATGACCGTCACGTCGCTGGTCCAGCGGCCGGCGTCGTCCTGGTAGATGGTGCCGGTCTCGATGAGGTGCGCCAGGGTCTCCTCGAGGAAGAACGGGTTGCCCTCGGTCTCGGCATGGAGGGCGAGGGCCAGCGCCTCGGCCTGCGCCTCGAGTTCGTGGCCCGCCGCGCCTTCGATGAACGCCTTCACTTCGTCGGCGGTGAGCCCGCGAAGATCGACCCGGCGCACGGCTCGCTCGCGCCGGAGATCGGCGAGCATCTCCGAGAGAGGGTGATGGCGGTCGAGATCGGTATCGCGGTAGGTGCCGAGGATGCAGAGTCGCCTCGACTCGCCCCCCCGGAGGAGATGCCGGAGGGTGAGCAGCGTGGGCTTGTCGGCCCAGTGCAGGTCGTCGAGCACCAGCAGCGTGGTGGCGCCGTCGCCGGCCGCAGCGAGCCATCCGGCGACGGCATCGAACAGACGGAGACGTTCGGAGTCTTCGTCGGCCCTCAGCGGCTCCGGGAGTCCAGGTATGCGCTCGGGAAGGTCGGGCGCGAGACGATGGAGGTCGCCCGCGTAGGGGCCGAGTCGGGAGGCCATTTCGGTGTGCGGGCAATGATCGATGAAGTGGCGCAGGGCCTCGGCGAAGGGCTGGTACGGCGCCCCGCCCTCCTCGTCGCAACGGCCCACGAGCACGACGCCCCCCTGTTCGCTCACCGACTGGCCCAGCTCGCGGGCCAGTCGGGTCTTGCCGACACCCGGCTCGCCGGCGACGAGCACCACCGACTGCTGGCCTGCGGCCGAGCGCTTCCACGCCGTGTCGAGGACAGCGCGCTCGTCGATGCGACCGACGAAGGGGAACGGTGAGCGGGTCCGCAGGCCGGCGGGGAGCGGGAACTCGACCGACGGAGGCGCCCATGCGACACGCGACGCGGCGACGGGTTGCGGAAGGCCCTTCAGCTCGACTTCGCCGACACTTTCGAACGTGTGTCCACCGCGGCCCCGCTCGAGAATCTGGACGATGTCGGTGCACAGGACCTCACCGCCGCCGGCCGCGTCACAGAGACGCGAGGCCTCGATCACCGGCTCGCCGAAGCAGTCACCGTCCTCCCAGGCGACGTCGCCGACCGAGATCCCGACACGGATGGCAAGCGGCGCCCCCTCGAGCCGGCGGTTGAGGCGCTCGACGGCCTGCTGCATGGCGACCCCCGCCGCCACCGCGTCGGCGGTTCCCTCGAACGTCGCCATGATGCCGTCGCCCAACCCTTTCACGACCTCACCGCCGTGGGCGGACACCACCGAACCGAGCGTGTCGTCGTGGCTCCGGCGCAGATCGTCGGCGGCCTGTTCACCGAGGCTGGCGCGCAGTTCGGTCGATCCGACGAGGTCGGTGAAAACGACGGTCGCCGTGCCGGTGCGCCCCGCGGGGCCGTCAGGAGTCATGGGCCGACAGCGTAGAGCCACGTAGGGTTCTCGGCATGGGTGTGCTCGATCCGGTGATGAACCGGATGATGGCGGCCGCGGTGCGGCACGTGGATCCGGTGATCAAGCCTCCCGACGGACTGGTCGCCGATGTCTACGCGCAGATGCGCGACGAGTGTGGACTGCTCCCACCGTTCATCTGTCAGGCGGCGGCACCCGAGGTGCTGGCGGCGTCGTGGACGGCGAGTCGCGAAGCGTGGCTCGCCGGTCCGGTCGGGCGTCTCGAACGCGAGGTCGCGGCCGCCGGAGTTTCCCGGGCCAACCGGTGCCCGTTCTGCGTGGAAGCCCACTCGATGACCCAGCGGGTCGCCGACCACGACGTTGCGGGCGACGAACGCCTCGAAGCGATCGCCGCCTGGGCCGAGGCCTCCTCGTCGCCCGACGGCATACCGCCGGCGCCCTTTCCTCCCGAGCACACCCCGTGGATGGTCGGCACCGCGGTCTCGTTCCACTACGTGAACCGGGTGGTGAACGTCCTCCTCGAGGAGTCGGGTGTCCCCGGGCCGATGCGTCGCCTCGGCCGGGCCGCCGATTTCGTGGCCGACCGCCTGGTCGGCAAGCCCATGCTCCGGCTCAACCCCGCGCCGGGGCGTTCCCTGACGCTGCTCCCCGAGACGCCGCTTCCGGGCGATCTGGAATGGGCGGCGACCGACAAGTACGTCGCCGGCGGCTTCGCCCGGGCCGACGCCGCCTTCGCCCGCGCTGCCGAGAAGGTCTACGCCGACGAGGTACGTGCATTGATCGCCGAGCGCGTTCTGACCTGGGACGGCTCGGCGCCGGGCGTCAGCCGGGCCTGGGTGGACGCCGCGGTGGCCGATCTGCCGTCCGGACGGCGCCCCCAGGCCACGCTCGGGCTCCTCAGCGCCCTTGCGTCGTACCAGATCGACGACGGGACGGTGGCCGCCTTCCGCCGTGACCGGCCCGCGGACCGCGACCTCGTCGTTGCGGTGGCGTGGCCGGCGTGGCTGGCGGCCAAGAAGATCGGGAGTTGGCTGGCCGCGTGAGCGACTCCTGCGTCTTCTGCGAGATCGTGTCGGGGCTGCGTGACGCCCACGTCGTGTTCGAGGCCGACGAGGTGGTTGCCTTCCTCGACGCTCGGCCGCTGTTCCCCGGACACGTGCTGGTGGTGCCGCGCGAACATCACGAGACCCTGCTCGACCTTCCGCGCGACCTCATCAGCCCGTTCTTCGCCGCGGTGCAGCGCGTCACCGGAGCGGTGGTCGACGCCCTGGAGTCGCAGGGCGCGTTCGTGGCCCAGAACAACGTGGTGAGCCAGAGCGTTCCCCACCTCCACGTACACGTGGTGCCGCGCAATCAGAAGGACGGCCTACGGGGGTTCTTCTGGCCCCGCAACCCCTACGACTCCGACGACCACGCGTCCGAGGTCGCGGAGAGGATCCGTTCGGCGCTGTCGCAGCATCGGGGGTGAACGGCCGTGCCGGCATCCCGACGTTCGGACGGGGTCGGCCAGCGCCGACCCCCTCCGAGAATGACTCCGGGAGGCTCAGATCACGCCGCCCGGATGATGCAACCGACGTCGGCTGCGTCGTTACTCGTCGTCTTCGTCGCCGTTGTCGCAGCCGTCTTCCCCGCCGCCGAGGATGTTCTCGACGAGGTCGAGCCCGGCGTCGGCCTCTCCTGGTGTGTGGTTGCGGGCTTCGTTGATGCCCTGGCAGCCGGCCTCGCCGTTCGAGCCGTTGCCGCCCGTCGGGTCACCCTCGGGCGGGTTGGCCAGGGCTGCACCGGGGACGGCCAGTACGAGGGCCGCGAGTACTCCGACAATGCGCTTCTTCATGTTGCTCCTCCCATTGGGATGCAAAGGGCGGTATGTCAGGGAACCGCCGCGGGTCTGCTTCCTTCGGAGGGCACCGATCAGGCACGAGCCTGCCTCTGAACGCCGCGGATGTTATCGGATAGGACGGATCGGTCCGATTCCGGCAACGTGTCACGGCGCGCGCGCCCGCCCGCCGAAGACGTCAAAGGCCTGCATGACGGCGGTAGCTCCTTCGAGGTCCACGGTGTGCCTTCCCAGCCGGCGGGAGTCCGCAGGCGAGCGGCGCGGGTGTAAGGATCGGCGGCGTGGAAGCTCCCGAGTGGTTCCGCCAGGCCCTGGCCGACGAGCCCCGACACGGCACGGTGAGCGTCGAGGGAGCGCGCGTGCACTGGCTCGAGTGGGGTGACCCGTCGAAGAGCGGTCTGGTCTTCGTCCACGGAGGGGCGGCCCATGCGCATTGGTGGAGCTTCATCGCGCCCCTTCTCA
>CAZWDB010000213.1:0-4652 GCA_964632885.1 uncultured Acidimicrobiales bacterium | reverse complement strand
CGTCGGGCGCGGGTTCTTCCAGAACGTCGATGAGGTCGGCGCGGGCATCGAGCAGCACATCCTGGAGGCGGCGAAGCTGACCGCGGTCGCGCACCCCTTCGTCACGCGCGGCTGCCATCACGTCGCTCACGAAAGCATCGAGATCCGATGCAAGGGATCGAACCAGGCCGCGGTCGCCGGTTCGTCCTCCGGAGGGGCGGACCGGACGCTCGTCGTCGATCTCCGCGCCATCGTCATACCGGTGGCGCCGCCTCCGGCCTCCCAGGCTGAAGTCGACGCCCCGCGCCAGGTCGAGGTTCTCGAAGGTGCCCCGGAGGGATGTCCCGACGTTCTCTTTGATCTCGCTGACGAGGTCTCGGGTCCATGACACCACCCGATCCTCGAGTTCGGAGGTCTCGCCCTCCCTGCGCCGGAGCTCTTCCCGGCCGGCAGCGGTGAGGCTGTAGATCTTCCTTCCCCCGACCTCTTCGTGGGTGACGAGCCCCTCTTCCTCCAACGCCGAGAGCCGCGGGTAGATGGTGCCCGCGGAGGGGCTGTAGAGACCGAAGAAGCGGTTCTCGATGAGGCGGATCAGCTCGTAGCCGTACCGGGGCTTGTCCTCGAGGAGGCGCAACAGGTACAGGCGGAGATCGCCATATCCGAAGAAGGACGCTGCGGCAGCCACGTCGACACGCTATATCGCGAGTGGCGACAATACAAGCGCAGATATCGACGAACGACCGTCGATGACTATCGCGTCGGGGAGGGTGGTGTCGCGATCCCTGTCCAGGCGTGAACCAGGGCCGGCAGGGATCGGCCGATCATCTCCGCGAACTCGGCGTCGCGCGCGGGCGTACCGTCCTCCATCCAGTGCAGCACCGCGGCGACGAGGTAGGACACGATCGTTGCGGCCGCCCACTGCCGTATCCGTTTGTCAGACACACCCATCGCCGTCAGGAGCGCGTCGGCGAGTCGTACCCCTCGCTGTCGCACCGACTCGGCGTGTCCTGCGAACTGCGTCTCGCGTGCGGCGTGGCGCCACAGGAGGCTGAACCCCATCGGGTCCTCGCGAGCCACGTGGAGGAGAGCGCGGGCGCCGACATAGCCGGGGCGGCCTTCCTTGGCGCCGGCGAGGATCTCCTCGGTCAGCCGCTCCGAGACCCGTTCGAGCACGGCGTCATAGAGCGCCTCTTTGGAGTCGAAGTGGCGGTAGACGATGAGCTTGGTGATGCCTGCTTCGGACGCCACGTCCTCCATCGATGTGGCCGCGAAGCCCTGCTCGGCGAAGGCCACGGCGGCCGCACGCAGGATCGACTCCCTTCGGGCGGTGCGATCGAGCAACTGCCTGGTCTCGCTCATAGGTGTATACCGTTGAGTATACACCCGGCCACGGGTCAGCCTTCGAGCCCAAGGGTCAGCCTTCGAGATCGTCGAGCAGTTCGAGGAGGCGCTCGGGCGGCCGCGCGATGACCGCCCGGTCGCCGCGGATCACGATCGGTCGCTCCAGCAGGATCGGATGTTCGACGACGGCCTCGAGTAGCCGGTCCTTGCCGGCAGCGGCGAGGCCCAGCCGCTGATACACGGTTTCACCGGTGCGCATCATCTTGCGGGGATCATCGATGCCCAGAGACGTCATGAGCCGCTCCAAGTCGGCGCGACTGGGGCGGTCCTCGAGGTAGCGCACGTAGTCGGCTGGTACCCCCCGCTCGCCGAGCAGATCACGCGCCCCGCGCGACTTGGAACATGCCGGATTGAAGTAGACGGTCACTTCGTCAGCCACATCCGCAGTCTGGCAGGCTCGGCCCGTGCCTTCCCCCCGGCGCAGCTTCCTGATCCTGTGCGCCGCAACGTTCTTCCACTTCGTCGCGATGGGCATGTATCTCGCTGCCCTCCCGTTGTATGTGAGCCGCGAACTGAACGGCTCCCGCGCCGCCGTCGGACTGGCGGTGGGCGCCATGTCGATCAGCGCGGTGCTGTCCCGCCCGTGGGTCGGGCGCCGAGTGGATCGACTCGGCCGCAGGGTCTTCATCATCGGCGCACCGGTCCTCATCGCCGTGACCGCGTTCTCCCTCTTCGCCGCCACGGTGTTGATCGCGGTGGTGGCGGTCCGGCTCGTGCAGGGACTGGCCGCCGCCGCGTACTACACGTCAGCGGCCACGATGGCGACCGACCTGGCGCCCGAAGATCGCCGCGCCGACTTCATCGCCCGCTTCAGCCTGTTCCTCTACGCCGGCTTCGCGTCCGGCCCCGCGCTCGCGGAATGGCTGATCGCCCGGCACGGCTTCAACTGGACCTGGACGGCGTCTGCGGTCATCGCACTCTCCGGCGCGGCGGTCGCGTTCACGTTGCCCGAGACGCGACCCGACCACGGCGACGAGCCGCCACCCCGCCGGCGACTCTTCCACCCCGCGGCGGTGGGACCCGCGCTAGTCCTGCTCACGATCGCCGTCGGCTACACCTCGATCTCGGCCTTCACCCCGCTGTACGCACGCCAGATCGGCATGGACTCTTCCGGCCTGCTCTTCGTGACCTTCGCCCTCACGATCTTTGTCGTGCGACTGGTGAGCGGGCGCATCGCCGATCGATACGGTCGCATCGTCGTCGCCATGCCCGGTCTCGCGCTCGGCGTCGCCGGCATGACGTTGCTCGCCGTCGTACCGCGGCCGGTGGCGGCGTTCGTGGGAGTGGCCGCCTTCGGCGCGTGCCACGCCCTCGCGTTCCCCGCGCTGATGGCACTCACTGTCGACGCGGTCTCCAGCCGCGAACGCGGTGAAGCTCTCGGATCGTTCACCGCGGGATTCGACATCGGAGCGGCGGTGGGCGGCTACACGGTCGGGTGGGTCGCGGATCAAGCGGGCTTCCGCTGGGCGTGGCTGACAGCGGCGGCGGTATGCGTGATCGGCCTCGGCGTCCTCACCAAGATCGCTCACCGGGTACGGCGCGAGGCCGCCGTCCTGGCCGAGGCCGCTCCCCACCCAGAGCCAGCCGGCACCTAAGGACGGTCAGGCGGAAATGGACCAGCTGCGCGTCACACCGCAAGCCTCGCAGGTGACGGTGCGGAACTCGTCCCGGATGTCGATCTGGGAGAGCGGGATCTTCGTGCGGCACGCGGGGTTGGAACAAGGCATGACCGGACCCGCGTTGACGCGAGTCAGACCGAGCATCTGGCGCAAGGCGGTGGCCAGCTCGCCTGCCTTGTCCTTTGCGTACACCGCGTCGACACCGTCGAAAGAGTCGCCTTCGCCGAGGAAGGCGCTGAACATCACGATGTGGGCGGCCGGCACGACGTCCCGCATCTGCATCGCGACATCGAGTCCCGTCATGACGGTGCCGAGGTCATAGTCGAGCACCACGACGTCGGGGTCCGTCGCGCGCGCCATGTCGAGAGCGTCCGCCGCGGTTGTCGCCTTCCCACAGATCTCAAGACCGCCGGCGCGCTCGAGAGAGAGACGCATCAGCTCGCACACATCCGGCTCGTCGTCCACGATGAGAACCCGGAACGTCACGGTCGGTTCGTCCATAACTCCACCCATGGCCCAGACCCTCCAGTACGGTTCATGCCGGTGTGAGGCTGATCTTGGGTGAAAACGGGGGGTTCGTCCAGAACCATCCGAAAAATGGCCCTTGTGGGGCACTCCGGATAGTCCGTTGCGACCGTTTTGAGCTCAGCCGAGGATGCCGGCATTCGGGTCGCGCCGGCCTGCCGCGCGATCCTCAGCCACCTTCTCGAGCATCTCCTTGAACTGGGTGTTGCCCGACCGCTCGGCCATGCGCCGCGGCATGGCCGGAAAGCTGTAGCCGTCGGACGGCAGCTCCGGAGCAGTGTCGACGCGCCTTGCCATGACTTTGTCGATGACACCGTCGAGCCGGGTGGCCTTGTCGGTGGCCGCCTTCTCCTCCCGCTCCTTGAACTCGGGCAGGACTTCGCGGCCGAAGAGCTCGAGGCTCTCCATGATGTCTTCATGGCGGTTCTTGCCCGCCTGGGAAACGAAGATCACCTGGTCGACCCCAGCCTCCTCGTACCGGCGGAGGAACTCACGGATCTGGTCGGGCGTTCCGACGGCACCCCGCAGACCGGAGGCGCCCTCCTGGGCCACCTTGGCGCCGAGCCGCTCCTGGTCGACGGCCGCGGCCACATCGGGCGAGTAGCCGTGCTGGCCTCGACGCTGCTGATACTCCGACCAGACGTCGGTGACACCCGGCTCGTGCTCGCCGAAGACGTAGTAGTGCGCGAGCGAGTAGCCGAAGAAGTTGGCGCCCTCGAGGCCCTTGGCGATGGCCTCGTCCTCAGTGGGGGCGCACATGAAGGTCGTCACGCACGCGACGTTGGGGTTGACGGCCCGGCCGATCGGAACGCACTCGTTCTCGAGGGTGCTGTAGTAGTCGTTGACCCACTGCTCGGCCTCTTCCGGGTCGATGAAGGCGAACGTGAGCGCGCCAATCCGTCTCTGGGCCGCGAGCAGGATCGTGTCGCGTCGAGAACACGCGACCCACAGCGGCGGATGGGGCTTCTGCACCGGCTTGGGAACCACGTTCCGCGGGGGCATCTGCACGTACTTGCCGTCGACGCCGGTGAACGGAACCTCTGTCATACACCGAATCGCGACCTCCAGCCCTTCCTGCCACATCTCCCGCTTGAGCGTCGCATCGATGTTGAAGCCACCGAGCTCGGC
>CAZWDB010000212.1:0-4666 GCA_964632885.1 uncultured Acidimicrobiales bacterium | reverse complement strand
AGGATCAGCGACATGTAGATGCCGGCCATCACGGCGACACCGGCCATCTTGTCGCTCGTCGTCTCGGCCGACAGCGAGAGCGGCCCGAAGTCGACACCCGGCGCGTTGGGGACGAGAAGGCCGTCGATGATCATCTTGATGGGCCACGGCTGGAGCACCGTGAACAGCGACGCGGTCGCGAAGCAGAACGCGGTGAGCGCGATGCCGCGCCAGAAGACCCGCATGTGACGGAAGATCCCGCGGTAGACGCCCTTGGTGACCTTCTGCGAACCGTCCTGTGTTTCCGTCATCCGACCCGTGCCCCCAGTGCCGCCGTCGCCGATCCGAACGAGCAGACTGCCGCGAAGTCGGATGACATGCGAGTGATTTAGCAGTAGCATCCACAAACGCATGTTCGAGGGGTTCGAAGGCTTCCACCCGGCGGTCGCCACCTGGTTCCGCAGGCGCTTTCCTGACGGCCCGACCGAGCCGCAGCAAGGAGCATGGCCGTCGATTGCCCGCCGCGACCACACGCTGGTCGCAGCCCCCACCGGGTCGGGCAAGACGCTGGCCGCCTTCCTTGTCTGCATCGACCAGCTGTACCGGGCGGCTGCTCGGGGCGAGCCCCTCGATGACACCGCCCAGGTGCTCTACGTCTCACCCCTCAAGGCGCTCGCGGTCGACATCCAACAGAACCTTGAGACGCCCCTGCGCGAGATCCGCGCCATCGCCGAGGAGCTCGGGCTGGCTGCGCCCGAGATCCGCGTTGGTGTGCGCAGCGGAGACACCAGCCCCTCTGACCGGGCCGCGATGGTGCGGCGACCGCCGCACTTCGTTATCACCACGCCGGAGTCGCTCTATCTGCTCGTGACGGCGGAGCGCACCCGCGAGATGCTGCGGTCGGTCACCACGGTGATCGTCGACGAGATCCACGCGGTAGCGCGCGACAAGCGGGGCTCGCACCTCGCGCTCACCCTCGAACGCCTCGAGCACGTGTGTCACACCTCTCCCGTCCGGATCGGCCTCTCGGCCACGCAGCGACCGATCGAGACGGTTGCCCGGCTACTCGTCGGCGCCGGGCCCGACCGAGACGACGCCGACGGCAACCCCCGGTGCACGGTGATCAACACCGGCCACCAACGCCACCTCGACATCGCGATCGAGCTTCCCGACGGCGAGCTGGAGGCAGTCGCCTCGGCCGAGCAGATGGGCGAGATCCTCGACCACATCGCCAAGCTCGTCGTCGACCACCGCACGACCCTCGTCTTCGTGAACACGCGCCGCATGGCGGAGCGGGTCGCCCACCTTCTCTCCGAACGGTTGGGAGACGACAAGGTGTCGGCCCACCACGGCAGCCTCTCGAAGGAACGCCGGCTGCGAGTGGAGACGAGGCTGCGCGCCGGCGATCTACGCGCGCTCGTCGCAACCGCGTCCCTCGAGTTGGGCATCGACATCGGCCCGGTCGAGCTCGCCTGTCAGATCGGGTCGCCTCGCAGCATCGCCACCTTCCTGCAGCGGGTGGGCCGATCGGGCCACAGTCGCACGGGGACGCCGAAAGGCCGCCTCTACCCGACGAGCCGCGACGAACTCGTCGAGTGCGCCGCTCTGCTCAAGGGCATCCGCGACGGACGCCTCGACGCGCTTCTCCCGCCGGTGGCTCCCCTCGACATCCTCGCCCAGCAGATCGTGGCGGAGTGCGCTGCCGAGGAATGGGACGAGAAGGCTCTCTATGCGCTCGCCCGGCGAGCGTCACCCTTCGCGAGCCTGTCGGCCGACGACTACGACGACGTGGTCGAGCTCGTCTCGGAAGGGATCCAAACGGGCCGGGGACGTCGCGCTGCCTACGTGCACCGCGACGCGGTCAACGGCAAGTTGCGCGGCCGGCGCGGCGCCCGGCTCGCGGCTCTCACCTCCGGAGGCGCCATCCCTGAGGTCGGCGACTACCGCGTCGTCGCGGAGCCCGACGACACGTTCGTGGGCACCGTCAACGAGGACTGGGCCATCGAGAGTATGGCGGGCGACATATTCCTGCTCGGCACCACGTCATGGCGTATCCGCCGCATCGAACCGGGCAAGGTGAGGGTCGCCGACGCCGCCGGGCTCCCGCCCACCATCCCGTTCTGGCTCGGCGAGGCTCCCTCGCGGACTGCCGAACTCTCCGACGAAGTATCGGCCCTGCGAGCCGAGGTCGACCGTCTCCTGCTCGCCGACGAGCCCGAGGAGGCGAGGCGCTGGCTTGCCCGCGCCTGTGGTCTCGGCGACGACGCCGCCACGATGATCGTCAACTATCTCGGCGCGGGGCGCACCGCCCTCGGGGTGATGCCGACCGGTGACGAGCTCGTCCTCGAGCGCTTCTTCGACGACACCGGCGGCATGCAGCTCGTCGTCCACGCGCCTCTGGGAGGACGCATCAACCGAGGCCTCGGGCTCGCGTTGCGCAAGCGCTTCTGCAAGACCTTCGACTTCGAGTTGCAAGCGGCCGCGTCCGACGACGCCGTCGTCCTGTCACTGGGGCCGCAACACAGCTTCCCGCTGGCCGACGTGCCCAAGTTCCTCTCGTCGAACACGGTCGAAGAAGTGCTGTCGCAGGCGGTCCTGGCGTCCCCGATGTTCACGGCGCGCTGGCGCTGGAACCTCAACCGGGCCCTCGCAGTGCTCCGGTTCCGCGGCGGACGTCGCAACCCTCCGCCCATCCAGCGGATGGAAGCCGACGACCTCATGGCCGCGGTGTTTCCGTCGCTCGCGGCGTGCCAGGAGAACGTGTCGGGACCGATCGAGATCCCCGACCATGTGCTCGTCCGGCAGACCATGTACGACTGCCTGCACGAGGCTATGGACGTCGACGGCCTCCGCGAGCTCGTCGCCGGGATCGAGACCGGCGCCGTCACCGTGCACCTCCGCGACACCACCGAGGCCTCACCCCTATCCCACGAGATCCTCAACGGCCGGCCCTTCACCTTCCTCGACGACGCGCCCCTGGAGGAACGCCGCACCCGATCGGTGCAACTCCGGCGGGGCCTTCCCGTCGACGCACGCGACCTCGGGCGTCTCGACCCCGACGCGATCGAGCGGGTGCGCGCCGAGGCGGCTCCCGATCTCCGTAACCCCGACGAGCTCCACGACCTGTTGTTGTCGGTCGTCGTGCTGCAACCCGTGCCCGAGTGGGAAGACTGGTTCGACGACCTCGTCGCCGCCGGACGGGCGGGCATCCTCGAGCTCCGCGGTCAGGCGATGTGGTGCGCGACCGAGAGCCGCACCCTCATGGCGTCCGAGCCCGATGCGGCCGCCGTCGCCATCGTCCGGGGCCACCTGGAGATCACCGGACCGGTCACGAGCGCGATCCTCGCCGAACGTGCTGCCCTCACCGCCGGCGATGCCGAGATCGCGCTCGCCCAGCTCGAGAGCGAAGGCTTCGCCGTGCGGGGCTCCTTCGACCGCGACGCGGGCGAGCAGTGGTGCGCTCGCCGTCTGCTGGCGCGCATCCATTCCTACACCCAGCGGCGGCTCCGCCGTGAGATCGAGCCGGTCACGCCCCAAGACTTCATGCGGTTCCTCCTGCGGTGGCAGCACGTGGCGCCGGGCACCCAGCGGGAAGGACGGCGGGGCGTCCTTGCGGTCGTCGAGCAGCTCCAAGGGTTCGAGGTCCCCGCGGCCGCATGGGAGGAGTCGGTGCTGCCGACCCGAATCGACGGCTACCGGCGCGAGTGGCTCGACGACCTGTGCCTCTCCGGTGAGGTCGCGTGGGCGCGGCTCGGACTCGTTCCCGACGGCGCCGGTTCCGAACGCGGTTCGAACGGCAGCGGGCCGAACGGCAGCGGGCCGAACGGCGGCCGGCGGTCACCGTCGCGGGCGACGCCACTCAGCTTCCTCATCCGGGCCGACCAGGGCTGGCTGCTGCAGGCCGCGCGTGGCGGCGCCGGTCCGGCCATACCAACCGAGGGGGTCGCCGCCGAGGTGCTGGCCGCACTCCGCACCGGTGGTGCGCAATTCCACGGCGACCTCGTCGCGGCGGTCGGCCGCCTGCCGGTCGAGGTCGAGGAGGGCTTGTGGGAGGCGGTCGCCCGCGGCCTCGTCACCGCCGACGGGTTCCACGCGATCCGCAGTCTCTTCTCCGCCCGCACCCGGTGGGAACGGCGACAGTCCCCGCGCCGGCGCGGCCTTCGGCGCGGCGCGGGCATCCGAGCCGGGGCCGAGGGCCGATGGACCCTCGTCCCGCCGGTAACGCCCGTCGACGACGCCGACCTCCTCGCCGAAGCCGTGGCTGAGCAGTTGCTCGCGCGATGGGGTGTAGTAGTCCGCGATCTGCTCGTACGGGAGACCCTCGCGGTCCCCTGGCGCGAGCTGCTCTGGGCCTTCCGCCGGCTCGAGGCGCGCGGCACGATCCGCGGCGGCCGCTTCGTCAACGGCTTCGTAGGTGAGCAATACGCCCTCCCCGCCGCGGTCGAACAGCTCCGCGCCGTGCGCAAGGCGGCCCGCACCGGCGAGACCGTCCACCTCTCGGGCGCGGATCCACTCAACCTCGTCGGTGTCCTCACCTCCGGGGCCCGTGTGCCGGCAGTGCGCACCAACCGTGTCACCTACGTCGACGGTCTCGCCGACCTCCCCACCGCCGACCTGTCGCCCGCCTCCCCGCCGCCAACTTGAGGCAATAACGCACGGAATCCGTTCGTTATTGCCTCAAGTTCGG
>CAZWDB010000211.1:0-4698 GCA_964632885.1 uncultured Acidimicrobiales bacterium | reverse complement strand
TCACCTTCACCGCCACGAGCCACCGCTCGTGCACCAGGACGTGAAGCCCGCCAACATCGTCCTCGACGCCCAAGGGCAGGCAGTGCTCGTCGACTTCGGCGTTGCCCAGTCGCGTGGCGACCCGCACTACGCGGCGACACCCGCCTACCGGGCCCCAGAGCTCGCTCTCGGAAAGGTGACTCCCGCAGCCGACGTCTACGCCCTCGCGGTGACGGCCCACGAGCTCCTGACGGGGAGGCTCCCCGGCCTCGCGGAGCCCGACTGGACAGGGGTCCCGCACGAGGCCCGCGAGCGGGTGCGGGAAACGTTGGCGGCCGGTCTGGCCGTCGATCCCGCCCGCCGTCCGGCATCAGCGGCGCGCCTGGTGGCCGGACTGGCGCCGCCTTCCGTGCCAGAAACGGTTGTGGTGCTCTCAGTCGACCTCGGCGACACCGAGGATGCGTCGTCACTCGACACCTCTCGCGAACTGGTCGCGTCCGCCGCCGCCTCTCACGGAGGCGAGGTCGCCACTGCCGAGGGGCCGCAGATCTCGGTGGTCGTCCCGAATGCGGCCGCCGCCCTCGAGACGAGCCGGCAGGTGCAACTCGACGTCGCCGCGGCGCCGGTTCCGGAAGGTGTGCAGCCGCGGCCGAGCATCGGCATCCACGCGGGCGAGGCTCGCCGGGTCGCGGATCAGTGGATCGGGTTGGACATCCAGCACACATCCGAGCTCGCCCGCGCCGCCTGGCGCGGCCAGGTCGTGGTCTCGGAAGCCTGCCGGTCGCTCGTCGTCGACCGGTTACCCGCCGGGATGGATCTGCGTGATCTGGGTGAGCACCGGCTCCGCGACCTCGGTCGCGCTGAACGGCTCTACCAACTGCTCGCCCCCGACCTTCCGGAGGAGTTCGCGCCGCTCAGCACGCTCGCGGCCAGGCCGAACAACCTGCCCGTCCAGCTCACCCGGTTCGTCGGCCGCGACCAGGAGCGGAGGGATCTCGTCAAGCTCCTCCACGATGAGCCGCTCGTCACCCTCACGGGACTAGGCGGCATTGGCAAGACGCGCCTCGCTTTGCGGCTCGCGGCCGACGCGCTGGATCGCTATCCCGACGGCGTCTGGTTCGTGGACCTGTCCGGCCGGTCGGACCCCGAGGGGGTCGTGAACGAAGTCGCCGCGATGCTCGGCGTGCGGCCACCGGGATCGAGCTCGGAGGGGATCCGGCGACGTCTGCTCGACTACCTCGCGGCGCGGGAGCTGCTGTTGGTGCTCGACAATTGCGAGCACGTCCTCGACGCTGCCGCGGACCTGGCGGAGTCGGCCACGGGCGCCTGCCCTCAACTCACGGTCCTTGCCACGAGCCGGCAGGCGTTGGGGATCGCGGGTGAGGCGGTGTGCGCGGTCCCTCCCCTCGACGAAGATGGTGTCGACCTCTTCGTCGACCGGGCCCGTGCGGTCAGTCCGTCGCTGTCGGTGTCAGCCGACACCCTTCCGCTGATCGCACGTATCTGTGAGCAGCTCGAAGGAATACCGCTTGCGATCGAGTTGGCGGCCGCCCGGCTGAGAGTGCTCGATGTCCACCAGCTCGAGGCGCGCCTCGCCGACCGGTTCCGGCTCCTCGCGCGCGGTCGCAGCGCCCAGCGCCGCCAGCAGACGCTGGAGGCGACCATCGACTGGAGCTATGAGCTTCTCTCTCCGGAAGAGCGCACGCTGTTCGAACGCTTGTCGGTCTTCGCCGGTGGGTTCACCATCGACGCCGTCGAGGACGTCTGTACCGGAGGCCTCGTTCGGGCCGAGGACGCCCTCGACCTGCTGACCGACCTCGTCGACAAGTCGCTCGTCAGCCCGCAAGAGACGACGCTGGGGACCTCGCGGTGCCGGCTGCTCGAGACCCTCCGGGAGTACGCGCATCGCCGCCTCGTCGCGCAGGGAGCAGCACAGGTCGACGAGGTTCGCCGGCGCCACTACGACCACTACTCCCGCATGTTTCAGGGCGGTGGGCAGGGCGCGCTCGGTGGCGCGCCGCAGGAGCTGATGGACCCTCTCGGTACCGAGCGCGACAACCTTCAGGCGGCGCTCGACTGGACACTGGCTCGCGGCGACGGTGCAGGCGCAGCGTTCTTGACGGAGAAGCTCGCCACCTACTGGGGTCAGACGTGGCATCTCGGCCACGCGGTGAGGATCCTCAGTGAGACTCTCAGCCGGAGCGACCTGCTGGCGCCGGCGAGAGAGGCTGGCCTGCGCACGCTGCTCGCCTCGATACTCATCATCTCCGACGACCAGGAACGGGGGCTGGGCGAGGCCCATCGGGCGACCGAGCTGGTGGCGGACGAGGAGCCCTCATCGCTCAAGACGAGCATCCTCACCGTGTACGCCCACGCGCTCGGGCTCAGCGTGCGGACCGACCCGAGCGACGCGGTGGCAGCGGCGCGAGCCGCGGTCGCGACGGCAGAGGCCGTCGGCGAACTCCCCGGTCAGTGCATGGCGCGCCAATGGCTCGGCAACAACCTCGCGAAGGCCGGCGACGTCGACGGTGCGGTGGGAGAACTGCGGGAAGCGCTTGCCATCGGGAAGGAGCTGGGCGCGGGGGCGGGCGACACGTATCCGGAACTGCTGGAGGCTCTGTTCTTCGCCCGGCGCGTCGACGAGGCTCAGGAGGTCGTCGAGGAAGTACTGCCGCTTTGGGTGAAGGAGCCCCCGGGCAGCTACGGCTACATGCGGATCGCGGGCTACCTGGGCTATCTGAACCTCCAGTCCGGCGACTGGGAGCTCCTCGACTCCGCCCTCAGTCAGGTCGACACCGCCGAGCTCGAAGGCATTGTCCGCGCGTGGGTCCTCCACCTCCGCGGCTCGCTCCGCTGGATGCAGGGCCGGCTCGACGACGCCCGGTCCGATGTGGAGGAGTGGCGGGCCCACGGCGTGCTACCTCGTAACTTCCACGAGTTCTTTTCGCTCAGTGCCGACGTCGCGGCCGACGACGGGCGTCTCGACGACGCGCACGCCCTCGCCTCCGAGTACCTGGCGGTCGAGGTACACCCCGCACGAGAAGCGACGAAGATCTGCGTGTTCGGCCCGCTGGTGCGGGCCGAAGTCAAGGCCGCGCTCGCCGCGAGTGGTGCCGAGCGCAAGGACCACGAGGCGCGGGCTCGCGAGGCGTTCGCGTCGATGAACGATCTCCTCACTCGGTTCCCGCCCGCGGCCGGCTGGTACGTGTACGAGACGCCCGAGAGCTACCTGCGGTTCGCCGAAGCGGAGCTCAGCCGGCTCGGCGAAGCCGGCCCCGATCCCGACCTGTGGCAGAAGGCGATGGACAGCGCGTTCATGGCGTACTGGAAAAACTACGCACGTGACAACTTGAGGCAATAACTGTCGAAATTCGACAGTTATTGCCTCAAGTTCATCGGCGGATGAACGGAATCGCGGGGAATTGAACGCCTTGGGTGAGCACACACCACACCTGGGGAGAGATCATGTCGAAGAGACGAGTTGTCCTGGCTTTGCTGGCCGCGGTGTCGATCGCCGCGGCCGGTGCCGTGACGGTGCCGGCGGGCGCCACGACAGAAGAGATCGTGTTGAAGGACTGCGACGAGCAATACGCAGCCTTCACCATGCCGGCCAGCGAGGCGGAGCCCTACATGCCGGATGGTTTCCACCACACCGGCATCGGGGGACCGGTCCCCGAGGGCCGGGCGACCTTCATTACGGTCATCACCGAATGTGACGGGCCGAAGAAGAACGAGAGCGCCGGCCAGCTGTGGGGCGCACTCCTCGTGCAGCCTCCATCCGAGTATCAGGCCGATGGCTCGTTGCTGTACTACATCAACGTGGTGAGTCTCACGACCAGCGAGACGATCGCCAAGGCGTACCGCGAGTGGAACGTCCCGAGGTTCTGCGTGGGCGACATCGACCTGAACGCCGACATCAACTTCGACGTCTCGGAGTGGGAGAGCGAGCTGTCGACCCGTGACGAGGATTGCACGTTCGAACCGGGCACGGAAGACGGAGTCGGGCTCAAGACGACCGTTCCGGCGAGTCATCCCGACAACCTGGCCACTGGGGCGATCCGCATCTTCGGGGTCGAGCCTGGTGACGAGTCCGGGGAGGGCCCGAGCGTCACCGGGATCGTCGATGTGACGGGCACTGGTGATTGGAAGGGTGCCAACGGCGGTGTCGGTGTCTTGGACAACGGCGGCCTGATTCCGTTCGACGTCGACTGGTACGGGAGCGCCGGCCACGCGTGGGACTTCGGCGAACGGCTTACGCCCGCCCCACTCCCGTAGTTGACCTTGCCGCCTTGAATCCGCCGTGGCGGCGGATTCAAGGCGGAAAGCGTGGAGGCGGACCAAAGCTAGGAGGTTGATTGCAATGACAAAGGCGGGTTACAAGAGGGCGGTCGCGGTTGTGGCCGCCGCGGTGTTGGCGGTGCCGCTGGTGGCGGCGTTCCCGGTGCGGGGTGCTTCGGATGACGGCAAGGTCGTCGGCTACACCGTCGGGAACCCGTATATCGCTCCTGATGCGCATCCGCCGTGGCATGGAGGGAAGAGCAAGACAGGATTCTTGTCGTCTGTCGACTTGACAACAGGGGAGACCACGGTGATCGGGCAGACGGGGCACACCGACATCACCGGCCTCACCTTCGGCCCCGACGGCACCCTGTACGCAGTCGAGGGCTCGACCTTGCTGAGGATCGATCCCTCGAATGCAGTGACGACCCCGATCGGCCC
>CAZWDB010000210.1:0-4704 GCA_964632885.1 uncultured Acidimicrobiales bacterium | reverse complement strand
TAGAGCATGAACTCCCACGGGTGGGGGCGCAGGCGGACGGCGTCGATCTCGCGCTCGCGCTTGTACGCGATCCACGTGTCGATGAGGTCGTCGGTGAAGACGCCTCCGGCCTTGAGGAAGTCGCTGTCGGCCTCGAGGGCGGCGATGGCCTCGTCGAGGCTGCCGGGAACCTGCGGCACCTGGGCGAGCTCCTCGGGTGGCAGGTCGTAGAGGTCCTTGTCGACGGGGTCGGGAGGCTCGATCCGGTTCTGCACCCCGTCGAGGCCGGCCATGAGCATGGCGGAGAAGGCGAGATACGGGTTGCAGCTCGGGTCGGGGCACCGGAACTCGACCCGCTTGGCCTTCGGGCTCTTGGAGTACAGAGGGATGCGGCAGCAGGCCGACCGGTTCCGCTGGCTGTAGACGAGGTTGACGGGTGCCTCGTAGCCGGGCACCAACCGCTTGTACGAGTTCGTGGTCGGCGCCGCGAACGCGAGGACCGCGGGCGCGTGCTTGAGGAGCCCGCCGATGTACCACCGGCCGAGGTCGGACAGGCCTGCGTACCCGGTCTCCGCGTAGAAGAGCGGCTCGCCGCCCTGCCACAGCGACTGGTGGGTGTGCATGCCCGACCCGTTGTCCTGGAACAGCGGCTTCGGCATGAAGGTCGCCGAGTAGCCGTTGGCGCGGGCGACGTTCTTCACCACGTACTTGTAGAGCATGAGCTTGTCGGCCATCGACAGGAGCGTGTCGAACTTCATGTCGATCTCGGCCTGCCCGGCCGTGCCCACCTCGTGGTGCTGCACCTCGATCTCGAGGCCGAGCGCCTGCATGGCGATCACCATCTCGGACCGGAGGTCCTGGAAGTGATCCATCGGTGGGACGGGGAAGTAGCCCTCCTTGTAGCGCGGCTTGAAGCCGAGGTTCGGCTGCTCGTCGCGGTCGGAGTTCCAGATGCCCTCGATCGAGTCGACCTGGTAGAAGGCCGACCGCTGATCCTGGGAGAACCGCACGTCGTCGAAGATGAAGAACTCCGCCTCCGGACCGAAGTAGGCGGTGTCGGCGATGCCGGTCGTCTGCAGGTACTCCTCGGCCTTCTGGGCGACATAGCGCGGGTCGCGCGTGTAGCTCTCGCCGGTGACCGGGTCCTGCACGAAGCAGTTGAGGTTGAGGGTCTTGTGCTGGCGGAACGGGTCGATGATCGCCGTGTTGGGATCGGGCATGAGGATCATGTCCGACTCCTGGATCTCCTGGAACCCTCGGATCGAGCTGCCGTCGAATCCGTAGCCCTCCTCGAAGGCGTCCTCCGTCAGCTGGCCGACGGGGACCGAGAAGTGCTGCATGAGACCGGGCAGGTCGCAGAACCGAAAATCGACGATCTCGATGCCTTCGGACTGGGCGAGGGCAAGGACATCGGCCGGGGTGCGCTCCTCCATGGGACTCCTCTTATTGGTGCGAGAGCGGGTACCGGCGAACCTTAGGAGACAGAGCTGGCGTTGGTCGATTGAGCCGACGCGGCGACGGATGGGTCGAGCGCGGAGCAGCAGGTATCGACGATGAGCCTCGTCACGACGTAGGGGTCGCAGTTGGCGTTGGGCCGGCGGTCTTCGATGTAGCCCTTGCCGTCCCGCTCGACCTGCCACGGGATGCGCACCGAGGCGCCGCGGTCGGACACGCCGTAGGAGAAGGCATCCCACGGTGCAGTCTCGTGCTGGCCCGTGAGACGGTGCTCGACCCCGTCGCCGTAGTTGTGGATGTGGCTCTCCCAGTTCTTGGCGAGCGCCTCGCACGCCGTGATGATGGCGTCGTAGTTCTCGCGCATCGCGTTGGTCGAGAAGTTGGTGTGGGCGCCGGCGCCGTTCCAGTCGCCTCGGACGGGCTTGGGGTCGAGGGTGGCGGAGATGCCGAAGTCCTCACCGATGCGGTGCAGCAGCCAGCGCGCAACCCACAGCTGGTCGGACACCTCGAGCGGCGGCAGGGGCCCGACCTGGAACTCCCACTGGCCCGGCATGACCTCGGCGTTGATGCCCGAGACGCTGAGCCCGGCGCGGAGGCAGGCATCGAGGTGGGCTTCCACCAGCGGACGGCCATAGACGTCGTCCATGCCGACACCGCAGTAGTAGGGGCCCTGGGGACCGGGGTAGCCGGTGTGCTCGGGGAAGCCGAGAGGCCGCGATCCCTTGAAGAGGGTGTACTCCTGCTCGATGCCGAAGATGGGCTCCTGGTCGGAGAAGCGGCCGGCCACGGGGGACAGTTCGGCGCGGCGGTTGGTGGGGTGGGGGGCCATGTCGGTGAGAAGAACCTCGCACAGGACCAGGATGTTGTCGCCGCCCCGGAGCGGGTCCGGGCAGGTGAAGACGGGCTGCAGCACGCAGTCGGATGCGCTGCCCGGCGCCTGGTTCGTGCTCGAGCCGTCGAAGCCCCAGATGGGAGGCGCCTCGCCGTCGGCGAGCACCTTGGTCTTGGAGCGGAGGAGCTGGGTGGGCTCACTCCCGTCGATCCAGATGTATTCCGCGCGGTAGCTCATGAGTGGAGATTCGCAGTCGATCGTTTCTCTCCTGTCTCGTTTGTGTGAACGGAGTGTGAACCAGCCGTGGGCGGCCCGCGCCCGACCGCTCAAGGCTGCGAAACTGGGAGGGTCATGGAAACGCCCCAGGATTACGTGCTCCGAACCGTCGAAGAGCGAGGCGTCCGCTTCATCCAGCTCTGGTTCACCGACGTCCTCGGAAGCCCCAAGGCTGTGAACATCACGCCCGCCGAGCTCGAGAACGCGCTCGAGGAAGGCATGACCTTCGACGGGTCCGCGGTCGACGGCTTCAGCCGCGTCCAGGAAGCCGAGATGCTCGCCCGGCCCGACCCGAGGACCTTCGAGATCCTCCGCCACCACGACGACATCGTCGTCGCGCGCGTCTTCTGCGACGTGCTCAACCTCGACGGGACGGCCTTCGACGGTGACCCTCGCCATGTCCTCAGGCGCGCGCTCGACCGGGCTCGCGAGAAGGGCTTCTCGTTCTTCGCCGCGCCCGAGATCGAGTACTTCTACTTCGGCGACGCTGACCCGCGGAAGCCGCTCGAGACCCTCGACAACGGGTCCTACTTCGACCTGACCGTCGCCAACCCCACAAGCGAGCTGCGCAAGCGCACGATCCTCACCCTCGAGGACATGGGCATACCGGTCGAGTACAGCCAGCATGAGGACGCGCCCAGCCAGCACGAGATCGACCTCCGCTACACCGACGCCATGACGATGGCCGACTCGATCATGACGGTGCGGATGATCGTGAAGGAGATCGCCCAGCAGCGCGGCGTGCATGCCACTTTCATGCCGAAGCCCCTCGCGGGCGTGCAGGGATCCGGCATGCACACCCACTTCTCCCTCTTCGAGGGCGAGACCAACGCGTTCCACGATCCTGGCGACCCCCACGGTCTGTCGAAGGTCGCCCGGGGTTTCATCGCCGGCCTCCTGCGCCACGCCCGCGAGATCACCGCCGTCACGAACCAGTGGGTCAACTCCTACAAGCGCCTCGTCGTCGGCTACGAAGCCCCGATCTACGTGGCGTGGGCACGCAACAACCGTTCGGTCGTCGTCAACGTCCCCCATGCCAAGAAGGGCAAGAAGGACTCGACACGAATCGAGTTCCGCGCGCCCGACCCCGCGTGCAACCCGTACCTCGTGTTCGCCCTCGTGCTGTCGGCCGGGCTCAAGGGGATCGAGGAGAGCTACGAACTGCCCGCGGAGACGCCGGTGAACCTCTACGAGCTGACGGCCGAGGAGCGGATGGCGGAGGGCATCACGACCCTGCCCGGGTCACTGTCTGAGGCGCTCGAGGAGATGGAGCGGTCCGAGTTGGTTGCAGAGACACTCAACGAACACGTCTTCGAGTGGTTCCTGCGGAACAAGCGGGAGGAGTGGGCCGCCTACAAGACGCAGGTCACCCAGTTCGAACTCGATCGCTACTTCTCCCGCCTGTGACGTGACGGAGTTCGCCCTCATGGACCCCCTGCTCGTCTTCCCCGACCCCCCGCCGCCGGAGTTGGCCCAGACGCTCGATCTCGCCGGCTACCACTGGAAGGCGGCATCCTCCCCCGAGGACGCGGTGCGGGCCGCGCCGACCGACGGCTGGTCGGGCGCGATCGTGTGCGCTGCGGACGACCCCGACGGCGGCTTCAACATGTGTCGGGGGTTGCGCCGCCGGGACGCGCCGGTGGAGCCGCTGCTCGTGCTCGTGTCCGGCGCGCAGCTCGGCGACCTCGAACTCCGTGACGACCTCTACGACGACTTCTGCCTCACGCCGTTCCATCCGCGGGAGCTCGAGGCGCGCCTGCGTCATCTCTTCTGGCGCGCCGGACAGGGGAGCGGGCCGGAGCTGGTCGAGTACGGGCCGCTCGTGCTCAACCTCGAGACCTACCAGGCCGCCATCGCCGGACGACCCCTCGACCTCACGTTCATGGAGTACGAGCTCTTGAAGTTCCTTGCCGTCAACTCGGGCAAGGTCTTCACGCGCGAGATCCTGCTCAGCCGGGTCTGGGGCTATGAGTACTACGGCGGCGCCCGCACCGTCGACGTCCACGTGCGGCGCCTCCGCGCCAAGCTCGGCGAGGAGAACGCCAACCTGATCCAGACCGTCCGCTCGGTGGGCTACCGCTTCGGCCAGCCCCGCTGGACCCTCTGACGGCCCGAACTTGAGGCAATAACGATCGGATTCCGATCGTTATTGCCTCAAGTTC
>CAZWDB010000209.1:0-4707 GCA_964632885.1 uncultured Acidimicrobiales bacterium | reverse complement strand
GGTCATCATCGGGAAGTCCCCCATGAAGACCGTCTGCTCCTTGATCTCGCCGGTGCTGGCGTTCATGAAGCGCGCGCGCACGAAGATCGGCGCGGAGTAGGTCATGTCCTTCTCTTTGCACTCCTCCACCGAGAACTTCGGAGGGGGGCGCAGATCGAGATCGGTCGGATCGAACTCGAGTTCGAGACGAAGCTGACCGGTGAAGTCCTCGATCGGGCTGATGTCGCGGAACGTGTCCGCGAGGCCCTGATCCAGGAACCACTTGAAGGAGTCGCGCTGGATGGAGATGAGGTCCGGCAACGGCAGAACCTCGGCCAGCGTGGCAAAGGAGAAACGTTCCCTGATGGTGGAACGAGTGGGCAAGGGCCTACTCCTCGGTCGATACGAGCGGAGTTGCCGGTGCCGACAGCAACCCTCCGGCTGCCCGGGCGCGAGTGATCAACGACAAGCGCGAGGGGGACGCGAGGGGCGGGGGCACGGCAACACGCCAGCTTAGGGCACGGCGCGCCCACATGACAACCCCCATTTCGGGACCCCAAAAACTATGGGTGCCGAGTTCGGCGTGTCCCTTCTGGGAGGTTGGGAAGAGGGTACGGCGAAGCGACCCTACCCGTCAAGGCTTCGAGTTGACTCATCAAAGATGTCCGGGAACGGGTTTCGTTGCCTCATCTGGGAAATGTCCGCCAACGGGCACGCTCAGCTTCGTCGTGTTGACGAGCGAAAGGCGTCTCGGTGGGGCTTTCGATGGCCGAACGCAAAGCTGTGACCAGGGTGTTGGCCGCCCGGTACCGGCGGGCGCCGAAGAAGGAGAAGAGCGTGATCCTGACGGAGCTGTGCGCGCTGACCGGCTGGCCGGCGAGCTTCGGCGCCAGTGTGCTCGGAGCGGGGTTAATTCCGCGCGGACGGGTCAGATCACACCGCTTCGAGCACAGTCGGCAAGGTCGAGGCTTTCCGGGACACCCGCCTGTGGTCTCGAACGGAGCGCGACGCTCCGTTCGAGACGGACCGCGAGCTGGAATTAGGGCTTGAGCTCGACCGCGGCGCCCGCACCCTCGAGGGCGGCCTTGGCCTTCTCGGCCTCTTCCTTGGTGACCTTCTCGAGAACCGGCTTCGGCGCCGAGTCAACGAGGTCCTTGGCCTCCTTGAGACCGAGGTTCGTGAGGGCCCGCACCTCCTTGATCACCTGGATCTTCTTGTCGCCGGCGCCGGTGAGCACGACATCGAACTCGTCGGCTTCTTCGGCTGCCTCAGCCGCGGGTGCAGCTCCGCCGCCGGCGGCTGCGACGGCGACGGGCGCGGCCGCGGTGACGCCGAAGCGGTCCTCGAACTCCTTCAGGAGCTCCGACAGCTCCAGCACGGTCATTTCCGCGATCGAATCGAGAATCTCTGCCTTGGTTGCCATTGGAATTACTCCTCTTCCTTCTCTTCGGTGTCTTCGGTCTCTCGGGTGGCTTCGGCTGGTGCCGCTGCCTCAGCCGGCTCAGTCGCCTCAACGGGCTCGGCCGCGTCAACGGGCTCGGCCGCGTCAACGGGCTCGGTCGCTTCGGCCGGTGCGGTTGCCGCAGCCGGCGCGGGTGCCTCGGCCGGCGCCTCGGCGGGAGCGGGTGCCTCGCCCGCGCCGCCCTTCTCGACCAGGGCTGCCAGCGCGTAGGCCATCTGGCGGGGAACTGCCTGGAGGAGGCCGGCGAACTGCTGCATCGGCGCAGCGAACGCGCCCGCCAGCCGGGAGAGCAGCTCCTCGCGGGGCGGGATCGCGGCGAGCGCGGTTGCCTGCTCGCTCGTGAGGATGGCGTCGCCGAGCACACCGCCCTTCACCACCAGGTTCGGGTTGGTGCGTGCGAAGTCACGGAGCGCCTTGGCGACGTTGACAGCGTCACCGTCGACGAAGGCGATCGCCGTCGGTCCGACCAGGAGCTCATGGAGCTCGGTGAGGCCGAGCTCCTCGGTGGCGAAGCGCACGAGGCTGTTCTTGTAGATCTTGTAGTCGCCGCCGGCGGCGCGGAGGTCGCGGCGAAGCTGAGAGATCTCGGCGACCTTCAGGCCGCGGTACTCGGTGAGGATGGCGGCATCCGAGCCGGCCAGGCGCGCCCGGACCTCCTCGACTACGGCAACCTTCTCGGGTCTGACTTTGTCGAGCAGGGTTCCTCCCTCCTGATCGTTCTCACGTCGTGGGACAAAAAAAGACGTCCGCGCCGCGAACGTCTCCAGGAGAGAGGTTCGCCTGCTCGGGCGGGCCCGAAGGCCCCTTCGGCTGCACAGCACCGGAGGTCTACAGCGAAAGATGCAATTGTGGCCAGCAGACTACTACGAGGCGGCAACCACCTCGTCGGCCATCTCCTTGAGCCGGCCGGGGTCGACCTTCACGCCCGGTCCCATGGTGGATGACAGCGTGATCGAACGGATGTAGCGGCCCTTCGCCGCCGCGGGCTTGGAGCGTTGTAGTTCGTCGATCACCGCACGGATGTTGTCGAGCAGTGCCTTCTGGTCGAAGCTCGCCTTGCCGACAGCCACGTGGATGATGCCGAACTTGTCGGTACGGAAGGTGACCTTCCCGCCCTTCATCTCGGCCACGGCCTTACCGACGTCGCTGGTTACCGTGCCGTCCTTCGGGTTGGGCATGAGCCGGCGGGGCCCCAAGACGCGAGCGACGCGACCGACCATGCCCATCATCTCGGGTGTCGCGATCGCGCCGTCGAATTCGAGGAATCCACCCTGGACCCGCTCGACGAGGTCGTCGGCTCCGACTACGTCGGCACCGGCGTCACGCGCTTCCTGGGCGGCCGGGCCGGAGGCGAACACCGCCACCCGAGTTGTCTGACCGGTTCCGCCCGGCAACGACACGTTGCCGCGGACGATCTGGTCGGCTTTGCGGGGATCGACACCGAGCCGTACTGCCAGCTCTACGGTTTCGTCGAAGCCTGCGGCACTGACGCTCTTGACGAGGTCGACCGCTTCGGCCGGGCCGTACAACTCTTGCCGGTCGAACCGGGCAAGGGCGTCGGTGCGCTTCTTGGTCTTGGTGGCCATGGTGTGGGCCTTCCTCAGTCAGCGACCTTGATACCCATCGACCGCGCCGTGCCGGCAACCTGCTTCTTGGCGGCGTCGAGGTCGTTGGCATTCAGGTCGGGCATCTTGATCTGGGCAATGTCGGCAAGCTGCTTCTGGGTGACGGTGCCGACGGTCTCCCGTCCGGATGTCTCGGCGCCCTTGTCGATACCGAGGGTCTGACGCAGCAGCGCCGCGGTCGGCGGTGTCTTCAGAACGAAGCTGAAGGAGCGATCTTCGAAGATCGTGATCTCCACGGGGATGATGCTCCCGCGCTGGTTCTCGGTGGCGGCGTTGTACTGCTTGCAGAACTCGGGGGTGGCGACGCCGTGGGGACCGAGCGCGGTACCAACCGGAGGCGCGGGGGTTGCCTGTCCGGCAGGCAGCTGGATCTTCACCATCGCGATGACGCGCTTCTTGGCCATTCGATTCCTCTTCTTGTTCTCTGGCTACAACTTGGCGACTTGGCTGAACTCGAGCTCGACGGGCGTCTCCCTGCCGAAGATGTTGACGAGCACCTTGAGCTTGAGCTGGTCCTCGTTGATCTCGGCGATCATGCCCGTGAAGTCGGCGAATGGGCCCTCGCGCACCCGGACCGACTCGCCCACTTCGTACTCGAGGCGGGGCCTCGTCTTCTTCTGGGTCGCCTCGGCCCCGGCGGGTGCCACTGCGAGGAACGTCTCGACGTCGCGCCGTGCCAGCGGCGTGGGCTTGGCGCCCTGGCCGACGAAGCCGGTCACTCCCGGGGTGTTCCGGATATGGAACCACGACGTCTCGTCGAGGTCGCAGCGCACCAGGATGTAGCCGGGGAACACCTTCTTCTGGACGACGACCTTCTTGCCGCCCTTGAACTCGATGACGTCTTCCATCGGGATGACGACTTCGAACACGCGGTCCTCGAGATTCAGCGAGGCAACCATGCTCTCGAGGTTCGACTTCACCTTGTTCTCATAGCCGGCATAGGTATGGACGACATACCAGCTGCCGGGCCGGTCGAAGGGGCTCTCCTCGGCCGCTTCATCGACCTCTTCCTCGGCCTCTTCGTCGAAAAGGTCGTCCTCACTGACGACCGAGGAATCGGTGTCCTCGACCGTCGCGGTGTCCTCGCCGGCCTCGGTGGCCTGGTCGGTCACGGGCACGTCTAGTTCCTCCACCCTCTCGGCACTGTCGGTGTTCTCGGCACTGTCGAGGTTGTCGGCGTTGTCAGCGAGGCTCATCAGGATGCCGGGGTTTCGAAGAGGAACAGGATGCTCCGGGCGAAGGCGAAGTCGAGGACGAAGATCGCCGCGATCAACACGATGAGGGTGATGAGCACGACGGTCGAATAGTTGATGACCTCGGAGCGGGTCGGCCACGCGACCCTCCGCAGCTCGCCCCGGACCTCGCGGAGGAAGACCATCGGCTTGGTGCGCTCGCGGCGTCCGGAGCGACGAGCAGCCTCCTGCGCCGAGGCCTGGCGCTTCCGCGCGTCAGCTGCCGGGGTGCCATCGGCACCCAGCTGGCCCTGCTTCTGCAACATCCGCTTCGTCTGTCGGTTCACGGGCGCATCACCACTTGTGCATTCTCGGGTTCAGGCGCTTCTGAGGTGCTCGGATTCCGTACCTATGGTCGCGCAGGAGCAGGGCAGGAGGGACTCGAACCCCCAACCGCCGGTTTTGGAGA
>CAZWDB010000208.1:0-4811 GCA_964632885.1 uncultured Acidimicrobiales bacterium | reverse complement strand
GCGGCGGCCGCCGCACCGCCGAGGTCATCCCCGGCGCGCGCTTCGAGCTCATCGAAGGAATGGGCCACGACTACCCGCCGCAGTACTGGGAACGCTGGGTCGCCCTCGTAACCGACCACGCGCGGTCTGCGGTCTCCGCCCGCTGAGGATCGGGCGTGTAGCCGCTGAGGCCCGTGGGTAGATCCGGGCGGTCCCGGCGGGACACCGATTAGCCGCTCAGAGGGAGAGAGAATGAGAAGACTGCCCCAAGCGATCGCGGCCGCAGCGTTGCTGGTTGCCGCGTCGCTGGCGTTCGCCGCGCCCGCGTTGGCCGCGACGCGGTGGTCAGAACAGGACTCGGGTCTCACGACGGCACTCAACAGCGTCGAGTTCGTCACGGCCACCGACGGCCTCGCGGTCGGCAACGACGGCGTGGCACTCGCCACGGACGACGGCGGCGACACATGGACCGCCGTCGACGCGGGCACTTCAGTCGACCTCTATGCCGTCATGGGCTTCGACGACCTCTGCGGCGACGGAGGCACCCAGGACTGCTGGTGGGTCGCAGGCGCCGGCGGCACGATCCTGTTCAGTGACGACAGCGGCGCCACCTGGTGCGAGCAGGAGACGGGTACGACCGAGACGATCCGCGACCTGGGCAACGTCGGACCCAACGACATCTTCGCGGCCGGCACCAACGGCCTCTTCCTCCGCACGACGAGTGGGGGCCAGATGTGCGGCGCTGCCGCGGACTACACCGCAGGGTCCACCGGCACCACCGCCGACCTCCACGGCGTGACCTCCAATCTTGGCGGCGGGTGGACCGCAGTCGGTGAGGACGGCACCATCGTCCGCTCCACCAGCCAGACCGCAGGCGAGCCGGCCGACTCACCGACCGACGTCGACCTGTTCGGCATCACCGCGAACTGCGGGGGCGACTGCCGCGAGATCGCCGTCGGTGCAGAAGGCACGGTGCTCAGGTCGATCGACGGCGCGGACTTCACCGCGATGAGCGCGGACGGCGACGCCACCTTGCGCTCCGTCTCAATGCCGATCGACGAGATGACCGTGCTCGTCGCCGGTGACAGCGGCACGATCGTCGGCAGCAGCGACGGCGGCGACACCTGGGCTCCGCAGTCGACGCCGAACTGTGCCGACCTGATGGGCATCAGCGCCCCACCCGCGGCCGCGGACGCGTGGGCGGTCGGCACGATCGGAACGATCCTCACCAACACCTCCACCGGCGGCGGTGACCAGCCCAAGTGCGGCCCGGCCTACCGGATGGTGGCGGGCGACGGTGGCATCTTCACCTTCGGTGACCGCAACTTCTGGGGCTCCACCGGCGACATCCAGCTGAACCAGCCCATCGTCGGCGGCGCGACCCGCGGTAGTGACTTCGATGGCTACTGGATCGTGGCACGTGACGGCGGCGTGTTCGCCTTCAACGCCGAGTTCCACGGCTCGCTCGCCAACGAGGTGCTCTCCGCTCCCGCCATCGCGATCGAGCCGACGCCCACAGGCGAGGGCTACTGGATTGCCTTGGAGGACGGCACCATCCGTGGCTTCGGCGACGCCGGCGACTTCGGCGACATGTCAGCCGAAACGCTGAACGAGCCGATCATCGGGATGTCGGTCACCCCGAGCGGCCAGGGCTACTGGCTGGTCGCTAGGGACGGAGGCATCTTCAGCTTCGGTGATGCCGCCTTCCACGGCTCCATGGGCGACCAGCGGCTCAACGCCGAGGTGATCGACCTCGGACCGACACCCGACGGCAACGGCTACTACCTGCTGGGTGCCGACGGTGGCGTGTTCTCGTTCGGGACCGCCGTGTTCCACGGATCCACCGGTGACATGCAGCTCAACGAGCCGGTTGTCGCCATGCTCGTGCGGGAGGACGGCTACTGGTTCACCGCCGCCGATGGCGGAGTCTTCACCTTCGGCGATCTGGAGTTCCTCGGCTCGATGGGCGCGGTGCAGCTCAACGCACCGGTCCTCGAGATGATGGACTGAGCATCCGACCATAGCGACGCGACACAGCCACGGCCCCACCTTCGGGCCGTGGCTGTTTCGCGTCGTGCGTGCCGGTGTCATGCCGGCGGGTGGCCCAGCACAGCTAGCTCGCTCGAGGGCGCTCGCGATTGACGAGGTTGGTGATGCGGTCGGGAAGGTTCTCCCTCATCTCCTCGATCCGCTCCTCGGCATGGGCGATCAGGCCATCGATCACGACCTGCACTTCGACGCCCTCCGCCTCGGCCACGTCTGCGATCGAGTTGCCGTCGCGTAGGGCTTCCCGCAGCTCGTCGACAGAGATGCCGAGCGCCTCCGCGGCGACCTCGAGCATCGCGCCCCTGTGGCCGCGATGGGCCCTGTGGTGGCGCGCGTGCAGCGGGCGGGCGTCGGCACCCTCGGCGGGAGCCTCAACGGTTGACTCGTGCGCGAGCGAAACGACCGGCGTGGCGAACAGCGCGCCCGCCACCCCACCGCCGGCGAGCGACGCAGTGAGTGCCGCCGCGACTAGTGCCTTCTTCCTGCTGAACATTGCGTGATCCTCCTGGGTTCGTCGATTGCTGCTGTGGTCACCATCGCAAGCCAACCTGAGAACCGGCTGTGAACCGCCCGGGACCTCGCGCCGAATCCCCCAGCCCGAATCCCGGAGGCCGAGGCCCGCTGGCAGGGTCAGCTCGCCGGCAGCTCAACCCGCACCGTCGTGCCCTCGCCGGGCGCGGTGTCGATCGCGACCGACCCGCCGTGGGCGCGAACCGCGGTCTCCACGATCGCGAGCCCCAAGCCGCTCCCGCCGAGGTGGCGGGCGCGGGACGCGTCGGCGCGGTAGAAGCGCTCGAAGGCGTGGGCGGCAACCTCGGCCGGCATACCAGGGCCGTCATCGGCCACGACGAGCAGCGCCCGGTCACCGTCGCGGTACGCCTTCACGCGGACCACGGTGCCCGGCGATGTGTGCACCCGCGCGTTGGCGACCAGGTTGGCCACGACCTGCCGTAGGCGGGGCTCGTCGCCGGTCACGGTGACCGCCTCGTCCGCCTCCGCCGAGATAGGAAACGACGGGTCGACTGCTCGGGCATCGCGCACCGCGTCCTTCACGAGCACCGCGAGGTCGACCGGGTCGCGCTGAAGAGGCCGGCCCTCGTCGAGGCGGGCGAGCAGCAACAGGTCCTCGATCAGACCGCCCATCCGCACCGCTTCCTCCTCGGTACGCCGCATCGCCTCGTCGCGGTCGGCGACGGCGTGGAGCCCGCCGGCGCGGTAGAGCTCGGCGTAGCCCCGGATCGTGGTTACGGGCGTGCGCAGCTCGTGGGACGCGTCGGCGACGAAGCGTCGCAGTCTTTCCTCCGACCGGGTGCGCTCGTCGAACGCCTCCTCGATGCGAGCAAGCATCTGGTTGAGCGCGACACCGAGGTCGCCGGCCTCGGTGCCTTCCTCGGCGTCGGGCACGCGCTGGGAGAGGTCACCGGCGGCGATGGTCGCGGCGGCGGCCGTCATCTGCTTGACGGGCCTGACGCCGAGCCGGAGAACCCAGTAGGTGACGAGGGCGAGCACGGCCGCGATCAACACGGTGGCGATCAGCTCGAGCGCGATCAGTCGGTCGACGGCGTTGTCGACGTCGGTCAGTGGCAGGGCGAGCATGAGCACGGTGCCGCGGGGCGCCGGCTGGGCTCGCGCCCGATAACGCACGCCCGCAGGTTCGCTCCCCACCGTGAACCCGTCCCCCGACCGCGCCGCCTCGAAGGCCTCGGGCGCCGTGACCGCAGGTAGGGGAGGCGTCTCCTCGGAGAGGTTCGGCGTGAACCGCGCCAGCACCGTTCCGTTCGGAGCGAACAGCGCCCCGTACAGCGGGCTGGGCCGCTCGAAGGTCTCGCCCCGACCACCACCGAAGGCGCCGGGGCCCGGGCGGTCTCCCAGCAGCCTTCCCACGGAAGTCGCAGTGGCGAGCTGGGCGTCGACCTGGCCTATGAGGTGGGCCTCGGTCGTGCGCGTGACGACCACCGCCGCGACCGCGAGCACCACGGTGACAACGCCCATGGCGGCGAGCAAACGGGCGCGCAGCGACACCGGCCGACCCGCTCGCTACGACCGCGGCTCGCGGACCGTGTAGCCCACCCCTCGGATCGTGTGGATGAGCCGCGGTTCGCGATTGTCGATCTTGCGGCGTAGATATCCGATGTAGGTCTCGACCACGCCGCCGTCCCCGCCGAAGTCGTACTGCCACACGTGGTCGAGGATCTGGGCCTTCGACAGCACCTTGTCGCGGTTGACCAGCAGATAGCGCAACAGGTTGTACTCGGTCGGAGAGAGAGCTACCTCGGCACCGGCCCGCGTGACGCGGTGGGCGTCGTCGTCCATCTCCACATCGCCACACGACACGACCGCGCCGGAACGGGCGAGACCGGCGCGCCTCAGCACCGCTTTGATCCGGGCTACCAGCTCCTCGAGGCTGAACGGCTTCACCAGGTAGTCGTCGCCGCCGAGGGTGAGGCCGCGCACCTTGTCCTCGGTGGTGTCGCGCGCGGTGAGGAAGAGGACGGGAGTCTTGCTTCCATCGGTCCGCAAGCGCCGGCACACCTCGAAGCCGTCGAGGTCGGGCAACATCACGTCGAGCACGATCAGGTCGGGCCGAACCTCGGCGGCGGCGTCGATCGCGGCCCTTCCGGTCGCGACCGAGCGCACGTCGAAACCGCTATGGCGGAGGGCCGCTTCCAGCATCGACCTCAGGTTGTCCTCGTCATCGACGAGGAGGAGCTGTTCGCCCGGCACACGACCAGCATCGCAGCCCAACCTGAGAGTTGGCTGTGAACGTCCTCGTGCCATTTGCCGCC
>CAZWDB010000207.1:1821-4844 GCA_964632885.1 uncultured Acidimicrobiales bacterium | reverse complement strand
CGCCAGAGCTCCACCCGGTCGATCGCTCCGAGCACAAGCACGTCGCTGTCGAGGTTCGCAAACTCGCGCAGATGCTGCGGTATGGGCATGCGACCCGAGCGCTCGTCGATCTTGATCTCCTCGGTGCCGGCTGCCCAGAACCGCGCCAGGTTGCGCTCGTCGCGACCCTCGCTGGCCCGGTCCTGCATCTCCACCATCTGACGTTCGAACTCCTCGGGCGTCCACAGCGCGAGGCAACCGTCGTTGTACTGAGTCAGGTAGCCGGCGTGCTCGAAGGGCGCGCGGAACTTGGCGGGGAGGATCACCCTTCCCTTGCTGTCGAGGGAGTGCTCGTACCTCCCGAAGAACCGCGCCATGTCTGTATCCCACTTGTCGCCTCTGCCTGGCTTCGTCGCCTTCGTGCGGGCGCAGAGCCCGTGCGCTCCGGGAGTCGCCCCTTCGCGCCACTTAGCGCCACCTTACGCCCCACTGCCCCACTGGTCAACCACTTCTCGCCCGCGCGCGCCCTAACCCACCGCGAATTTGGGCGCGGCCGGGGCTCAGCCCGACGTGGTGGTGAGCTGGCGGAGGATGGCCGCGGTGTCGTGGTAGGTGACCCGCTCGACGACCTGGCCGTCGACGACACGATGCACGTGGACCATCGGCAACTCAACCCGGCGGCCGGTCGCCTCCAGGCCGGCAAAGGGACCCGAGTGCGTGGCCGCCATCACCTCTTCACTCACCACGACCTCCCCTTCCTCGACCCACCGGGTGACGGTGATCTCGAGGTCGGAGAAGGCGGCGTAAGTGCCACTGACGAGCTGTCGGAGACCCTCGGCATCGAGATGCCGGCCTTGGGCGGTCACTACCCGAGCGTCAGGCGCGATCAGTCGCCTGGCCGACTCGAGGTCACGTCCGTTGATGGCGGCTATCAGCTGCTCGACGACGCTGCGCGCAGATCCCACCCCATCATCTTGAGCCACAACGAGGGGAAATTGTGCATTCCTCGTCAGGCTCCGCCGAGACGGCGCTTGATCTCGTCGATGTCAACCCCTTCGAGCAGGGCTTCGTCATCGGCACGCAGCGTGATCCCCGGTGCGACCTCGAAGACGACCGTCTTGCGCTGGGTGGGCATGGCGTCAGACGTACCTTCGGTGTCGAGCTCGGCCAGCTTCTCGCGTAGCGCGGCCTCGGTGACGCCGAGGGCCTGAAGCGCGTGGGCGGCCAGGCATGTGGTGTCGGCGAGGATCGCGAGCAGGTAGTGGTGGGACCCGGTCGGGGTACCTTCACCCTCGCTGCCCGCCTGCATCTGGGCCCGTTCGCGCAGGGTGGCGCCGGCCGGCGTGAAGCCTGCGGCCGAACCGCTCTGGTACCCGTGCAGCAGGGTGGTCACCCGCTTCCGGACGTCGTCGAGCGACGGCACGTCGTAGGACGCGAGGATCTGGGCGGCAACCGAGTCGGGCTCCCGCAGGATCCCCAGGAGTAGGTGCTCGGTGCCGATGTAGTTGTGACCGAGCTTCAACGCCTCCCGGAGGGACAGCTCGAGCACCTTCTTGGCGCGGCTCGTGAAGGGAGGCGCGCCTACCACTTCTCCGCCGCTCGGCCCGACGCGGTCCTTGACCCGTTGGCGGACGTCGTCGAGACCGATCCCGTAGGGCTCGAGCGCCTTGGCGGCGACGCCCTCGCCTTCGTGCACCAGGCCGATCAGGACGTGCTCGGTACCGAGGAACCCGTGGTTGAGCAGCCTGGCTTCCTCCTGCGCGAGCACCAGCACGCGCCGGGCTCGGTCGGTGAACCTTTCGAACATTTCCCTATCAAATACCCTGTCAGACAGGGTGTCAACTGTCGGCTATCCTCTCGTTGATATGCCTGATCCATCCGACATGCCGCCTCAACCCGACATGTACGGCCGAGGTCCGCTCGAGATCCACGAGATCGTCGAGGGCTGGCGCCAGGAGTTCGCCCACGACGACACACCGCCCCTCCGGTGGGTCACCCTGGCCGAGGCGGAAGAGGCCGCGGGAGTGAGCCGCTCCACCCTGAGGGCGTGGTTCCGCTCAGGCGAGGTTCCCTCCCGCCTAGAGGCCGGGCCGCACGGCCCTCAACGGCTTGTGCCGGTGGAAGCCGTCCTCGACAAGGCGCGCCGGTCCCCCGCTCGCGGTCGTGCCCGCCCGCGAGCTAACGAGACCGAAACCGGTGATGCCCTCGTCACGCTGGTCGGGACGCTCATCGCCCGGGCCGAGGAGCGCGCCGCCGCAGCCGAGACGGCGTTGCACGCCGCGCTCGAGCGCGCCGCCGCAGCCGAGGCCGAGGTCCGCGTCCTCCGCGACGCCCTCCACGGCCGAACTTGAGGCAATAACGATCGGTTTCCGTTCGTTATTGCCTCAAGTTCGGCCGGCAGGAGGGGGTAGACGGGAGAGGAAGGCGGCCTCCACCGCCGCGACCGAGAACTGCGGGAAGGCGACGGCGGCACCGCCGAGGGCGGACGCGGCCTCGGAAGGAAAGGCGAGAACCTCGGCGTAGGCCGCCGGGTCCCACCGCCGCAGCAAAGAACACTGGAAGAGGGCGCCCGACCGGGTGCGACGCTGCGACATGCCGACCGCCTTCTGGCCGGCGACGGTGACTTCGCCCGGAGCGAGGCCTGCGAAGCACACCGCCCGGCACAGCGGCGCGCACACGACACCTCCGGTATGCACTTCGGCCCCGACGACACCGAGGTCAGTGAGCGCCCCCGCCCAGACGTGCCCGAGCCAGCCGAAGGCCCGGCCTACATCGTCGTCCCAGAGGACATCGTCCCGGGGCAACGCCACGTCGATCCACACGATCTCGTCGGGTCGCACGATCACTGCGCCTCCGCCGCCCCGCCGGCGCACGATCGACAGGGATGAGTTCGGCGGTTCGGCCTGGGTGCTGCCGAGCACGAGCGCAGCATCGGTGGGCCGGCAGCGCCGAATCTCACGCCGGACGGGCTCGGGAAGGCCCAACGAGTGCAACTCGCTTACCGACGCCGTCCGCGTCTCGACCGTCCAGCCCGTCACCGGCCC
>CAZWDB010000207.1:0-1721 GCA_964632885.1 uncultured Acidimicrobiales bacterium | reverse complement strand
ACCGACGCCGTCCGCGTCTCGACCGTCCAGCCCGTCACCGGCCCTCCCTCCGCCGGGGTCAGGCGGACAGCGATGGTTCCAGCCGGCGGCCGTCCTGCAGATACGGCTCCCAGTCGGGCTGGGTCGTGCCGAGGGCGAGCATCATCCAGAGACGGCCCTTCGGCGCCCGCGGCTGGCGGCCCAGCTTCATGTGGGTCTCGTGCAGGAAACGGTCCTGCTTGTGGGCGTTGCACGGCCGGCACGCCGCGACCACGTTGTCCCACGTGTGGCTGCCGCCCTTGCTGCGCGGCACCACGTGGTCGATGCTCTCGGCCGCCTTGTTGCAGTACTGGCAGCGGTGTCCATCCCGCGCGAAGACGGCCCGGCGGTTCAACGCGACCCGACCGTGGTACGGCACCTTCACGTAGTAGACGAGCCGGACCACTGACGGTTCCTCGAAGCTCGCCCGCTCGGACCGGAACCTCAACCCGGTGCCGTGGATCAACTCCGCTTTGTCGTCGAGCACGAGCAGCAGAGCCCGCCTCGTCGACACAACACAGAGCGGCTCGAATGAGGCGTTGAGTACGAGCGCCCGCGACACACCTACCTCCGTGGTGCTGCCGGGGGTGGTGGCACGTACATCACCAAAACGTTAGCCGAGGTGCCGCCGCTCGGCCCGGCACCATTTCAAGTAGTCGACCAGGTCACCGGGCTCAGGCGAGTGATCGGCGTCTCCGTACTGGGTCTGCAGGCGGAAGCGCAGGTACGCGCTGTCCGGGCGGGGAACCGGCGGCCAGCGCCGCCACCAGCCGCGCCGCGCCAGGCGCACCACCTGGTTGAGGGCCGTGCCCCATAGACCCGGGTGCATCGCAAGGGCCATGCCGATCGGTAGCCACCTCGCGCTGCCCCGCGTCAGGACCGGTTCAGCTCGTTCCATGCGCCGCCGTCGGCTCGCGGCTCCTTCGGCAACCCGAGCACCATCTCGCCCACGATGTTCCGCTGCACTTGGGAAGAGCCGGCGTAGATCGTGCCGGCGCGGGCGTTGAGGAACGTGCCCGCCCACGATGCCGTCGAGTTGGCTGCGCCCGGCTCGTCGGTCTGGAACGCAGACGCCGGCGCCCGGCCGGTCGGGACCAGTGCGTCCGGGCCGAGGACGTCGATCGCCAGGTTCGTGACTGCTTGGTGGTACTCGCTCCAGAAGATCTTGAAGACGGAAGCCTCGGGGCCCGGCTGGCCGCCGCTCAGAAACTGGGTCAGGGTCCGCATGCCCAGGTAACGCATGATCTCGACCTTCGAGTAGCACCAGGCCAGCCGCTGCCGAATAACCGGGTCACGGTCTCGTCCGTTGACGCGGGCCATCTCCAACAACCGATCGAGCTCGGTCCGGAACGAAATCGGGAGGGTCGCCGCCGACTCGCCCCGTTCGTATCCCAACAGCGTCATGGCGACGGCCCAACCACCGTTGACCTCACCGACGACGTTCTCACGCGCGGTTCGGGCATCGGTGAAGAACACCTCGTTGAACTCCGACGAGCCGGTGATCATTTGAATCGGGCGGACCTCGATGCCGGGCTGCTCCATGGGGCAGAGCAGGAAGGTGATCCCCTTGTGCTTCGGCGCCTCAGGCGCCGTACGGGTGAGCAGGAAGATCCAGTTGGCGGTGTGGGCCGCCGACGTCCAGATCTTTTGGCCGTTGATCACCCACTCGTCGCCATCGAGCGCGGCCCGGCAGCCGATGTTGC
>CAZWDB010000206.1:0-4944 GCA_964632885.1 uncultured Acidimicrobiales bacterium | reverse complement strand
TCGGCAGTTTCAGCGCGATGGATCTGGGCGGCTTCGCCATCAAGGCCGCCCTCGAGCGGGCCGGGGTACAGCCCGACCAGGTCGACTACGTCTTCATGGGCCAGGTGCTCCAGGCCGGCCAGGGCCAGATCACCGCACGCCAGGCCGCGGTCAAGGCCGGCATTCCCATGACTGTCCCGGCTACGACGGTCAACAAGGTCTGCCTGTCCGGTCTCAACTCCATCTACCTCGCGGACGCGATGATCGCGAGCGGTGACGCCGAGGTCGTGGTTGCCGGAGGCATGGAGTCGATGACCCAGGCCCCCTATCTGTTGCCGGACGCCCGGGCCGGCTACCGCATGGGCGACGGCAAGCTCGTCGACTCGATGATGTACGACGGGCTGTTCTGCGCGTTCGACGTGTGCGCGATGGGCGCGGGCACCGAGAAGTACACGAAGGCCGCGGGCACGATCTCGCGCGACCGCCAGGACACCTACGCCGCGTTGTCCCACGAACGGGCATCCGCGGCCATCAAGGAAGGCCGCTTCGCGGATGAGATCGTCAACGTCGAAGTGCCTCAGCGGCGCGGTGACCCGGTGCTCGTCGACACTGACGAAGGGGTCCGCCCCGGCACCACCGGCGAGAGCCTTGCCAAGCTGCGGCCGGCCTTCGAGGCCGACGGCACGATCACAGCCGGCAACGCCAGTCAGATCAGCGACGGCGGCGCAGCCGTCATCGTGATGTCGAAGGCGAAGGCCGAGGCCTTGGGCGCCACGCCGCTCGGCGAGGTCGCCGGCTACGGCCAGGTCGCGGGACCCGACCCCTCGCTGCTCACCCAGCCGTCGCGGGCCACCCAGCAGGCCCTCGAGCGGGCGGGCAAGAAGCTGACCGACGTCGACCTGTTCGAGTTCAACGAGGCCTTCGCCGCCGTCGGCCTCGCCTCGATGGACGACCTCGGGCTGTCCGACGAGGTGGTCAACGTCAACGGCGGTGCCATCTCCCTCGGCCACCCGATCGGCATGTCGGGAACCCGCCTCGCCCTCACCCTCCTCCACGAGCTGGGCCGCCGCGGAGGCGGTACCGGCGTCGCCGCGTTGTGCGGCGGCGGTGGACAGGGCGACGCCCTCCTGCTGCGCACCGTCTGACCCGCCCACCCCAAAGCCGAACTTGAGGCAATAACGATCGAATTCCGTTCGTTATTGCCTCAAGTTCAGATCCCGGTGGCGTATTTCGTGTAGTTTCATGTCATGCGGCTCTCGTTGGAGCTGGGGGGCGAGGAACTCGACCTCGAGGTCGACGCCCCTGCCGGCGCTACCGCCGGTGACCTGGTGGCGGCGCTGGCCGGTGAGCCCGTCAGCGGAGAGAGCCGGGGGACGGCAGCGGACCGATGGCTGTCTGTCGACGGTGCGCCCGTCCATCCGGCCACGCCGCTGAGCCGCGCGGGAATCCACGACGGCGTGACGGTCGCCATCACCCACGCGCCCGTCCTGGTGCCGGCCGCGACTGGCCCCCAACGCGATCCGCCGGCCGGTCTACGACCGGTAGATGACGACAGCCGCGGCAGCCGCGAGCCGGTGGTCGGGGAGAGCCAGATGTGGTGGCGCCCACCCCGCGCCGCTCTGCCTCCCCCGCCACCGCCGGTGAGGCCGGCGGCTGATCCCCCGACCGTTGGGGAGCCGGCGCGTCTCTCATGGCCCGCGCTCGTCGCGCCGGTGGCCGTGGCAGCTGCCCTCGCGCTGCTGCTCGACCCGCGCCTTGCGGTGATCGCCTTAGTGGGACCGGCGACCCAGCTCGCGTCGTGGTTCGACGACCGGCGGCGTCTTCGCGGCCAACGCCGCACCGCGGCCGCATTTCGTCAGGAGGAGGACGCTCGGGTGCGCCGCGACGAGGCGACCGCGGCGGCGGCCAACCGAGCCCGACAGCTGGTCGCGGCGCCGCATGTCGGCGAGCTTGTCGAGTGGGCCACAACCGCGAATCGCCGCCTGTGGGAACGCCGCCCCTCTCATGACGACTTCCTCGCGCTTCGTGGCATCCCGCCGGCCCCGTCCGTTCCATCGACGGCACCGGACCCCGCGCCCACGATCGTCGGCATAAACGGCCCCCGTGCCGACGCGCTCGCGGTCGCGCGCGGCCTCGTAGTGCAAGCCGCGGTCCTCCACGGTCCCGCCGACGTCGGCATCACGATCGCCGCCGCAGCCACCGAAGCGCGCGACTGGGACTGGGCCAAGTGGCTGCCGCATGTGCGCACCACGGCTCCTCACGCGCTCGTCGTGGTCGACGTCGTCGACCCGGCCGCGCAGCGACGCGCCCTCGGGGACGCGTGGCGAGCCGACCTCATCGTCGTCGTGGGCAGTGGCGACGACGACTCGCCCCTGCCCGACTCGTGCCAGTTCGTGATCGACGCCGGCCGTCCGACGGCGGAAGGGCTGGCCGAGGCGCTCGCCCGCACCGCCGCCCGCGCCCTCGCTCGCCTCCGCGATCCGGACGCCATCCATGGCGCCGACACTCACGATTCCCGCACACCGCTGCGCCTCCTGCCGCTCATCCAGCCCGAACTTGAGGCAATAACGAACGGATTCCGTTCGTTATTGCCTCAAGTTCGGCTGGGGAGACGGGCCGACGGGCGGCCGTTCACGATCGACCTGGCGAAGGACGGACCTCATGTGCTGATCGCGGGGATGACGGGCTCCGGAAAGAGCGAGCTGCTGCGCGTGCTCGTCGCCTCCCTCGCGGCCGCCGCGCCACCCGAGGCGCTGAACTTCGTGCTCGTCGACTACAAGGGCGGGAGCGCGTTCGACGCGTGCGCCCGCCTGCCGCATGTCGCGGGCATGGTGACCGACCTCGACGACGACCTTGCGGCGCGGGCCCTCCGTTGCCTCGACGCAGAGCTCGCGCACCGCGAGCGCGCGCTGCGCACCAGCGGCGGCCTCGACATCGCCGACCACAACCGACGGTGCGATCAGGCGGGCGCTGACCCGTTGCCCCGCCTCGTCGTCGTCATCGACGAGTTCGCCGCCCTCACCGCAGACGTGGCCTCGTTCGTACCCGCCCTCGTCGGGGTCGCCCAGCGGGGGCGCAGCCTTGGCGTTCACCTGGTGCTCGCCACCCAGCGGCCCGCCGGCGTGGTGACGGATGCGATCCGCGCCAACGTCGGCCTGCGGATTGCCCTCCGCGTAAACGACGCGGCCGAGTCCCACGACGTCATCGGGTTACCCGACGCTGCCGCGATCCCGAGGCACCGGCCGGGCCGCGCAATAGCCCGGCTCGACGCCGACCGCGTGGTTGCCTTCGACACGGCCATGGTGTCGTGCCCGCACGAGCCCGTCGGGCGGGACGGGCGGGCAGTGCGAGTGCGGCCATTCGTGCTCACGCCTCGGCGCGACGACGCAGGCCTGGAGGGAGAATCCGCTGACCCGGCCGGTGAGCTGGTGGGGGAACCTGCCGGGGCACCGACCGACCTCGATGTCCTCGTCGACCTCCTCAGCGCGAGCGCGCGGGAACGGGGCACGCCGGCGCCGCGCGCGCCGTGGCCGCAACCGCTCCCGTGCACGATCGATCTCTCGACGCTCGACGGCGACCGGGCGCTCGGCCTCGCGGATGATCCCGATCGCCAGCGTCAGTATCCGTACCGGTGGCAGGCAACCAACCTCCTCGCATGCGGCGCGCCCGGGAGTGGACACGTCGAGACGCTGCTGGCGGTGGCCACCACGCTGGCAAGGAGCGGCCCGCCCTCGAAGGTCCAGGTCTATGCCATAGACAACGCTGCCCATGCGCTTGGGCCGCTCGCCCGTCTCGCCCACACCGGATCTGTCATCGATGCCAGGGACACCGACCGACAGGTCCGCCTCCTGCGGATGCTCTGCGACCGCGTCGACCGTCGCGTCCACCGTCCCGCGCCCGACGCGCCCGACGCGCCCGACGCGCCCGACGCGCCCGACCGACTCGACGCCCCTGCCGTGACCGTGCTCGCGGTCGCCGACATCGCTTCGCTCGTCGCGTCGTTGGACGACCCCGCTTCACCCCATGGCCGGGACCACCTCGCCCGGCTCCTCTCGGACGGACCATCCGCCGGCGTCTATGTCGCCGCGGCGGCGGCGCGTCCGGGCGCGGTGCCGGCCGCGCTCGCGGCCCTCTTCCCGACCCGCCTCCTCTTCAGCCTGACCGACCCGCACGACGCCACCCTCTTCGGCGTCGAAGCACCCAAGCTCGGGTCGCCTCCCGGTCGCTGCACCGACGTCACCTCCGGCCTCACCGTGCAGATCGCGACCGCGGAAGCAGCTGCTCCCGACGGGGCGGATCCCGATGCACCCGGGCCCCCTCCCGTCGGCACACTCCCGGCAACCGTCAGCCTCGACACGATCGTCCATGTAGCGGTACCCCACTCGCCGGACACGTCGCCGCGCCAGTCGACGGATGAGACGTGGATCCCGCTCGGAATCGCGGATGACGACCTCGAGCCGTGTGGACTCCTGCTCGGACCAGGCGACCACGTGCTGGTGGCCGGCGGCCCCCGCACCGGCAAGACCAGCCTGCTGGCAAGCGTCGCGGCTGCGGTCCGGCTCCGCAATCCGAAGCTGACGGTTACCTCCGACGTCGAGACGGCGCTCGCCACAACGACCGGCTGCCTGCTCCTGATCGACGACGCCGAACGCGCCGCCCGCGATGGGCTGGACGAGGCCGTGGCCGAGCTCCTCACCGAACGTCGCGCAGGTGTGAACGTCGTGGCGGCCGGCCGCACCGACGGTCTCCGCGCCGCGTACGGCCACTGGACCCGCGAGCTCCGCGGCGCCCGGCACGCCGTGCTCCTCGGTCCGCGCCCCGAGGACGGCGACCTCTTCGGCCTTGTCCTGCCCCGCCGCGGGGCACCGTTCCCCGCGGGGCGTGGCTACCTCGTCACCGACGGCGTCCCCCGCCTCTTCCAGGCCGCGAACTTGAGGCAATAACGAACGGATTCCGTTTCGTTAT
>CAZWDB010000205.1:0-4951 GCA_964632885.1 uncultured Acidimicrobiales bacterium | reverse complement strand
AGGGCGTGGAGATCCGGGTGCGGATGGCGCTGCACATGGGCGAGGCGCTCGAGCGCGACGGCGACTACTTCGGCCCCGCCGTCAACCGGGTGGCCCGCCTCCGGGGCATCGCCATCGGCGGGGAGATCTTGGTGTCTCGCTCGGCCGCCGAGGTCCTCACCGACCACACCCGGCCCGACTGGCAGCTCGAAGACCTCGGCGACCGCGAGCTGCCTGATCTGGCCCGACCCGAGCGGGTGTGGCGGCTGGGCGCGGCACCCCCCGAGGGCAGCGGGCGCGCCGCCGTTCCGGCCGCCAACGGGCCGGCGTTCACCCGCCCGCTTCTCGCCGGCCCGTTGGCGGCAGGAACCGGGCTGGCCGGGCGGGGTCGAGAAGAGGAGCTGCTCGGCTCGCTGTGGGCGCGGGCGGGCGACGGCGAGAAGGTCATCACGCTGGTCTCGGGTGAGCCCGGCATCGGCAAGACCGCGCTCGTGGGTGCGTTGGCTCGAGAGGCGTACGACGCCGGGGGCGTCGTTCTCTACGGGCGCTGCGACGAAGACGTGGGCTTGCCGTACCAGCCGTTCGCGGAGGCGGCGCGCAGCCTGGTCGGGGCGTTGGCGCCCTCGGAGATCCGGCGCCTGGACCGCGCCGGTGAGCTGGTGCGCCTGGTGCCCGATCTTTCCCAGACGGTCCTCGGGCTCCCCGCCCCGCTGAGCGCGGACGGCGACGCTGAGCGCTGGGTGCTCTTCGAGGCCTTCGTCGAGCTGTTGGGCGCGGCCGCGGAGGAGTCGCCAGTGTTGCTGGTGGCCGACGACCTCCACTGGGCGGGCAAGCCGACGTTGCTCCTCTTGCGCCATCTGGTGCGTTCCGAACACGCGCGGCGACTGATGATCGTGGGCACCTACCGCGACACCGACGTGACCCGCGCCGACCCGCTGTCGGAGGCGCTGGCCGATCTGCGCCGGGAGCGGTCGGTGTCACGCGTGACGCTCCACGGCCTCGACGTGGCCGCGGTCGAGGCCCTGCTGGAGGCTCAGGCCGGCCACGACCTCGATGAGCGGGGCCGCGAGTTCGCCACCGCCCTCCAGCACGAGACCCAGGGCAACCCGTTCTTCGTGCTCGAGGTGCTCCAGCACCTCATCGACACCGGCGTCCTCTACGAACACGACGGTCGCTGGACCTCCGATGCCGAGGTGGGCGACATCGGCCTCCCTGAGGGCATCCGCGAGGTGGTGGGCCGCCGTCTCTCCCAGCTCTCCGACGCCGCCAACCGAGCCCTCACCGTAGCGGCGGTCGCCGGGCCGAGCTTCGAGCTGCGGGTGCTCGAAGCCGTGCCCGACGCCGGTGAGCCCGACGCCCTGCTCGACGCCCTCGAAGAGGCCGCCGAGGCGGGCCTGCTCACCGAGGAGCGCGGGACGTTCTCGTTCTCGCACGCCCTCGTCCGTCAGACGCTGCTCGAGGAGGTCTCCTCGACGCGGCGTGGGCGCCTCCATCGGCACGTGGGCGAGGCCCTCGAGGCTCTCCCCGACAAAGACCGCCGCGTCGAAGCCCTCGCCCACCACTTCGCCGAGGCTGCCCTCGACGGTCAAGGGGAGAAGGCGGCCCGCTACGGCCTCGCCGCGGCCGTGGCGGCTCGGAGCCGAGCCTCCTACGAGGACGCCACTCGGCTGCTCGAGCGCGGCCTCGAAGCCCTCGACGCTGCTCCGAGCCCCGACGCCGCACTGCGCTGCGACCTCCTCATCGACCGGGTGGTGACGAATCGGATGGTGCGCGGCTGGGCCACACCGGAAGCGGCGGCGGAGGCGCTGGAGGCGGCCACCGCCGCCCAGAAGGCGGGGCTGTGGGACCGGTTCGTCCACGCCCTCGACCTCTATCCGTTGTTCCTCGGCGGAATACCCGCGGTCGTGGTCGCGCTCCTTGACACTGCCTTGGCGAACGCAGACCAGCTCGACGGAGCCACTCATGCTCACATCTTGGCGAGCAAGTCGGGCTTCGACCTGAGGAGCGGCGATCGCGCTGCGGCCGAGGCTACCGCCGACCGCGCCATCGAGGTGGCGGCGGCGGCGCCGTCACCGAGCCCGCCCCTGCTCGCCCGGTGTTACTTAGCGAAGGTAGGAGCCTTGCTGGGCAGCCATCGCCTCGACGAGCGCCAGCAGGCCGGGTTGGCCGCCGCCCGGGCCTTCGTGCGTGTAGCCCCCGAGGAAGCTGACCGCTCGACCGCGGCGGTCTATACCTCAGCCCCTGAATGGCAAGCCTGGATGTCCGTCTACTGGGATAGCGGAGGCGGCGCACCGGCGAGCATCGACGAGCGCGCCTTCCACATCAATGCCCTCCGCGACCGGGCCGACCTCGACGAGTTGAGCCGACGGTTCGACGAATACTGGGAGCAGACCCGTTCGTTCAACGGAGCGGCGAACGCGGGCTTTTGGACCGCGGTGATCGGTCTCCTCGACGGCCGGTGGGCCGACGTGGCCGAGGCGCTCGCGACCCTGCTGGATCGGGTCGGTGACGAAGAGAACGCGGTCATGATCTGGGGCGGGTTGCAGGCGCTCCTCCAGCGCGACACGGGGAAGGCGAAGGAGTTCCTGCCCGCCATGGAGGCCATGGCCACCGAGGAAGAAGCCGTCCCCGCGGTGCGGCTCGGCGCCGGTCTCCTGCATGCCGACCTGGGCCATGCGAAGCACGTCATCGACTTGGTGAGCGACTTCGCCGAGCCGGAGCTTCCCGACATTCCCCGCGACACGACTTGGGGGCTCACGCTGGCGGTCTACGCCGAGCTGATCGCGACGGTCGACGATCGGGACGCGGCGAGAATCGTGTGGCCCGAGCTCGCCCTGTTCGAGGGTCAGCTCATCGATCCATTGGCGACCTGGATTCTCTTCGGCCCGGCCGACCGGTTCGTCGGCATGCTGGCCACGACGCTCGAGCGGTTTGACGACGCCGAGCGCTCCTTCGACGCCGCCCTCGACTACGAAGCCCGCCTGGAGTCGCGTCCCATGGCGGCTCGCACCCGGCTCTGGTATGCCCGCATGCTGCTGCGCCGGGGCGGCCCCGGCGACGAAGAACGGGTGCTCAGGATGGCCACCGAGGCGCTGGCCGAGGCCGAGGACCTCGGCATGCCCGTGCTCGCCGACCAGCTCCGGGAACTCTTGGCCACGCAGTCCTCAAGTTGAGCGGTACGACTCCCAGATGTCTGCGACAAGACGGCGATCGTTGCCACGAGAGAAACCACCGAGCGCTTGAGGCCATCACACTCCCACCCTCAACTCCGCGCTCTCACGCGAAGCCGGGACACACCGCCGTGCTCAGGCAGACCTCCGGTTGGCGTGCTGCGGGACCGCGCTGGCCGCGGGGTCCTCGTCGCGGCGGGCGAGGATCGTGTCGGCGATGTGGCCGGCGTCACGGCCCACCCCGTGAACCTGCTCGGAGGACACCGCGTACAGGAACTTCAGTCCGAGGAAGTACAGGCCCCGCTCGGACTCCACGATGCCGCGGTCATGCACTGGGCCCTGCGGCCCGGTGACCGGCAGGTCGATCCAGGAGAAGTCGGGGCGGAACCCGGTGCACCACACGACGTTGGCGGCGTTGATGACGGTGCCGTGATCGAGCACCGGCCTGCCACCCTCGACGCCGGTGACCCGGCCGACACGCTGCACGCCGAGCCGCTTGAGGTCTTTCGGCTTGACCCGGATCAGCGGCTCCCCCGTGGCGACCATCTTCGGGCGCGCCTTGCGCCCTATCGGGGTGCTGGTAGTCAGCACCCGGTGGAAGATCACCCGTCCGACAAACGGCATCATCAGGCGCCCGGAAAGGTTCTCCGGACGGAACGGGACGGCCCCGGTGGACGGCCCGGCCAACCACACGTCGTGGTCGGCCGCCAGCTCTTTGGCGACCTCGGCCCCTGAGTTGCCGGCGCCGACCACCAGCACAGGACCGTCGGCGAGCTGGCTCGGGTTCTTGTAGTCGGCGACGTGCAGCTGGACGATGGATGGGTCGAGGTCGCCGGCGAACTCGGGGACCCTGGGCTTCTGCCAGCTCGACATGGCCACCACGACGTTGTCCGCGTGGAACGTGCGGTCACCGGCCGTTCCCACGTACCTATCATCCACGCGGGTGAGCCGGTCCACCCGCACCCCGGTCTGGATGGCGAGCCCGTGGTGGCGTGCATACGCCTCGAGGTAGTCGGCGAACTCGTCCTTGCTGGGAAAGCCCCACCGGTCTCCCCTGATGGCGAACCCCGGCAGACTGTTCAACCGGTTCGGAGTGAACAGGCGCAGCGAGTCCCAGCGTCTGCGCCACGCGTCGCCGACCCGGGCGCCGGCGTCCACGATCGTGTACGGGATCCCCCGCTGCGCCAAGTGGTAGCCCATCACCAGCCCGGCCTGGCCACCCCCGATCACCAGCGTGCCCACGCGCTTCGCGTCTGCTTCAGGTGCCATGAGGTCCTCCCGTCGGCGTCTCTACATATACTCTAAAGTAGAGTATACGCTATGCTCTAAATTGGAGCATGTCAAGAGGGTGGCATGGGTGAACAGCTGACGATCACGTCGTACGCGGTCCTCGTCCAGGTGGCGGTACGGCCATGGGCCACCTACGACCTCGCCATGCAGCGCGTCCGCTACTTCCGATACGTGTGGCCCCGAGCCGAGAGCGCTATCTACCGTGAGGCGAATCGGCTGGCCGAGATGGGGCTGATCTCGGGCACGAAGGAGTACACCGGCAGGCGCTCCCGCACCGTGTACTCGATCACCGACGAAGGCCGCGCGGCCCTGCGGGAATGGCTGGGCACGCCCGTCACCCCTTACTCGGTGGACAACGAGGCGATCCTGCGGGTGCATGTCGCATCGCTGGGGACAAAGGACGAGCTCGTCGCGACGTTGAAGCAGGTCCATGCGGACACGCAGGAGATGCTGGGGTTCGGCGGCAAGGTGGTGCGGGAGTTCATCGACGGCATCAATGTCGCTCAGGACCA
>CAZWDB010000204.1:0-4988 GCA_964632885.1 uncultured Acidimicrobiales bacterium | reverse complement strand
CCCCCTGCCCCCCCCCCCCCGCCCCCCCGCGACCCCCCCCCCACCCTCGGGGGTTGGGGCGGCCCCCGCGCGCGGGGGCCCCAACCACTCCAAAGTTGTGTGGAGGGGCGACAACACCTGGGTGAGGTCGACCCCTACCGTTGCCGGAGTGCGTGGCGTGCGGGTGATCGGAGTCGTCGTCGTCCTCCTAATTGCGGCCGCCGCGTGCGGAGGCCAGAGCGCGCGTGACGTCGTGCGCGCCGCCGGACCCCAGCTACGCGACGCCGAAACCGCCCGTATCGACCTTCTCTTCACGTTCGACCTCGCGGTAGCCACCGAGTCGTTCACGATGCGCGGCACCGGATCGATCGACTACGCCAACGAACGCAGCGCGGCCAGTTTCAAACTTCCTGGTGGCCTTGTCGAGCTGATCGGAGCAGGCACCGACGTGTACCTCCGCGCACCGGCCAATCCGTTCGTCGACGACGCCGCCACGTGGCTGCGCCTCGAAGCCTCCGCGGCGATCGACGACGCCGAAGAAGCTCTGGGAGCGGTTACCGGGACCGACCCGGGGAAAGTCCTCCGGAACATGGAGCTCGCGGGCAAGGTCGAGCAGGTGGGCGGCTCCGGCGGCAAGGAGGTCCGGGGCGTCGCCGCGACCCAGTACCACGCCACGCTCGATCCCGAGCGAGCCGTGGGCCAGCTCACCTTCCTCCAGCGCCAGCAGATCGAGGAGCTCAAGCAGCAGGGCCGTGCCTTCACCTTGAGCGTCGACGTCTGGATCGACGACGACGGGAGGCCACTCCGCATCCGGTCGGTGAGCGAGGTCGAAGGCGTCATCACCGCGACCTTCACGACGGAGTTCTTCGACTTCGGCGCCGACGTGGCCATCTCCGTGCCCGACGCGGACGAGGTCGGCGCCGACCACACCGTGGCCTCAGCGAGCGAGTTGTTCGACTTCGGCCAGCGCATCGGCGCCGCCGCCGGTCAGGCAGGCGACGGCCAGGCAGGCGCCGGCCAGGCAGGCGACGGCCAGGCAGGCGAGGGCTAGGGCCGGCGCACGAACCAGTCGACGGTGCGGGCGAGGCCGTCGGAGAAGGCCACCTGGGGCGTATGACCGAGATCGCGCGTCGCCGCCGAGGTGTCGGCGCGCGTGTGGCGGACGTCGCCCGGCCGTGGATCGGTATGAGTCGCCTCCGGTTTGACACCCAGGATCTCGCCGAGAGTTCCGAGCAGCTGCATCAGCGAGTATGCCCGTCCGCCCGCGATGTTGTAGGCGTTCCCGCTGCACGCGGCCGCCGGCGCGCCCGCTGCCGCGAGGTTGGCCCCGACCACATCGTCGATGTAGGTGAAGTCACGAGTCTGCTCACCGTCACCGTGCACGACTGCGGGCTCGCCGGCGCGCAACCAGTCGATGAACAACGGGATGACCGCGGCGTAGGCGGAGTCGGGCCGCTGGCGCGGTCCGTACACGTTGAAGTACCGCAGCGCGACCGTCTCGAGACCGAACAGCTCCGACCAGACCCGGCAGTAGTGCTCGCCCGCCAGCTTGGTGACGGCATACGGCGACCGCGGCCACGTCGGTTCAGACTCGGCCGTGGGCATGGTGGCCGCGCCGCCGTACACGCTCGACGAGCTCGAGTAGACGACGCGCCGCACGCCGGCGTCGGCGGCGGCCTTCAACACCGTGAGGGTGCCGTGGGTGTTGGCGTTGTCGGTCGCCAGGGGCTGCTCGACCGACCGGAACACTGCCCGGTGGGCTGCCAGGTGGAACACCACCTCGCAGCCGTCGACGGCCCTAGCAACCGCGTCGAAGTCGGGCAATTCGGCAGCAATGAGCTCGGCGGCGGGATTGACGTTCTCCTGATAGCCGGTCGACAGATCATCCACGACCCGCACCTCGTCTCCCCGCTCGACCAACGCATCCACGAGGTTCGAGCCGATGAAGCCGGCGCCACCAGTCACAGTCACACGCATTGGCCAGAAGCTAGTGGTCATCAACCCGGCCATCGGGGTCGTGGACGTCACCCCTCCGGACCGGGCCATGCGAACTAGTGGCAACGGGGCTTCACATTTGTGCCCTACGGGCTATGGATCGCGAGCGGTGTCGACCCGAATACTGACGGTGGCACACCACTGGAGGCACTCAACGACATGACACGTGGCCGCTTGCTCCTCGTCCCCCTCTCCCCCGCTTTCTCCCCTGCGGCGATCGCCGCCGCGCTCGCGACTTGCATGGTCGCCGCGATGCTGTCGCTGGCGACGCCACTGCCGGGTCAGTCGGCGATCTCGTCTACCGCGGCGGGAGGCACCGCGACTACGCCTTCGGCCATCGTTGCACCCGAAGTGCTCAGTGCGGCGGGCGACGAGGTCGAGGTCATCGTCCAGAAGCGGGCCAGCGCAGGACACGGGCCCGAAGCGGCAGTTGCAGAACTGGGCGGCACGTTCACCCGCGATCTCCCGCTCATCGACGGCTTCGCCGCCACTGTGCCCACCACATCGATCTCGGAGCTAGCGGCGACCCCGGGCATTCGCGTGATCAGCCTCGACGGCAAGGTCCGCATGGAAGAGGTCAACAGCGAGTACGGCACAACCAAGTCGCCGTACACCAAAGTCGTCGGTTCCCACCCTCTGCAGGGCGACGGCATCACCGGTGACGGCGTCACGGTCGCGGTGATCGACACCGGTGTCACCGAGGTCGCCGACCTGGCGGGCCGGATCGTCGAGGTCACCAACGACAACGGCGAGAGCCAGGCATGCGCCAACTTCTCCGGTGAGGAGACCTGCGACGACAGCTACGGCCACGGCACCTTCGTGGCCGGCATCATCGCGGGCGACGGCGCATCGTCGAACGGGAAGTGGAAGGGCGCGGCACCGGGCGCCGACATCCTGTCGGTCAAGATCGCCGGGTACGACGGCTCGGCCGACGTCTCCACCCTGCTCGCCGCCATCCAGTGGACGGTCTCCTACCGTGAGCGCTACGGAATCCAGGTGCTCAACCTGAGCCTCGGCACCGACTCGTCGCAGTCGGCGCAGACCGACCCGCTCAACTACGCGGTGCAGAAGGCGTGGGACGCCGGAATCGTGGTCGTGGTCTCGGCCGCCAACCTCGGCCCGGACGCCCAGACGATCGCCAAGCCGGGTGACGACCCGCTCGTCATCACCGTCGGCGCCACCGACGACCAGGGCACCGTCAATCCCAACGACGACGCTGTCCCCAACTTCGCCTCTCGCGGACCGACCAAGGCCGATGGCCTGACCAAGCCCGACATCACCGCTCCAGGCGCCCACATCATCTCGCTCCGGGCACCCGGCTCCGCGGTGGACGAGCTCTTCCCCTGGTATGTGGATGACGCCTACCGGCGGGGATCGGGAACCTCGTTCTCGGCCGCCATCGTGTCCGGCAGCGTCGCCCAGATCCTGCAGGCGAACCCCTCGTGGGCGCCCGACCGGGTGAAGCACGCGGTGAAGGCAACCGCAGCCGAGACCAACGCCTCGGACGATCCGATGGTCGTCGGTGCGGGCTTGCTCGCAGTCGACGTCGCCGTGACCGCGGCTGAGGGCTACTCCAACCGAGGCGTGACCCGCTCCAGCGGGCTCGGCACCCTCGACGCCAGCCGGGGCACCGTATCGGTGAAGGTCATCGCCGAGGACCCCGACGGCACGCTCATCGAGACGATCCTCACTGGAGCGCTCACCGCCCAGCTGCTCCTGTACGATCCCGTCAGCTTCACCGGGTACGAGTGGACAGCAGAGACGTGGGCGATCTCGCAGTGGTACGGCTCCAACTGGAACGGGTCGAACTGGAACGGGTCGAACTGGAACGGCTCCAACTGGAACGGCTCCAACTGGAACAGCACCAAGAAGTACGGGTCGAACTGGAACGGGTCGAACTGGAACGGGGTTTGGAGCTGACGGCTTGAGCGCTGGGGAACGGTCGACACCGGGCTCGGTTATCGCGCTGACCGCCGTCCTCGCCCTCGCGGGCGGGGGCGGCGGCCTCGCCGTTGGTGCCGACCTCCGACCGGCAACCGACTGGTGGCTGCTCCCCGTGTTGACGGCGGTGCTCGTCGCGGCGGCATGGCCCAAGCTCCGCTTCCAGTACCGCGACGAAGTCGAGGCCGTCGACCTGTTCGAAGCAGTGCTCATGCCGATCGTCTTCATCGGTCCCGGGGCGATCGCGGTCATCATCGCCGCCCTCGCCAAGGGGGTGGCGGAAGGTCTCCAGCGGATAGCCCCGGTCAAGGCGATGTTCAACACGGCTCAGTGGATGGCCGCGACCGCGGCCGGCAGCGCCGTTTACGTCGCCCTCCGGTCCGGCACCGGCCTGACGACCCGCAACTTCGGCGCGCTGATCGTCGCCATGTCCGCCGCCGCGCTCGTCAACCACCTCGCCGTCGCCACCGTGATCGCGCTCGTGCAGGGCCAGACGGTAGGCAGCGTCATACGCGACCTCGCCAGCGTCATCGTTCCGCTGTGGGTGATCGACGGCTCCGTCAACCTCGCCTTTGGCGCAACCTTCGTCGCGCTGATCGTGGCGGTTCCCGCCGCCGCTCCCCTGCTGCTCGTGCCTCTCGGCGCGCTGTTCTGGGCTCACCGCGGATACGCGGAGGCGCGCGCCGACCACGCCCGGCTGCAGGGTCTCCAGCAGGCGACGCACTCGCTGGCGGCAGTAGTCGACCCGCGTGACGGGATGGCCGACTTCCTCCGGAACGTGCGCAACTGCTTCGAGGCGGAAGCGGTCGACCTGTTTCTCGCCGGTCCCGACGGACCTATCGTCCACCGGCTGGAGGACGAACAACTCGAGCTCACCGAACCTGATGAGCTGCTGGAAACGCTCGTCAAGCTGGGCCGCACGGTGCGACTCGATCGAACCGGAGACAGCAGTCCCCTCGTCCGCCACCTCGAAGCGGCAGGATGGCGCGACTGCCTGGCCACGCCCGTCCGGTCGGGAGGCAAGGTGATCGGCGCGCTGGTCACTTACAGCCAAACGGGCTTAGAGGGGTTCG
>CAZWDB010000203.1:0-5016 GCA_964632885.1 uncultured Acidimicrobiales bacterium | reverse complement strand
CGACCGCTGGCGGCGCGCCGCCCACACCATCGAGCAGTACCGCATCCGCTGGAACGTCGACGACCCCCACCGCGCCCTCGGCGACCAACCCGCACACCCCGCCGCACGCGACGACCACCAGCACGCCGTCGCCACGATCGCCGCAGCACGCGACGCACGCCAACGCACCCGCGACCCCGGCCGCGGCCTGGCCCGCGGCCTCAGCCTCGGACGCTGACATGTGGGCACCCGGGGGACCGGTCGTCGATGCCAGCGTCGCGAGCAACGTCGACCTCGGCTGTCATGGTCACCGTGGGTGGTGTGACCGCGTCAATCGCCACCAACGCGATGCTGGTGAGCACGGTCACCGCGAACGCCGCGACCACGACCGTGTAGCCCGCAGCGTGGCGCGGTCGCATACCGATCACCGTGTGGCTGCGTCGAGGTGGCCGGTGTCCTATGGATCGAGTGGAAGAGGAAGTGGTAGAAGTCGCGCACTCCGCTCGATCCGCAGAGCCTCGGTCGGACCGAGCTCCAGCTCGCAGATCACGGCAGCGGCCTGCTCAAGGTCCGATACCACCCCGACCACCATCCGGTTCTCCTTGACATCCGCACCCCACCTGCTGATCTTGACACCCCGCTCATCGAAGCGTTCCCTGTGGTCCCCGACCCGATCTTTCAACCTATGGAGTTCACGGAGGGGATGTGTGGCGTGGAAGCCAATGAGGTCGTAGGGGCGCGGGTAGGTCTGACGGAGCCTCTCGACGCGTTTGGCGACGTCGTGCGTGAAGGCGATGGCTACACGTGCTTCCTCGGTCAGCCACAGCCCAGCGAAGGTCGGGTCCGCCTCGAGCGCGGTGTGGTCAACGTACTCGTTCAACGCAGCGGAATTGACCGTGAGCCGCGCCATGTCCTCCACGGGACGGTCGAGTCCGTCTGCCATCCGTTCGACATCTTCGAGGTCCGTCGCGTCGAAATCCTCCATTGGCGCGGTGGCGTCTGAGGGTTCGGGGAGTTCGTCAACTAACGTGATGAGCTGCTGGCGCTCTGATGGGTCGGCGAGCAGCTCTTGAACGCAGGCAGAATCCGCCTGCGCGGTGGGCTCCCCTCCGCCGATCTCCGGTCCGCTCACTCCACCGGCTCCACACGCCGCAGCAGCGACAGCCAACGTCGCGGTGATCAGTAGTCGCGGCGCAACCATTCCTCCATCGCCTCCCCGTTGCTCGAAGGATACGACGTCACGTTTGTCCACCGGGTTCCTCAGTGGGCAGAGTGCGACCGTGCCGAACGGTGCGGTAAAGGCTAGTGACGATGTACTTGGCGTTGGGTGGAACCGCTGTTCGTCCAGGCGGTTGGCAGCGTAGTCGCTCGGTGCGTGCGCTTGTGGTCGACCCAGCAGACGGCGTGGTAAGTCGTCGCCACCTACTCCTCCGCCTCGTCGTGGCCGGACTCGTTCGGGACGGAGGGCAGGTTGCTGTCGTGGATGCCGAGCATCCGCCGGAGGATGGCGGTGAGGACGAGGATGCGACGGTCGAGGTGGATGGTGGGGATGTCCCCGTTGGCGACGGCGCGGTGGGCGGAGCGGCGGCTGATGCCGAGCAGAGCTCCAGCCTGCTCGACGGCGAGGGTTGCGGGACGCTCGTGGTCACTCATCGTGCTCTCCCAACAGGGTCGGCTCTATTGGGAGTAGGCCTCGACGGGTTTCGTGCTGTGTCATCGTCGTGCCAGCGGTGGGCGGTCAGCGCACGGCCTGAAGATTCTTGCCGAGAATCTTCGATGAGCATGTGTCGTCACGTGCCGCCACCGCGTGACACGAGCCAAGATTGATGATTACGAAAACGGCGAATTTCGGCCGTTAGAGTACTCTCCGGGTGGGGTGGCGGACGTTTGAGTCGCGGCGGCTTCCATGTACGCCAAGACCGCCGGGTTCCTCTACCAGGCCCACCTTCGCCATTAGCTGGCCCGCCGGCTGGGCGTGGCGTGGGAACCGGCCACCAACGGGTACACCGATCTCGCCGGGGTGCCGCGGGAGCTGATTGACGGGGTTCTCCCCCCGGCGCCAGCAGATCCTCCAGCGCCTCGACGAGATGGGTGAGATGTCGGCGAAGGCGGCGCAGGTGGCCACCCTCGAGACTCGCGCTGCGAAGGAGGGTGGGTGTCCGAGGTGGAGCTTCGGCGTTCGTGGGCGGGCCGGGCGGAGCGGATGGGATTCGAGCCCCGCCGCCTCGACGTTCTGCTCCACCAGCACGAGGTCCCGCCAGACATCGACGCACTCGTTGAGGAGCTCGTCGCACGCGAGGCCCTCACGGAGCAGACGTCGACGTTCGCCCGACGTGACCTGCTGCAGGCGGTGGCCGAGCGCCTCCCGGACGGGGCGCGGTCGAGCAGGTGGAGGAGCTCGCCGACGAGGTGCTCGCCCGCCGCGACCAGCTGGTCCGCCTCGCCAGCGGAATTGCGCGAGGCTAGCGAAGAATCAGACCTATCAACTACTGCGGTTTGCCTCTCGCGATTCGACTGCCTGCCACTTCGCTCGGGCATCCAACTGCATGACGGCCTTCACGCGTGTAGTTCCGCCTTTTCATCGGCGCGATGGACACTAGGTCAGTTAGGAATCCTTTCTGCTGCGCACTGTTTTGGGCAAGGGCAAAGCGTGGCTCAGGGGGCAGTTTGGTTTGGTGAGGTCGATGGCAGGCGATTCGGAAATCATCACCCCGACGGGGGCGTCGATGCCCTTTTCGTAAAGATTCTCGAAGGAATGCCTGTTGATGCTGCACCGTGGATCTATAGAACCGAGTCGAACCGCCAGCATGGAGTAGTTAGCGTAGGAGGGGCTGGCGAACCGCGAGTAGGCGACCCTATGGAGAAATCTGGCGTCACGACTGATTACTCGATCGGGGTGGTAATACGATACGAAGACATAGTGGTTGGAGACGTGCCGTTTGACAACATGCCGATAACTGATACGTGCGCACAACCGGGCGACAGCGGGGCCGGAACATTTCGCGGCCGAAGGGCGAATGGGATAATGAGTTTCGGAGCGTTCGATGCGTTCGGTCAGCCGCTCCCATGCGATGATCCAGACTTTGTATCTGTGCCTACGCCCCTTTACCGCGCAGTGGATGTACTTAATGTAGACGTTTTGACTGAATGAAACAGCCAGATGCGAGATCGCAGACAACCCAACCCCCGCGAATCGCACAGCGGAGCTGTTGATGTTCGCAAGCGTGGCCGTGACTTGCCGCTCGGAGAAGCGGTGAGCCACTACCCGCACCGCCACCCTCGACGTCCACCGAGCCGCACGGGGGGCTGGCACGCCGCGCCGAGCACCACCCGCCCAGCTACCTCGCGGCCACCATCGGCGCCCCACCCGACGACCCCCACGTCAGGGACCGCTGGCGCAGCGCCGCCCACACGATCGAGCAGTACCGGATCCGCTGGAACATCACCGACCCCCACCGGGCGCTCGGCGACGAACCCGCACACCCGGCGGCACGCGACGACCACCGTCGCGCCGTCGAGACGGTCGCGGCCGTCCGCGACGCACGCGAACGCGAACCACGACGCGGACGAAGCCTCAGCCGGGGGCTCAGCCGTGGCCTGTGACCCTCACAGGCTGCCCAGCCGGGGGTCTCGTACACTACAGCTATGGAGCACACCCCCACCGAGACCGGCCGGGTCGAGCCCGCCGACGAGGCGCTGCGCCGCCATCGGCGCGAGCTCGACGAGCTGATGCGCCAACAAGGTGTCTCCGAGCCCTCCGAGCTGCTCGACTCCTTCCGCCGTGACGACGGCACCCTCGACGAGTCCGAGGACTTCCACCGGGCCGCAGCCGCACTCGCAGTGATCGAACTCCTCGAGAAGTCCACCGGCCGCTGATGTTCCCGGCTCACGTCGGTGGGCTGGACGACGCGCTATTCTGGACGCGCGTGGGTCTCCAACCTCGCCGCCGTCGACCGCGACGTCGACGACCCCGTCGTCGGCGTGCTCCACGAAGGCCGGCTGGTCGGCCTCTCGGTCGGGCCGGTGGTCTTCGCGTTCGCCGACGGCCGGCGCCTGGGTGTCACCGTCCACGTCGACCAGGCCCTGCGGCCGCGCTACTACCGCTTCAACCTCGTCGCAGCCGACGACAGCCACCTGTGGGCCTACCACTGGTATCCCGGACACGAGGATCTCGGCGGCCCCGACCACGCCCACCTCACTCCCGGTGACGCGACCGCGGTCCACGCCCACCCCCCGGTCGACTTCGAGTTCATCGCGACACGCATCCACCAGTGACGGGCGGGCCTGTGCGGGCGTGATGCTGGGCTGATGCCGACGGCCCCTGGGCTGATGCTGGCGTGATGCTGGCCTGATGCTGGAGCTGTGCGGTGTGCGCCGACCGCGCGGGCTGTCACGGGCCGACGGGACCGGGCGGGACTCCCTTCGCGAACCCGTCAGTAGCCGCCGGAGGCTCGACGTCACGTCGGCGAGCCCCGAGCAGCCTCCAGTTCACGGGGGACCCAACGAGACGAGGAGCACGATCATGGACCTCACATCAGCCGTGGTGACCGTCGAGGAGGCGGGACGCTTCCTGGGGCTGAGCCGCAGCGCCGCCTACCGCGCCGCCGCCCGCGGGGAGATCCCCACCATCCGGGTCGGCCGCAGGCTGCTCGTGCCGACCGCGAAGCTGCTCGCGATGGTCGGCCTGGACCACCCGGCGACGACCGAAGCACGGACATGACCGCCCGCTCACGGCTCGTCGGCGAGCTATCCACAGGCCCGGCGAAGAACGGCTCGATGTCTCGGGTCGGGCGCGGCACGGTCGTCTGCGAGCCACCCAAGAGCAGCACATGACGCACACGACCGCGAAGACGACGCAGGCCGGGCCGGCCCGACGTGTGCCGCTGCGTCCGTGGACGCTGCTCGCCTCGAGCGCGGTCAGCCGCTTCGTCGCCGACCTCGACGACCCGCCCGGCACGGCCGAGCGGGTGATGGCGCTGCGGATCCTGCGCGACGAGGTCGACATCGCCCTCGAACGGGAGGCCCGCGCCGCCCACC
>CAZWDB010000202.1:0-5177 GCA_964632885.1 uncultured Acidimicrobiales bacterium | reverse complement strand
CCCGTGGTGCTCGACTTGTTGGAGCACCTGGTCGACTGGGTGGCAGACGCGCCGGTCCTGGTGCTGTGTCTGGCTCGCCCCGAGATCCGAGAGCTGCGACCCACCCTCACCGAGTCGGGCCGGCGGGGCATCGGGGTCGTCGCACTCGAGGGACTCGGTCCGGCAGCGACCGCGGAGCTCGCGCGCCGGATGCTCGGCAGCGTGCCGCTACCGGATGCCCTGCTCGAGCGGCTCCCTGCCTCGACGGAGGGCAACCCGCTCTTTGTTCGGGAGCTGATGAAGATGCTGGTCGACGACGACGTCGTCCACCGGACTGCGGCTGGTTGGGAGCTGAGGATCGACGCGGATGCCGTCGAGGTTCCGCCGACGATCGCGTCCCTGCTGGCGGCGCGCATCGATCGGCTCGACGACGGCGAGCGGCTGGTAGTGGAACGAGCGTCGGTGTTCGGTGTCGAGTTCCCCGTGGGGGGACTCCGGCACCTCCTGGGCGACCGGCCGGCCGGCCTCGCCGCCCAGCTCGAACGCCTACGCCGATTGGAGCTGGTGGAGCCGACCGGAACCTATTGGGGCGATGAGCCGCTCTACCGGTTTCACCACGTGCTGATCCGTGACGCGGCGTACCGCCGGCTCCTGAAGAGCGCCCGTGCCGAGCTCCACGAGCGGACCGCACACTGGCTCGAGGCCGCCGCCGAGTACCGGCGCGTCGACCACGACGAGACCGTCGCCTTCCACGAGGAACAGGCCCACCGGTACCGCAAGGAGCTGGGGCCGCTCGACGAACAGGGTGCGCAGCTCGGCCGTCGCGCCGCCACCAGGCTGCGGACGGCGGCCGAACGGGCGCTGGCCCGTGACGATCTTGCCGCCGCGAGCACGCTGGCAGCCCGGGCGCTGGCATGCACCGACGAAGATTCTTCGTCTCGTGCCGAGTTGCTGCTGGTGGCGTGCGAAGCGTCTCTGGGTGCCGGTGACGTCGACGGCGGCGAGGACCTCGTCGACGAGCTGGATGCACTGGCTTTCGACGACCGGCTCCGCGGCTGGATGCTGTGCTTCCGAGCTCAGCTCGCCGAGCTGAGCGATCCGGGCCAGCTGGTCCAGGCCGAACAGGAAGCGACACGGGCCGCCGGCGCGCTCGCCGCTCTGGGGGATCAGGCCGGCGCGGCCAAAGGCCACCTGACCAGGGCGAGGATCCTGCAGTCCCTCGGTCGCGTCGGCGAGGCCGAAGCCGAGCTCGACCGGGGGCTCACCGCGGCGCGGGAGGCGGAGGACAGTCGACGGATCACCGAGGTGTTGGGTGCCGCGCCCCCCGCGGCCGTACTCGGCCCCAGCCCGGTGACGCGAGCCGGGGGCCGTTGCCTCGACATCGTCCGCCTGCTGCGGATCACGACGAGGGCACCGGCGGTCGAGGCGGCATCGATGAGGTGCCAGGCGCTGCTCGAAGCGTTCCGGGGCCGCGTCGACGCTGCTCGCGCCTTGATCGAGCGTGCCCGCCGGAAGGTCGACGAGCTGGGACTCCGCTACGACGGTCTGCAAGTCGAGCTGTTCGCGGGCAACGTGGAGTTGCTCGCCGGTGACGAGGCCGCGGCCGAGACCGCGCTGCGCACGGCGTATGCCGGTCTCGACGCTATGCGGATCGGCGCCGAGACCGGCCACGCCGCATCCCTCCTCGCCCGGGTGCTGGCCCGGCGCGGGGCGCTCGACGAAGCCGCCACGTTGGTCGACACCGCCGAGCAGCTGGTGGGACACAACATCAAGGCGACGGTGGTCACCAGGATCGCCCGCGCCGAGGTCCTGCTCGCCCGAGGCGACTGCGACGGTGCTGTCGAGGCGGCCCGGACCGCGATCGAAGTGATCGACGCCACCGACCTCATCGCCGACCGCGCCGACGCCCACGCCACGCTGGCCCGAGCCTTGCGCGCCGCCGGCGACGACGCCGGGGCCGAGATCGAACGCCGGCGCGCCCGCGAGCTCGCCGACCAGAAGGGCGCCACCGCCATCATCGGTGCCGGCCACGCTCGATCGGACGAGGATTCGCCCGCGGCTTCGCTCGACGCCATCCCGAGCACACCACCGGCAAGCTGGTGGGACCCGGACCAGACCACGGTCGCAAGGTCCCTGGCGGGTGGAGCTGGCGAGTCGATCGTCGCCATCCTCGGCGAACGCGCCGCGCTCGTCCATCGACCGGCCGAGGACCACCGCGACGGCAGTGAAGGCCTCGAATCGCCTGGCCTTCGCGTCGTCGCCGTCGATGCCGCCGGCACGCCCGCGCACAGCGACCGCTTCGACCTGGCCCGAATCGACGACGCGCTCGCCCGCCTTTGGGATCGATACCACGAACACTGCCGAGAGGACGGGATGGTGGCCGTGGACAACCCCGCGGCCCGCACCTATCTCGAGTTCCACGTGCGGGTAAACCTCGGCGACCTCGACGGCGGTGAAGACCTGCGAGCTCCAGGGCACGTCCAGGTGGACCACCGTCCGGGACCGCATCAACTCGACGCACCGACGAGCCGGCGTCAGATGGCTACGGCGGTTGCCGGGGCCTTCACGTTTCTGGCCAAGCCCATCGAAACCGCCGGTGACCGTCGGGGGCTCAGCGTCGTCAGGTGGAGCGCTCCAGCCGACGACGGCGTCGACCCGTTCTTCGGTGAGCACCTCATGATCGTCACCGTGAACGACGACGGCCTCATCGCCCGCTTCGACGTGTACCGCCTCGACCAGCTCGGCGAGGCACGAGCCGCGCTCCACGGGCGGCCTGCCGCACCCTTCTGGCAGCCGGCGGCGGCGTTGGCTTGGAAGGCCTGGAAGCGGGGTCTCGCACAACAGGCACCTGAGTACGAGCTCGTCGACCATCGCCGCGGGCTACGGAGCTCGATGCGCGAATGGAAACCGCCGTCACGCGGAGACATCGAGGGCGAGCTCATCGCGGTGCTCGGTGAGCGGTCGTTGCTGCAGAGGTGGCGGATCGTCTACGACGATGCGCTTGCCAGGTCCGAGACCGGCGCCTCCGATGCCGGCGGCTTCGAGAGCGTCGGTCTCGGTGTGGCCCGCGTCGACGACGAAGGACGGGCCGAGCGCGCTGACGCGTTCGACCTCGACGACATTGACGCTGCACTCGACATGCTCTGGGGGCGCTACCACGAGGTGTGCCGCCAAGACGGTGTCGAGCCGGTTGACAACACCGCGGCTCGCGTCTTCGTGCGCAGCTGCGTGCTAGAGAACCTCGGCCGGATCGCGGAGGCCGACTATCGCGGGCCGGGTTACTGGTACGACGACCGGCAGCCGATGTCGATCCAAGGGCCACCCGAAGAGTACTGGGATCAAAGGTCGCACCACTGGAGGTCTGGATGGCGCGTCTATACGCAGCCGGTCGCCACGGTCGGAGACCGGCGCGTCCTGCGATGGGTCGTCCATACAGCCCCACACGAATCCGGAGCCGAGCCGTTCGTCCGGCCGATGGTCGTTGCGAGCGAGATCGACGAAGCCGGACGTGGCATCTGCGACGTGCAATTCGCGCCCGAGCAGTTCGACGAGGCGATGGAGCTGCTGGCGGTGGCCGAGGACGTCGAGTGGCGCCCGAGCCGAAGCCCCGACGAAGCCGGGCGTGCGCCCGGCGACGACGGCGGCGAGGCCAGGCGTGCGCCGGCACCCGGGTTCTGGAACCCCTTCGACACACTCGCGGTGCGGAAGATCAGCGAGTTGGCGCGGTTCACGCCGAGCGACGACGGCTTCTACGAGCGCATGGCCGACGACCTGGTGCTTACCGACCACCGCCCACTGATGCACTTCACCACCGACGCGGCCGAGATCCGGCGCAACGACGACAAGCTCTACCGGATCGGTTCGTGGACGGGCTTGGAGTTGTCGGTGCTCGGCGAGCGGTCGGTACTCGGCCGGTACGGCGCCACCACCGCCTCGGATGTGAGTGACCACGACGGCGAGTTCTTGAGGGTCTCGAGCCTCGACACAGCGGGCTTCGTCCGTTCCATCGACCACTTCGGGTTGGATCAGGTCGGCGACGCGCTCGAGGTGCTCTGGCGGCGCTACCACGAGGAATGCGAGGCCGACGGCACCGAACCCGTCGACAACGCAGCGGCGCGGTGGCATATCCGCGGCCCGGTCCTGTTCAACCTTGGCGAACCCAGACGCGCCGACCGCGAAGCGCCAGGCTACCGGTACGCGGACCGGAGGCGATTCACCGTGCCCGAACCCGCCCCGAGCGGCGGCTATCTGGACCCTTCCAAGGAGTGGAGGTGCTTCACTCGCCCGCTCGAGACCATGGGCGATCACCGAGTGCTGCAGCACACGACGTGGGTGGCTCCACCCATCGAGGGACACGACCCCTTCATGAACCCGAGTCTCACGGTGCACGAGATCGACGACGACGGCCGGGTCGTGGAGGAGTTCGCCTTCGATCCCGAACAGCTCGACGAGGCCCGAGCTCAGCTGCGACGGGTTGCGAATCGGGAGTGGGATGTGTTCGGGGACAACGTGCTGCTCCAGAGAGCCGCACGAGACCTGAGGTTCGGGGGTATCACGCTCGACTCGTACAGCGCCGACTTCGTCGCCACTGACCACCGTCCGATCGGCGCCGCTCCACAGCACGCGAATCAGTGGCACGACACGGCCGAGTTCCTGCAGCGCAACACCGACAGGGTGGAGTCGGATCTGATCGCGGTGCTGGGTGATCGTTCGGTCATCGTCCGCCGACAGATCTGGCGTGGCGGGTTCGTCAACGACCTTCTCTACCTCGACTCCGGTGATCGGTTGGGCCGGCTCCGTCGGATCGATCTCTTCGACGTCGAGCAGGTGGATGACGCGCTCGATGTCCTGTGGGAGCGGTACCGCGAGCACTGCGACGAGGACGGCGTCGATCCGCTCGACAGCCTGGTCGTCCGGCACTTGATCCGTGTCTTCGCCCGCCTCAACCTCGGTCACGGCGCCGACGCGCTCGACTACGCGCACGAGACCTACCACTTCGAGAGCCGAGTGCCCGGAGAACCCGACGCCGATCCCGACCATGTGACCGACTACACCCTGGCAACCACTACGGGTGGAGCTCGCAACTACATCCGGCCGATCGAGATCGTCGGTGACCGGGCCGCCCTTTTCTACCTGGTCCACCTCCGCCCCGAGGACGACGGCGCGGAGCCCTACACCACCACCCGCGTGGTCATCGA
>CAZWDB010000201.1:0-5226 GCA_964632885.1 uncultured Acidimicrobiales bacterium | reverse complement strand
CGTTCGGCGAAGGAGGACGCGAAGTAGGTGAGGATGATGTCGGCGCCCGCGCGCTTGATGGCCGTGAGGTGCTCGTCGGCTACCGCGTCGCCGTCGATCCAACCCCGCGCCGCGGCTGCCTTCACCATCGAATACTCGCCCGACACGTGGTAGGCGGCCACGGGTAGCTCGGTCAACGCGCGCACGCGCGCGAGCACGTCGAGGTAGGCGAGGGCAGGCTTGACCATCACGATGTCGGCGCCTTCGTCGACGTCGAGTGCGACTTCGGTCAGCGCCTCCCTCGCGTTGGGAGGGTCCTGCTGGTAGCTGCGGCGGTCGCCACCCCCTGTGATCGACACGTCGACCGCGTCGCGAAACGGCCCGTAGAGCGCGGAGGCGTACTTGGCCGCGTAGGCGAGGATGGCGGTGTCGGTGCGTCCCGCGTCGTCGAGGCCGGATCGGATCGCGGCGACCTGACCGTCCATCATCCCGCTCGGAGCAACGATGTCGGCTCCTGCGGTGGACTGGGCGACCGCGATCTCCGAGTAGAGCTCGAGGGTTGCGTCGTTGTCTACCGCGCCGGTCTCGGTGAGCACGCCGCAGTGGCCGTGGTCGGTGTACTCGTCGAGACAGAGGTCCGCGAGCAGCACGATCTCGTCGCCCACCTCGTCGCGGATGTCGCGCAGGGCGATCTGCACGATGCCGTCGTGGGCGTAGGCCTGCGAGCCGACGCTGTCCTTCACGGCGGGGATACCGAAGAGGATGACGCCGGGGATCCCGAGGTCGGCGAGGCGGCGCACCTCTTTCACGAGCGACTCGCGGGTGTGTTGCACGACGCCGGGAAGCGACTCGATGGGCGTGGGTGCGTCGACCCGCTCGCTCACGAAGAGGGGTGCGATCAGGTCGTCGACGCGGACGTGGGTCTCGGCGACCATGCGCCGCATCGCCGGGGTACGGCGCAGCCGGCGCATCCGTTGGACCGGGAAACCCACCTCGGCCATCTTAGGGAGCGGAGCGTGTTGGCGGCGCCGCCTGAATCGATTCGATCCGTACTCACACCAGGTTCTACGGTCCCGAGCGTGGACCGGAACGAGGAGCTCTTCGCCCGAGCCCAGCAGGTGATCCCAGGTGGAGTCAACTCGCCCGTCCGAGCCTTCGGGTCCGTCGGCGGTACGCCGTTCTTCGTGGCACGGGGCGGAGGCCCTTACGTGGTCGACGCGGCAGGAACGCGCTACATCGACTACGTGCAGTCCTATGGCGCGGTGATCCTCGGCCACGCCTACCCGGCAGTGGTGGGCGCAGTAGGGGCAGCCGTGGCGGAAGGAACGACGTTCGGCTTTCCGACCGAGCGAGAGGTGAAGCTCGCGGAGGTCCTCACTTCCCGCGTGGCGGGCTGCGACCTCGTGCGGCTCGTGTCGAGCGGTACAGAGGCGACGATGAGCGCGATCCGGCTGGCGCGGGGCTTCACCCGCCGTGACCGCATCGTGAAGTTCGCGGGCTGCTACCACGGTCACAGCGACAGCCTGCTCGCCGCGGCCGGGAGCGGCGTGGCCACCTTCGCCCTGCCCGACTCCGCTGGCGTGCCGAAAGCAGCCGTCGCGGACACGACCGTCGTTCCCTACAACGAGGTGCCGGAGGTCGACACCGATGTGGCGGCCGTCATCGTCGAACCCGCCGCGGCCAACATGGGACTGGTGCCGCCGGCGGCGGGATTCCTCGAAGGGCTCCGGGCCGCATGCGACCGCGCCGGCGCTCTGTTGATCTTTGACGAGGTCATCACCGGGTTCCGCGTCGCTCCCGGCGGCGCCAGCGAGATGCTCGGGGTCGTGCCCGATCTGTGGACCTTCGGCAAGGTGATCGGCGGTGGGCTTCCCGTCGGTGCCTTCGGCGGGCGGCGTGAAGTGATGGAACTCCTCACCCCGTCCGGTCCCGTGTACCAGGCGGGCACGCTTTCCGGGAACCCGCTGGCGACCGCCGCGGGCCTCGCCGCGCTCGAGTGCCTCGACTCCGAGGCCTACGCGACCCTCGTTGCCACCGCGTCGACCCTCGCGGCCGGGTTGGAAGCTGCCTTCGCCGATGCCGGTGTGGCCGCCCAGGTTCCCGTGTTCGGCCCCATACTCGGGATCTTCTTCAGTGACACGCCCGTCACGAACTACGACGAGGCCAACGCGGCGTGCGCTACCGATCTCTACTCGCGCTTCTTCCACGGCATGCTCGACCGGGGAATCGCGCTTGCGCCGGGTCCGTATGAGGCGATGTTCCCCGGCCTGGCGCACACCTCGACCGAGATCGACGCCACCATCGCCGCGGCCGCCTCCGTCGCTCCGTCGCTGCGACCTTGAGGCAATAACGAACGGAATCCGTTCGTTATTGCCTCAAGGTCGGCGGTCGGGAGTGATGCGGGCGATCGCGGCGACGGCGCGGTAGGCCGCCTCGGCCGGACCGAGCTCGTCGGGCCGGAGGATGTTGGCCATGATGCGCAGCACCCACTCCATGAGCGTGCGGCTGTGCATGCCGGTGCCGACGAGGGCCCGCATCAGTTGCGGCCGCCCGATGATCTTCACGAACGCTTCGGCGACCTTGAAGTACAGCCCGTAAGCATCCTGGAGTTGGCGGGGGAACTCCGCCACGACGGTGCTGTCGCCCGTAAGGAGGGCACCGTCGAGGGTGGCGGCGGCCATGCGGCCGGTCTCGTAGGCATAGGCGATGCCCTCGCCGTTGAAGGGGTTGATGGCACCAGCCGCGTCGCCGATCACGAGCCAGCCCGGTCCCGCCTGGGGTCCTACCGAGAACCCCATCGGCAACCGGCCACCCGTGGCGGGCCCGCACGCCGTCTCGGGCCGGATCTCCCAGGAGGCCGGTGCCGTGTCGACGAAGGCCTCCATCAGGTGGGTGGTGTTGACTGCCTTCCACTGGTTGAAGGTCGACAGGAGACCGACGCCGACGTTCACGCGACCGTCGCCCACCGGGAAGATCCACCCGTAGCCGGGGAGGACGTTGCCGTGCCGGTCGCGGACGTCGAGGTGGCTCTCGATCCACGGCTCGTCGTGGCGGGGGGACGTGTAGTAGCCGCGGATCGCCATGCCGAGCGGGTGGGAGCGATCCCGGGACGTGCCGAGGGCGCGGCCGAACCGGGAGTTGGCGCCGTCGGCCACCACGACGTACCGGCTCCCGATCTCCTCGGTGGTGCCGTCGGTGCGACGCACGACGGCGCCCCGCACCTCGCCGTCGTCGATGATCGGCTGGAGCGCTTCGGTCCCTTCGTACACGGTGGCGCCCGCCTTCTCGGCCCGCTCGGCGACGAGGGCATCGAGGTCGTGGCGCGTCACGACATAGCCGTAGTCGGGGAGGTCGGGATGGGACGGCCACTCGAGCTCGAGCGTCTTGCCGAAGGCCATCGACCGCAAGCCTCCGAACCGGTGGTGGTGGGTCAGGGCGTCGGCCAGCCCCATGTCGTCGAGCTGGCGCACCGACCGCGGGGTGAGTCCGTCGCCGCACGTCTTCTCGCGTGGGAAGGTCTTCTTCTCGACGACGACGACGTCGTGGCCCGCCTGGGCGAGCCAGTACGCGCACGCCGCGCCGGACGGCCCGCCGCCGACGACGAGCACGTCGGACGGACTCATGTCAGCCCTCGGCTTCGGCTGATTCGGGTTCGCCACCCTCGGCGGGCGACGGCTCGGCGCACTCCTCGGCCGGTTCCTCGCCGCCGAAGGTGACGCGTTCGTGGCAGACGACGAGGACGATCTGTTCTTCGCTCAGGGACCCGCCGAAGTCCGGCATACCGCCGGTGGATGGCCCGCTGTTGTTGGCGCCGTAGGTCTCGCCCCGTACCGGACCCGACCCTTCCGTGACCCACTCGACGTGGTCGGAGAACTCGGGGAACGTCTCGGTGACACCGCCGAGGGCCGGGGCGGTGCCGCCCCCGCCGCCCGCGCCGTGACAGGAAGCGCAGTTGGCCTGGTAGAGGAGGGCTCCCTCGCTCGGCGCGGCGGCCTCGCCCCGCTCGCCGAAGGCGCCTATGTAGACGACGGCCCAGATCGGCAACATCAACAGCACCGGCATCGCCCACACTGGCACGCGGGCTCGTGGCACCGGGATGGCGGGCTCGGGCTCCGGTTCCGGCTCCGGGGGCGCGGGAGCCGCCTCGGCTGGGGCGGCGGTGGGCGCCGGTGATGCCGCCTCGGTCTGGGCTACTTCGGCGGACGGCGCCGCGCCCGCCTCACCGCCCCCGAGGCCGAGTGCGGCGCGGCGCTCTCGGGAGCGCTGCAGCAGGTGTTCGGGGACCTCCGTCACGCGCCTGACTGTAGGCGCACGCGCCGCGGCGGTTGAAAACCGCCGGGATCGCTTGTGATCTGCACTGCCTGGGCACGCTACGGCCGCGGCGATCTGCGCCAGTTTTCGCGCCGCTGGCGGGAGTGGTAGAACCGCGTAGGACGCGCGACGCCTTGCGACGCGGCTGCATTCGTTAGAATGTGAAGAAGTTCACGAACTCCGCGAATACGACCCGATAGAGACAGGACGGACCGGCCAGCGTGGTTGCGCTCATCGCCTCGATAGTGATCACAGGTGCGATGGTGGGCGCCGTGGTGGTTCAGGCGCGCCGGCGCCTCCCGGGCACGCCGCTTACATGGGGTGAGGCGTTTGTGGCCGGGATATTCCTGTTTACCCTCGCCTTCATGGCCTACGGCGTGGTGCCCCACCTCTGGCTCACCTTCGCGGACTCCGAGCTGCAGTGGCGCACCGACTCGATGGGAGTGCCCACCCCGTTCGGCCGGCTGTGGGAGGGCGGCATCACATTCTTCGGTCGTGGCCGGATCATGATCAACGCCCAGGTGATCCGCGACATCATCGCCACGCTCATCTACGGCGTGGCTCTGGTGGGCAACTTCTGGGCATGGCTCTGGTGGCAGAAGCGAGGCAAGCGGGTCGAGGTTCCCGAGCTTGTCTCCACCTACGGACGACCCCTCAAGAAGGTGTGATCGATGGCCCGCAATGACGCCAACCCACCGCTGCCGTCCTTCCCCGGCGCCTACACCCTGCAGGAGATCTCGCATGAGGACCTGACCAAGTCGGTAAAGCCGAAGCAGTTCCTCCACATCGACCAGTCCGAGTGCATCATGTGCGAGGGCTGCGTCGACATATGTCCCTGGAAGTGCATCTGGATGCTGTCGACCGACACCATCTCGGAGACCACCAACACCGAGTCGCCCGGCATCGACCCTGACGACCACGTGGTGTTCATCGTCG
>CAZWDB010000200.1:0-5344 GCA_964632885.1 uncultured Acidimicrobiales bacterium | reverse complement strand
GCCGCGATGAGCCGTGACATTGCCGGGATACGGGTTCACGATGTCTGTACCCGGAGGCGCGTGCGGTGTGTCCGCTAGCTGCGTGGCTTTGGGGCGGGAACAAAAGCCAACGGAAGGGCATCACATGGCAACCCAGGGCAAAGCACAACTGCTGATCACCTTTGTCGCGACTCCCGACAAGGTGCCTGAGATAGAACGGCTCATCGACAGCCACGCCTCCTGGATGGAGAAGACGCACCACCGGGACGGGCCGAAGGCGATGCTGAGCTACAACTTGGCGGGCGGTCCCGAGCTCGCTAACCCACTCGATCCGGGTTCGAAGCCGACCGGCAACACGCGGTATGTCCTCAACGAGATCTACGAATCACCCGCCGGTATCGAGGATCACTGGGCTCAGGCCCAGGAGTCTTGGCCCGACTTCGGCGCCATGGTCGAGATGCTCGCCTCCTGCGACCCCCAGACATTGCACCGCGGCGAAATTGCCGCGTCGCTCTGGTGACCGCGACCGGGGTCTGGCCTTAGCCATGGGACGCTCTGCCGCGACTATCCGATCGGAGGCTGGATGTCACGCATCTTCTTGAACCATCCCGTGGCTGACTACGAGAAGTGGCGGCCGTACTTCGATCGCGATGCCCCGCGTCGGACTGCCGCCGGGCTGACCGATGTGGCGGTTCTCCGCGACGCCGACGACCCAAACTCGGTCTGGATCATCGGTGACGGCGACCCCGCCAAAATCGAAGAGATGCTCCATGATGACGAGCTCGGCACGTTGATGAGACAAGCGGGAGTGACCGCTCCGCCACAGCTTTTCGTCGTAAGCTAGTTTGCTCGGCGCACGCCCGGGTTCACGAGCGGTTGCGCGACGCGACTCCCGAGCGCTCGACGAGCGGTCGCCGTAGCCTAGCGACATGGTCGATCGGCGGGCAGAGACGGCGACGGTCGTGTTCACCGATCTCGTGGGGTCGACGGAGTTGCGGTCGCGGCTGGGTGAGGAGGACGGCGACGCTTTGCGGCGCCGCCATGATGACGCGCTCCGGGCCGTGGTGGACGGTCATGGCGGGCGTGTCGTGAAGGGACTCGGTGACGGGATCATGGCCGCGTTCGCGGGCTCCGCGGACGCCGTCAGCGCGGCCGTCGCCATGCAGCAGGCCGTCGCACGGCTCGCCCGGTCGGCGGAAGGTGCACCGATGCAGATCCGCGTCGGGATCGGCGTGGGCGACGTGTCGTGGGAGGACGACGACTGTTTCGGCGCCCCGGTGGTGGAAGCGTCGCGTCTGTGTGCCGCCGCGGGGGCAGGGCAGATCCTGTGCTCGGATCTGGTACGGGCGGTGGCCCGTGGCCGTGGCGGCCATGACTTCTCCTCCGTCGGTGAGCTGGACCTCAAGGGGCTGCCGGAGCCGGTGGCGGCGAGCGAGGTGGGCTGGCAGGCGCCGGCCGCGGAGCAGGCCCCGCTCCCGCGGGTCCTCGATTCCTCTGGGCCGTTCACCTTCGTGGGCCGGGTGGGCGAGTGGCAACACCTGGAGCGAGCGTGGAAGCAGACGGCGGAGGGCGACCGGGTGCTCGTCCTCGTCTCGGGTGAGCCGGGGATCGGGAAGACCCGCTTGGTGTCGGAGTTCGCGCGGGACTGTTACGACGGCGGAGCCCTCGTACTCGCGGGCCGCTGCGATGAGGACCTCGGTGTCCCGTACCAGCCGTTCGTGGACGCGCTACGGCACTTCGCGTCGCACGTGCAGGAGGCGGACCTTGTCGACGGGCTCGGCCGCCTGGGACCCGAGCTCCAGCGACTCGCCCCCGACCTGCGCGAGCTCGCGCCCGGCCTGGGCGCACCCGTGCAGTCCGACCCCGAGACGGAGCGCTACCGACTCTTCGACGCTGTCGTCGGCTGGCTCGCCCGTACCTCGGCGACGCAGCCGGTCCTGTTCGCCATCGACGATCTCCATTGGGCCGCCAAGCCCACGCTGCTCCTGTTGCGCCACCTCCTCCGCTCGTCCGATCCGCTCCGCCTCCTTGTCGTCGCCACCTACCGCGACACCGACCTCGACCGCAGCCACCCCCTGGGCGACATGGTGGGTGACCTGCTACGGGACCAGCGCGTGGAACGGCTGCCCCTCTCGGGTCTCGGGGCCGAGGAAACCGCCGACCTCGTCGAGATGGCAGCCGGCCACGACCTCGACGAGCGGGGCAGCGAGCTTGCCGCGACCCTCCATCGAGAGACGGCGGGCAACCCCTTCTTCGCCACCACGGTGCTGCTCCACCTCGCCGAGTCTGGCGTCGTCTACCAGAAGGGCGGACGGTGGACGAGCGACCTCACCGTCGACCAGGTCGGCATCCCCCAGGGCATCCGCGACGTGGTGGGGCGGCGGCTCTCCCGTCTGGGGAAGGCGACGAACGAGCTGCTTGCCCGCGCCGCCGTCCTCGGGCTCGAGTTCGAGCTGGCCGTACTCCGGGAGCTCGCCGACCTCGACGAGGACGCCCTCGCCGATGCGCTGGAGGAGGCGGCCGGCGCGCAGATGGTCGCGGAGATGCCCGGTGGTCCGCTGCGCTATCGGTTCACCCACGCGCTCGTGCGTTCGACCCTCTACGAGGAGCTGTCGACGGCCCGGCGGATCCTGCTCCACCGGCGGGCGGGGGAGGTGATCGAGCGGGTGCACGCAGGCCGGCTCGACGAGCAGCTCGCCGACCTGACCTTCCACTTCGGGGAAACGGCCGCCGGCGGGGAGGCGACGAAGGCGATCGACTATGCCCGGCTCGCAGGCGATCGGGCCCTCGCCCGCCATGCCGACGACGAGGCTGTGCGCTTCTACGACAAGGCACTGTCCCTCTTCGAGGTCGCCGTCGACCCGCCCGGCGACGAGGTCCGCTGTGACCTCCTCCTTGCCCTGGGAGAGGCAGGACGCCGCGCCGGCGACGAGTCATTCCGCCATGCCCTGTTCGAGGCGGCCGCGCTTGCCGAACGCCTCGGCGACGGCCGTCGCATGGCGACCGCTGCGCTCACGATCAGCCCCATGCGCTACACGACTGCCGGGGCGATCGACCGCGAACGTGTCGCCACCCTCGAACGCGCCCTGGCGCTCATGCCCGAGGACGACGACCCGATCCGTGCCCTGGCCATGGCCGGTCTCGGCGCCGAGCTGACCTACGAGCCGAACAGCTTCGACCGCCGCTGCGGGCTGAGCGACGGCGCACTGGCCATGGCCCGCCGGCTCGACGAACCGCGCACCCTCGCACGGGTGCTGGCCTTCCGGCACCACACCATCTGGGCGCCGACAACGCTCGAGGAGCGCCTCGCCGGCACCGCCGAACTGGAGGAGTTGGCCCGGCGGCTCGACGATCCCGCCCTGCGCGTGTGGGCCGCCTACTACCGGCTCTTTCCTGCCGTGGAGTCCGCCGACCTCGCGGAGTACGACCGGGTACTCGAGACGGCACGGCGCGAAGCCGACGAGCTGGGGCAACCTCTCCTTCGGTGGTTCTCCCTCTATCCCATGGCCGCTCGGGCGGCCCTCGGAGGGGACCTGGCGGAGAGCGGACGGCTGGCCGCCGAGGCGTACGAGATCGGCACGGCCGGTTCCATCGACGCCGCGTGGGTCTACTTCGCCCAGAGCGTGTCTCGGATGTTCGAGGAGGGTCGGTCCCGCGAGGTGCTCGGCCCCGTCGAGGCCTACCCGCGGGCGTTCGCGGAGCGCGGCGGCGAGGTTACCGACGCCGTCGCTGCCGCGCGCTGTCTCATCCTGGCGGAAGCGGGCCAGACCGAAGAAGCGCGAACGGTCCTCGAGCCCTACGTGCGAGCGGCATTCGACAATGTCCAGCGCGACGCCCTCTTCCTCTACGCGCTATTCACGTTCGCTGAGGCGGCGGTCGCCTCCCGCGACCGCGACGCGGCGGCGGTCCTCTACCCGAGGCTCGCGCCATTCGCTTCCCTCGTGGTCAGCCAGGTGCTCTGGGTCTACGGTCCCGTCGCCACGCCGTTGTGCGGCCTCGCCGCGCTCATCGACCGCTACGACGAGGCGGAAGGCCACTTCCAGACCGCGTGCACCCTTACGGACCGCATGCAACATCCCTTTCCAGCTGCGCGGGTTCGGCTCCACTGGGGACGGGCCCTCCTCGAGCGGGGTGCGACGGGTGACCGCGACCGCGGCCGGAAGCTCCTGGAGGAGGCCCTCGAGATCGCCCGCCGCCACGGCTACGGCGGCGTCGAGCAGGGTGCGGCCTCGGCCCTGTCGGCCCACCTCCCCTAGCACGGGGTCGATCGCCGGGCGTGGCCGCGCGAGCGAGCCGTCGGGCCGTTCATCGGGGTTGGCGATCGGTCTCTCCGTGCCCGAACGCGGCGCATTCCGTACGATCTCCTCATGGCGGGTGCTGACCAAACCAGGGTCTCCTCACTCCCGACCGGCACGGTGACGTTCTTGTTCACCGATGTTGAGGGCTCGACGCGGTTGTGGGAGGAGCGCCCGGTGGCGATGAAGGAGGCGGTGGCGGCGCATGACGGGGTCGTGCGGGGCGCGATCGAGGGGCGGGGCGGTCATGTGTTCTCGACGGCGGGTGACTCGTTCGCGGCGGCGTTCTCGCGTCCGGAGGATGCGATCGGCGCGGCGGTCGAGGCTCAGGACGCTCTGGCATTGCATGGCTGGCCGGAGGGCTGCGAGCTGAAGGTGCGGATGGGGGTGCACACCGGGTCGGCGGAGGAGCGCGACGGCGACTACTTCGGTCCGGCGGTGAACCGGGCGGCCCGGCTGATGGATGCCGGTCACGGCGGTCAGGTGTTGGTGTCGCTGGCGGCGGAGGAGCTGGTGCGTGACGGGTTGCCGGACGGGGTGGTGTTGCGGGGCCTGGGCCGGCATCGGCTCCGTGACCTGTCGCAGCCGGAGCATGTCTTCCAGGTGGGCGACAGCGAGTTTCCGCGGTTGCGGACCTTGGAGGCGATCCCGAACAATCTGCCCGCGCAGTTGTCGAGTTTCGTGGGCCGGGAGGTGGAGCTCGATCGCCTCAAGGGAGTGCTCGATGAGCATCGTCTGGTGACGCTCACCGGTGTCGGCGGAACGGGCAAGACGCGCCTTGCTCTCCAGGCAGCCGCGGAGGTGTTGGACCGGTTCGAAGACGGCGTGTATCTGGTCGAACTGGCGACAGTGACCGACCCGTCGCTGGTTCCCGAGCAGATCGCCACGGTGATCTCGGCCAGGGGTGCGTCGGGCATCGACGATCTGGTCAGGTTCGTCGGTGATCAGCAGATGCTTTTGGTGTTCGACAACTGTGAGCACCTCATCCGGGCTACCGCCCATGCCGCGGAGTCGCTGCTCCAGCGGTGTTCGCAGGTGTCGGTCCTCGCCACCTCGAGGGAGGCGTTGGG
>CAZWDB010000199.1:0-5388 GCA_964632885.1 uncultured Acidimicrobiales bacterium | reverse complement strand
CCTCGTCGGCGCCTCGAGCGGCTCGCTCCACTTCCGGGCGCCCGCCGGTCTCGACATCGAAGCCATCAGCACGCACCTGGGCGCCCGCGTCGAGGAGGTCAGCCCGGGCGACTACCAGGCCGCGGTCGCGCCCTCGCCCGCGGTCGTGGCCGCCCTCACCGCGTGGCTGGCCGACCACGACGTCGCCCTGGGCGACCTGCGCGCCGGTCGCAAGCGGCTCGAGGACGTCTTCCTCCGCCTCATCACGGAAGCACGCCGGCACGAAGGCGCCGGATCCCCACCGGACGATCCGGCGTGAAGGCATTCCTCGCCCAGACACGGGCCGAGCTACGGCTGACACTCGGGCAGGGAGAGTCCCTTCTCTTGACCCTTGGCATCCCGGTGCTGCTGCTCGTCTTCTTCTCGCTCGTCGACGTGCTGCCCACAAACACCCCCGCGCCGGTCGACTTCCTCGCGCCGGGCATCCTTGCCCTAGCGGTGATGTCGACCGCCATGGTGAGCCTCGCCATCGCGACCGGCTTCCAGCGTCAGTACCGCGTGCTCAAGCGGCTTGGTGCGACCCCGCTCGGACGTCCCCGTCTCCTGGCAGCCAAGACCGCAGCGATCGTGGCGGTCGAGGTGGTTCAGGTCGTGGTGCTCGTGCCGGTCGCGGTCGGGCTCGGCTGGCGGCCGGATGCCACCGTCGCCACGGCGGCATCGGTCGCCGGCGCGGTAGCGCTCGCAACCGTCGCCTTCGCCGGCATCGGGCTCCTGATGGCGGGCACGCTGCGCGCCGAGGTCACGCTGGCGGCAGCCAACGGCCTCTATCTCGTGCTCCTCCTCCTGGGCGGCATGATCATCCCGCTCGGCGAGCTTCCAACGGCGGTCCGCGTGGTGGCCGAGGTGCTCCCCGCCGCCGCGCTATCCGACGCGCTCCACGACGGATTGGCCTCCGCGGGCGCCGTGCCTGGGCGGGCATGGGCCGTGCTGCTCGCGTGGGCGGTGGTGGCTCCGGCCGCAGCTGCGGCTCTGTTCCGGTTTGAATGATCCCGTCGAGGCGTAGTATCCGGGGATGGCCGTTGAGTCCCAACGGGCGCCGTCGTCGAACGGATTGCTGGCCGCGGCATTGGGCCTCGCGTCAGCCGCGGTGTATGTACTGACCGTCGCGCCCGGGGGCATCGACAGCGACGACCGCGGGCCGCTCGCCTTCTACGGCGTAGCCGCCCTGGTGTGTGCGCTGCTCGCCGCGGTGGGCGCAACGTGGCTGGTCGCCAGCGTGCGGCGGGTCGTGATCGGCGTGGCGGCTATGGGCTTCCTCGCCCTAGGCCTCTACGCGATGGGCACGCTCGGGATGGCCATCCTCGTCGCCGGTATCGCGGCCGCCATGGCCTCCGTGCACGCGACCGACCCCGACTCCGACCTCGCCTAGCACCGAACTTGAGGCAATAACGATCGGAATTCGATCGTTATTGCCTCAAGTTCGGGCTTTGGGCTCGGGGATGGCGGGGGTGGCCTGCAACTCGCGCTCGACCTCGTCCCAGGTGAGGACGCCGGCGCGGCGGCGCTTGGAGGCTTGTTGGTCGGCGTCGTACCACCGGAAGAACAACACGATGATCGTGCCCCAGAGGATCGCTCCGCCGCCGAGCTTCATGATCGCTCCCGCCAGTTGCTGGTCCTCCACGACCGAGATCGCGAACGGGCGCGGAACCGTCGAGTAGAAGCGGTACACGGGCCCTTCGGCGAAGGTGAGGAAGGACGCCGGAACGGTGGGCAGCACCGACTGCAGGAAGAGATACACCATGCGCATCGGATACGACATCGACGGCAACTCCGGCAGCCGGTTGACCACCGGAATCCACATGAGCGTCGCCGCCGCGAACAGCAAGGCATGGGCACCGAAGTGCAGCACCTCGCTACGCAGCGTCGCGTCGACGAACGCAGGCCAGTGGCTGAACGCGATCACCGCGTTGAAGGTGACCGCCGCGACCAGCGGCCGGGCGACGCGCTGCAGCACTCGCCGGATGGCGGCGGAGCGAATGATCCGGCGCTGCAGCCACGTGGGCAAGCCCAGGAGCAATAGCCCCGGGGCCGCGAGGCTGAGCACGGTGTGCTGCACCATGTGCACGCTGTAGAGGAAGCTCTCCGCGACGTCGTGCACCGGCCAGTCCGACGCCAACCACAACAGGAACAGGCCCGCTCCGAAGGTGAGTACCTTCCGGCGGGGGGCACGCTCGCCCGATGGCAGGGTTGGGGGAGCCAGGCTCCGCAGCGCCCACCAGTAGACGACGCCGATGGTGGCGATCAGCGCCCAGACGTCGGGGTGGGGGTGGAACTCCCACGGGTTCACCCTATGAACACCCCGGACATCAGCAGGAAGATGATGTAGACGCCGACTGCGAGCGTGAGGCCGGAGACGAAGAGACGGGTGAGAAGCGAGTTGTCGAACTTGAGGTGCATGAAGTACATCGCGACCATGGCGAACTTGATCGCTGAGAGCAGCAACAAGGTGTAGCTGTTGATCGCCGGGATCTCCCAGTAGGAGAGGGCAACTTCAACCGCGGTCACCACCGCGAGGAAGAGGGCGATCTTCACGTACCGGGCATCGCTGGGATGCTCGACGTGCTCACCGCCACCCGACTCGTGGTGGACGTCCTGCTGGGTCACTGCCTCGCTTGTCATCGCTCCTCAGGGGATCAGGTAGACGACAGTGAAGATCACGATCCACACCACGTCGACGAAGTGCCAGTACAGGCCGACGAGCTCGACCACCTCGGACCGGTCCTGGCTGAGTGAACCGCGCATCGACATGCCGAAGAGGGACAGCAGCATCACGATCCCGAACGTCACGTGGGCGCCGTGAAAACCGGTGAGCGTGAAGAAGCTGCTGCCGAACAGGCTCGACGTCAACGACAAGCCCTCCCGGTAGAAGGCAGTGAACTCATAGACCTGGCCGGCGATGAAGCTCGCGCCCAGCAAGGCCGTGGCCAGGAGCCATAGCCGTAGCCGGCGTTCGTCGCCACGCTGGATCGCCGAAAGGGCGAGCACCATCGTGAGACTCGACATCAGCAACACGAAGGAGCTCACCGACGTGTAAGGGATGTCGAAGATCTCCTCCGGCGTCGGCCCGCTGATGCTGCGTCCCTTGTATAGGAGGTAGGTGGAGATCAGCGCGCCGAAGAGCAGGCATTCGGAGCCGAGGAAGGCCCACATGCCAAGTTTCTCGTTGCTGATCCCCGTCGTGGTGACATGACCATGTCCCTCGGTGTGACCGCCGTGGCTGTCGTGGCTGTCGTGGGTGATCTCTTCGGTCGAGGTGGCCACTACTACTGCTCCTCCTCGTCCTCGGAAGTGTCGGCCTCGGCGGCCGCCTCCTCTGACGGGCCGGATGCGCTCGCTTCACTCGAGGCGGACTCATCCGCATCGGAATCACTCGCACCCGCTTCGAGCTCCGGTGCGCCCGCACCGACCAGAGCGGGCTCTTCTTCGGCGGGCGGTTCCTCGACCGGCTCGGGCTCAGGCTCATCCGCGGGCTCGATCGCCCACGCGTAGAGGCCCGCGAGAAGGATCAGAGCGCCGACGATGGCGACGGGGAAGACCTTGTAGACGATGCCGTAGCCGATGACGGGGAGGCCGGCGGAGGCGATGAGCGGGAAGAACGACGGTGTGGGCAGGTGCACGTGCACCTCGTGCTCGTCGTGGTCTTCGCCTTCCGCCCCTGCAGCCTCATCGGCTGTCTCCAGACGCACAAGGCGACCGTGTTCGTCCTCGGTGTACTTCCGATGCCAGTAGTCGTCAAGGTCGTGGACCACCGGTATCTCGGCGAAGTTGTAGTGGGGAGCCGGTGAGGGGATGCTCCACTCGAGGGTGCGAGCATCCCACGGGTCTTGCGGCGCGATGAGCCCGTTGCGCCGTGCCCACAGCACGTTGTACATGAACACGAGGACGCCAAGGGCGATGACGAAGGCGCCCACGGTCGACAGCATGTTCGATGCGCCCACCCCGAGGCTCTCGTCGTAGGTGTAGGTGCGGCGAGGTAGGCCCTGTAGCCCGATCCAGTGCATCGGACCGAACGCCAGATTGAAGCCGACGAGCATCAGCCAGAAGTTGATCTTGCCGAGGCGCTCGCTGAGCATCCGGCCAAACACCTTCGGCCACCAGTAGTAGATGCCGGCGAAGATACCGAGGAGGGCACCGCCGAACAGCACGTAGTGGAAGTGGGCGACGATGTAGTACGTGTCGGTTTGCTGGCGGTCGTGGGGCGCCAGGGCATGGGTGACGCCCGAGAGTCCGCCAATCGTGAACATGCCCACGAAGCCGATCGAGAACAACATCGGCGTGTGGAACCGGATCTTGCCGCCCCACATGGTGCCGAGCCAGTTGAAGATCTTCACGCCCGTCGGGACCGCGATCATCATCGTCGACACGGAGAAGGCTGCCACCGCGATGGGTCCGAGGCCGGTGGAGAACATGTGGTGCACCCACACGCCCCATCCCATGAACCCGATGGCGATGCCAGAGAACACGACTACGGGATAGCCGAAGAGCGGCTTCCGGCTGAACACCGGGAGCACTTCGGACACGATGCCCATCGACGGAAGGATCAGGATGTAGACCTCGGGATGGCCGAACAGCCAGAAGAGGTGCTGCCACAACAGCGGGTCGCCACCCGCCGCCGCGTTGAAGAAGTTGGCGCCGAAGAGCCGGTCGAACAGCAGCAGCACCAGCGCCACGGTGATCACGGGCATCGCGAACAGGATCAGGAACGACGACACGAGCGTCATCCAGACGAAGATCGGCATACGCATGAGCGTCATGCCGGGCGCGCGCATGTTCAGGATTGTCGTGATGAAGTTGGCAGCGCCCGCCGTCGAGGCGATCCCGAGGATGAGCAGCCCCATGACCCAGAAGTCGATGCCGTGGCCGGGCGAGAACGACACCGACGTGTTGGGGGGATAGCCGAACCAACCGCCATCGGCCGCGCCGCCCAGAAGGAAGCTCGAGTAGAGAAACAGCCCGCCGAAGAGGAAGGTCCAATAGCTGAAGGCGTTAAGGCGCGGGAAGGCGACGTCGCGTGCGCCGACGAGGATCGGTGTCAGGAAATTGAAGAACGCCGCGGACAACGGCATGATCACCAGGAACACCATGGTGGTGCCGTGCATGGTGAACAGCTGGTTGTAGGCGTTGGCGGAGAGCAGCTCGCTGTTCGGCTGGGCCAACTGCATCCGGATGAGCAGAGCTTCGATCCCGCCCACCAGGAAGAAGATGAATGCGGTCGCGCCGTAGAGGACACCGATCCGCTTGTGGTCGATCGTGGTGATCCAGCCCCAAATCCCCTCGGTGCCGTGCGGGCGCTTCAGGAGCGGGGGGGTTTCTGGTGACGGCGGCTGTGTGTCGGATCGGTCGAGAACG
>CAZWDB010000198.1:0-5440 GCA_964632885.1 uncultured Acidimicrobiales bacterium | reverse complement strand
GGTTTCAGGGGTTGCGGGGGGCGAGGTGGGTGTGGAGGAAGGCGGTGGTGGCGTCCCAGACGTCGGCGCGGTACGCGCTGGCGTGGCGGGTGCCGGGGATCACGACGAGCTCGCTGGGCACACCGGCCGAGACAAGGCGTTCGTGCATGACCGTGGCCTGGGTGGCGGGGACGAACTCGTCGCTTCCGGTGGCGAGGAACACCGGCGCCTCGCCACCGGCGATGCGGTGGAGCGGTGATGCCGCCGCGGCCTGGTCGGGGCACACGGTGGGGTCACAGCCGAGCCACTGCCCGACGATCATCCGCATGCGAGGATCGGCCGCCAGCGGCGCGAGGTCCGTAGGCGCCGACCAGGCGACGACGCCCGCGACCGGTACGGCGCCGGCACCTGTCGTGGCCAGCAGGGCGAGGTTGCCGCCCGCGGAACCGCCCATGAGCGCGATGCGGTCGGGATCGACGCCGAGGGCATCGGCGTGGTCGCGGACCCACACAACGGCCCCACGCACATCGTCGACCGCGGCAGGGAACGGGGCGACACCGCTGAGCCGGTAGTCCAGCGAGATCGCGACCCATCCTTCCGCAGCCACTGCCTGGGCGGTGGCGGCCCACGACCCCGAGCCGCGATGGCCGTTGCGCCAGCCGCCGCCGTGGACGAGCACTACCGCCGGCGAGGGCGCGCTCCCCACCGCGCTCGAGTTCACCGGGGCGAACGCGTCGAGGTGGAGTGTGTGCCCGTCGATGCGGCGGTAGGCGTGGGTCGTGGGACCGCCTGCTTCGACCGGGGCGGCCGGGAAGACCGTGAGTCCGAGGCCCACCGCGAGGGTCGCGGCCATCGTGGTCCCGACCAGAATCCGCCGCATGCCTCCTGGTCGGCGGGTTCACAGCCGAAACTTGACGTTCGCCCGGTTTCGGTTTCGGGACAATTGCCCCGGATGGCGATCAAACCGATTGGCGGTCTCGGTGCGTACTGATGGGCATGCGACGCTGGGGTAGTGCCATTGCAGCAGTAGGTGCGGTCGTGGCAGGTGCGGTCGGGGCGGCGACCGCGGCTTGGGCGGCCGATCAGGACGTGGTGATCCAGGGATTCGCGTTCAATCCCGACCGGGTCGAGGTGGAAGTGGGTGACACGGTCACCTGGCGGAACCTCGACGGCGTTCCTCACACCGTCACCGCCGACGACGGCACATTCGACTCCGGGAACCTCGACCCCACCGCAACTTTCGCCCACACCTTCACCGCCCCGGGTGAGATCTCCTACATCTGTGAGTACCACTCGAACATGCAGGCCGTCGTGGTCGTCGCCGGCGCGGAACCGCCTCCGGCGGAGGAGCCCCCGCCGCCGCCTCCCGAGGAGCAGCCGCCGCCTGCCGAGGAACAACCGCCGCCCGCCGAGGAGCCGCCGCCCACCGAGACGACGTCGGCCCCGACGTCTGCGCCCGCCAACGACGGCGGCGATCAACCGACCACGACGACCGAGGGCGCGGGTGAGCAGAACGACACCGCGGCCGCGCCTACCACATCGACAACCGAGTTCTCGGCTTCCTCCGCGGGTGCGAGTGACGACGGTGGCGGCGGAGGCGGCAGCGCCGCCGCGCTCGTCGTCGGCGTGGTCAGCCTGGCCGCGGCTGCCGGAGGCGTCGGTTGGTGGCGGCTACGCCGTCGCCCGGGTGCTCTGCAGGACTGATGCCAGTAGCGGCTGAGTCCGCCTGACCTCGACGGCCGCGACCGCCGTGACCGTGCTGAGCGCGAGGACCGCTACCACGCCGACCGGGAGGATCGGTGTCCCGCTCGACACCGATGTGGTCGCCGTCTGAGAAGCCGGCAGCGCCGAGACACCTGAGCTGGCGGCGGTGCTCCACCGCCACGACCCGAGAGCGGGCTGGGCCTCGACCACATCCTCGACGGTCGGGACGACGGCCGAGGCGGGAGTTTGCTCCGGCTCTGGCTCCGGCGCCGGCGCCGCGGGCGCCACGGCCCGCGAGACCGGCTCGGGCGCCGCAGCCGGGGCAGAGGCGGGTGCGGGTGCCGGCTGGGGTGCGGGCTCCGGTGCCGGCTGGGGTGCGGGCTCCGGTGAGGGAGCGGGGGCCGGCGCGCCGGTCGGCGCGGCGGCGAGACGCATGAAGTTCTGGGTCACCCAGAGCTGGCCACCAGCGTTGACGACGCCGAGGCCGATGTGGGTGAGATCGCCGTCGAGGATGTTGGCACGGTGCGATGGTGAGTCCATGAAGGCTCGATGGATCGAGTCGATCTCCCAGCCGGTTCCTACGTTTTCGGCGAGTTTCTCCCAATCGGCGGTGACCTGGTTGCCGAGGTCGGGGTTGTGAGACAGCCGGCCTTCGGCTTCGAGGTGCTCTGCCCAGCCACGGGCGACGTCGGTGAGCTCCGAGTGCACGGCGAGCGTGCCGAGGCCGTGGGCAGCCCGCTCGCGGTTGACGGCGTCGACGAACTGCTGCTCCGACTCAGCCGAGAAGGCGCCGCTCGCGGCCGCAGGGGCCGCGCCGGCGACCGCGCCGACGGCGACGACCGAGACGACGGAAACGATGACTATCGCCGCCAGCCGGGTCAGAACGGCCTTGGCGAGCACGTGTGCCGATCTCGGCGTTGGAGCCATGCAGTCCCTCCAGAAACTGGGGCTGCATGGACCTTCGGCGACTGGCGCGGACCCCTTTAGCTATTTACGTCATGGCAGCAAAGGACTAGTCAGGCCACTTCGGGCTGAACGGTCAAGACGGAACCGACTCGGATGACCTCGCGCACCGGAGGACGCGCTTGTAGCCTCCGGACGGTGACCGCCGGGTCGATACGAATCTTGCTCGTCGACGACGAAGCCGGCCCCCGACAAGTCATCGCCGATGCCCTGAGCGACGATGAGCGCTTCGTCGTATGTGGTGAAGCGACCGTCGCCGAGGAGGCGGTGCAGCTCGCCCATGCCACCAAGCCGCATGTGATCATCCTCGATCAGTTTCTCTTCGGTCCGGTCAGGGGCGCGCAGGTCATTCCCGACCTACGCGCCGCCGTGCCCGACGCATCCATCGTCGTACTGACCGCGAGCAGCCACACGGTTCGCCTCGTGCCGGGCGCTGCGGATGCAGTGCTACGCAAGACCGAGCTCGACAAGCTGGTCGGAGTTATTCAGGCGCTCGTGCTCGAGCCGACCTGACCGTAGTCATCGGGGGCGGCTCACTCGTCCTCGAAGCGGACGACCAGCACCGGCGCGGGGGAATGATGCAGCACGTGGTTGCTGACCGACCCGAGCATCACCCGGTGCAACAGCCCGTAGCCGTGCGACCCGATCACGACGAGGTCGAAGCCTTCGCCTGCCACGTCGCAGATGACGCTCCGCGGGTCGCCTCGCTCGACCCGTCTGACCACGTCGATCCCGAGCGCGTCGGCGGTGCGGTCGACATTGGCCTTGGCCTCCTGTTCGACCGCCTCTTCGAGTTCCTCGCTCACCTGCGGGGCGGGCGCGAAGCCGGCGCCCTCGGGCCCGGCCATCAAGGTGCCGCCCACTGGTCGCGGTGCCACTGCCATCACGGTGACCTCGTGGTCGTCACGGAGCATCGGAACGGCGCGTTGGGCGGCGCGGATTGCGAAATCGGAGCCGTCGGTGGCGATCAGGATTCGGGCCATGCCCCTTGTCTATCCCCTTTCGCCGGCCCCTTCCGCCGAACTTGAGGCAATAACGCACGGAATACGTGCGTTATTGCCTCAAGTTCGTGCGGGGGAGGGGGAGGGTTTGGTCGAGGGCTTGGATGCGGTGGAGGACTTGCGGCGCGGCGCGAGAACCCACACGGTGAGGACGCCGCAGAACAGGCCGAGGGGGATGGGCGCGCGCAGCTGGGCGATCCACATGCCCACCTCGGGGATCAGCAGCCACCGCCGGCCGAGAATGTCGTCGTGCGTCGGTGTCCACGGGTCTTGATAAGTGCGGTTGTCGCCCTGGGTCGTGAAGCCGTCGACCTCGTTCCCGGCGACGAGCCGGTGGATCACGACGTTCCCTTCGCCCGGCTCTCCCTCTCGGATCCGGAAGGCGACGGAATCACCCACGCGGTACTCGGAGCGCGCCCGGATGACGACGAGGTCACCGGTGTGCATGCCAGGCTCCATCGAGGTGCCCGACACCATCACGTAGCTCACGCTCCCGCCGAAGGAGTGGGGCCACAGGATCACGATGCCCGAGATCATTAGCGTCGCCACGAAGCCGGTGAAGATGTCACGGAAGCGGATGGGGATCGGCATCGTCAGAACAACCTGAAGCTTGGGAGGGTAGAGAGCGAGCCGGCGGCCGGGTTGCCCGCCGCGTCGGTGAGGGTGGCCGCGGGAACGTAGACGAACAAGCCCTGGCCCGGGGTGAGCTTGTCGCAGTTGCTCTGAGGGTTGGCGGAACACGTGCCGGCCACTGTGACCGTGACGGTGTTGCCCGCCGCGGCCCACGACGAGCCCGCGAACGTGGCGCGCTTGCCCCGAGCATGCAGGTAGTCGGGGCTCCCAAGGCTCACGAGGCCCGAGGTGATGCCGGGGATGTCGAGGAAGTCGCTGCCCGTTCCGTCGTCCTGCTGCGAGACCGCCACGGGACCACCCGCCCCCACGATGTCTTCGCTGAAGGTGATCGTGAGGGTGTCGCCCGCCTCCATGAGGCCTGCGGTTCCCGAGTTGGTCGAGGTGACACCAGTGGGAACGGGGCCGGCGCCATCGTCCGGCGCGGCCGGGCCGAACGAGACCAGCCCGCCGGTGGTGTCATCGAGGGTGACCGTGAAGTCGCCGACGGCCGTATCGATCCCGTCGATGCCCTCTGTGATGGTGAGGAACACCTGGTTGCCCACGACCGCGATCGCGCCAGTCGCGGCGAGAGTGCCGCCGGATGGCACCGCGTCGAGGGTCCAGTCGGCGTCGTTCGTCGCGGGGACCAGGCTGTCGAAGGTGACGACCACGATGTCGACCTTGCCGTTACCGTCCCGATCCTGCATCTCCATGGTGGTCATGCGGGGGCCGCTGATGCCGGCCACCTGGAAAGAAGTGAGCCCACCGGTGCCGATGCCGAGGGTCGCTGCCGACGCGCCGAGAGCCGTGCCGAGCACGGCGACGGCAATGGCGGCTGCGCCGGCAAACAGGAGGCGGCGCGTCATGGTCCGGACACCACGACGTGGGCTGTGTTTACTTGCGAGGGATTGGGCGACGGTGAGAGCGGGATGCTCGCGGCGCCGCCGCTGACGGCCACGGGGCCTCCCGAGGCGACGACCGCGCCTGTGGTGTCGGTGACCGTGACTTCCGCGGCGCCGCCTTCGCAGCCGGCGGGGAAGTTGGCGAGTTCGATCGCGGTGACGGTGCCGCCGGTGGTCGTGTACGTCCGCGTCACGCTGCTCGTGTCGCCGCAGGGCGCGACCGTGGCCTGGCCCGCACCGAGGTCGGTGCTGGCCAGGCCGAGGGTCGCCGCCGATCCC
>CAZWDB010000197.1:0-5444 GCA_964632885.1 uncultured Acidimicrobiales bacterium | reverse complement strand
GACCGGTTGTAGGAGAAGAACGCCGGGCGCAACGCCTCATCGGTCTCGAGCGGTCCTGCGCGGGCGACGCGGCACAGGTACTCCGCGGCCGTCACGGTCGCGTCGTAGGCGTTGTTGGGGTTGGTGACGCCGTCACCGTTGCCATCGAGCCGTACGCGTGTCCAGGTCGACGGGATGAATTGCATCGGGCCGACCGCCCGGTCGACGACACTGTCGCCGTCGTACTCGCCGCCGTCGGTGTCGGGGATGCGACGAGTGTTGCTGGTGCCGTCGAGAGGCTTGCCGAGGATCACCGGCCACAGATCTCCATTGAGCGCGACCCGCGCTCCCTTCGACCGGCCATGGTTCGACTCGACCCGTCCGATGGCAGCAAGGGCGGTCCAGCGCACCTTGCACTCAGGTCGCCGAACCGCCATGACGTCGGCCGCCCGCTGGTAGGCGTCGAGAAACAGGCGCGAAATGTCGGAGGGTGCTGCGGGCGCGGCTGCGGCGACGAGGTCGAGTAGTAGCTGGCGCCGCGCGAGCAGGTGCTGGAGCCGCTGGACGTCGGCGGTGGCGGCGGCGGCCTCGGCACGTGCATGTTCGAGGTCGCGCTGGGCCGCTTCGAGCCGGACGACCGCTTCACCGACCAGGATCGAGGCCGCTTCGCGGGCTGCGGTATACCGATCGACGGCCTCCTGCTGGGCGTCGGCTGCGGTGTCGGCGATGGAGTGGCGGCGGGAGAACTCGTTCGCGTCGCCGGCGGAGAGCACGAAGTTGAGCGGGGCGATGCGACCGCCTCCGACGTACCGCTCGATCGCGAGTCCCCGTACGTCGGCGCGCGCCCGTTCGAGTTGGGCGGCCACGGCCTGTTCGTGCTCGCTGAGGGCCTGTAGTTCCGCCGTGCGGGTGGCGACCAGAACCTCATGGGGTCCAACCCGGTGCACCGCGTCGCGCTCTGCGCGCCGAGCCGTCCGGAGCTCGATCTCGGCGGCGCGAACCTCCACAGCGGCGCGGCGGCGCCCCTCCTCGTCGGCCTCCGCGGGCGCGAGCGGAGGCGCGAACTGGGGAACTGCCTCCTCGTCGGCGGCCGGTTGGTCTGGCCGCTCCTCGGCGCGAGCCGCCGGCGCGAACAGCGACGCCGCCACGAGCGCGACGAGGGTCCCTCGCAGCAGCCCGCGCATCCTCGAGGTATCGGCACCAACCCTGTGGCGCATGAGGCTAATGTGGTCAGAGTTCAGACCGGTCAGGGTAGGTGCTTGCCGCCGGCTTGTACAGAGGCGCGCTGGCACATGTTCACAAACAGGCACGCGGCCCCGTGGTTGAGAACTACCCTAGGCTCAAGCGCCGCTCGACGGGGTCGCGCGGGCGGGCGCGGTGTCCGGGGGGCTCACCGTGAGGTCCACGTGGGCGGCGGGGTGTTCCACCTCGGACGCGAGGAGATCGAGGATGCGGTGGAGGCCGCGTGCGACGGCGACCCGCCGACTGGGCTCCAAGCTGTCGTGGAGCTTGACGGTGATCTCGGTGATGGGGTCGGTGCCGCCTTGGACGGCGTGCAGGGCGATGTAGACGGAGTGCGCTACATCCGCGCCGTCATGCCAGCGGACGGTCATGCGGGCCGAGGTCGCGCTCAAGTGCTCAGGAGGATCAGTCGCCGAGATGGTCGCGGACGTGCTGACGCGCCGGACAGCGTCGCCGATGAGGCCAGCCGCCCGCACGGGTTCGTCCAGGAGACGGCACAGAGAGTCGAAGGGGACCATCGCATAACCGGACACAGTGAGACTCACGTCTTCTCCTCCTGGCTCTACCTCGGCCGCGTTCTTCCTCTGCCTCCCACTATGGGAACGGTCGAGCCGCCGAGCGCTAGGGCCGAACGGCTCTCATGCGGCCGTCGGTACCGTTGACGCGTGCGCCGGCCGTCGCTCGCTGTGTTGCTTCTGCGTGCCTTGGTGCTGCGATGCCCGAATTGCGGCCAACCGGGAGTGGTGCGGCGCTGGTTCGGCCTGGCCGAGGTGTGCCCTCGATGCGGTTTGACGTTCGAGCGAGAGGAAGGGTTCTTCCTCGGCGCTTACGTAGTGAACTTCGGGGTGAGTGAGGGCGCGCTCGCCGTCTTCATGATCGCGGCCTTCGTGGTCACGTCGCCCGAGCCGCCGACGGTGTTGCTCGCGTCTCTGGGTGGTGCGCTGATGGTCGCCGTTCCGGTGGCGTTCTATCCGTTCTCGAAGATGATCTGGACCGCGATCCACCTCGTCATGGAACCGCTCGGCTCACCGCCGCGGCGCGGCAACCTCGACTGAACACCACGGACGCCGGGCCAACCGCGGCGGCACCGCATCGCGGTCGAGTCGCCATCGCCCGTTCTCGCGAACGGCCCAGCCGCTGACGAGCCGAGGTTCGACCTCGCCCCGGCTGCCGGTGCTCCAGTCGATCGCGGCCACTGCGATCCGACCCGAGTCGACTCCGTCCGCCTCGATCACGACGTGGCCGTCGATGGCGGCGATGTCGCGTCCCCAGACGTCGACGAGCCAGCTGATCGGGATCCCGGCTGCCATGGCGATCTCCGCCCGACCCACATGGACTTCGATCGACAGCGACGCCGTCTCTTCGGGACCGAGCATCTCGCAGCGGCTTCGGACCCTTAGACGGCGGGCGCCTTCGCGCCGCGCGTCCCCAAGACTCGCCTTGATCGCCTCGCCGAGGCGCGCGGTGAGTTCGGTCCCGACGATCCGGCGAGCGTCGCCGCTGAAGTCGGGATGACTCCATCGCCGCTGGCAGCGGACGACCGTGGCCAGCGCGGCGAGACGACCGAGCGCGCCGGGGAGGCGGTCGTCGCCGGCGCGACGGTCGGTTGTGTGCAGGAGGCGAGACAGTTGCTCCAGCGCCGGCCGGGCGTTCATTTCGCGCCAGGTGTCGAGGACGTCGATGCAGGCGGCCTTGTCGGCGCCGAGGCCGCGCAGGGCTCGCTCGGCGGCCACGTCATGGTCCTCCAGCACCAGGCGGCCGCGTTTCCATGTCACATGGTGGGTGGCGCCGCCGCAGTCGACCGGCTCGCGCACTCTTACTCGGCCCGCGTACCAGGCCCGCGGCGCCGTCCTCACCGCCTTTGTCACGGCACGGAGGTGGGCACCTCGTCGATCCGCACCGCCCGAGCCCACTCGGGCGCCGAGCCTCCGTCGAGGAGGCCCACGACGACTTTCGTGCCGCGGGGAGCGCTCGCCGGCCAAGGCGTGTAGCCATCGGTGAGGACGACGATGAGGTCGGGTCGAGGCCGGCCTCTGACTGCGGCCTCTATACCGGCACCCATGTCGGTCCCACCGCCCCCCACCAACTCGATCTGGCGGGAAGACGTGATCCGATTCGCGCTGTGCACCGCCGTATCGCAGGCGAGGACACGGACACCGTTGGCGCGCAGGCCCACACCGCGAAGGACGCCGTCGACTTCGGCGAGTACCTGTTCGAGCAGATCGGCCGTCATGCTGGCAGACGTGTCGCAGACCACTGCCACCTCCGGCGTCGGCCTGCGCAGGGCGGGAAGCACGATGCCGTCGACCGCGGCCGCCCGCCGGGAGGGTCGCCGGTAGGTGTAGTCCACCGCTCCCGTGATGCCCGCGACCCCTCTACGGATCTCGGCGGCGAGCACCTTGCGCCAGTCGACCTTCGGGGCCAGGACGCTCTCAGCCCATCGCAGCAGGCCCGCCGGCACCGTGCCCGCCTCCTTGCCGTGTTGGCGCACATCCGACGCCACCTGGGCGCGCAGTAGGTCGGAGCTGTACGACGAGAGTCCTCCTTCGGTGTCGCCGCTCGCGTCGGCGTCGCCGTTGCCCGCATCCCACCCGCGCGTCCGGCCGTCGGCGCCGCTGCCGCAGTCACTGCCTTCCGGGTGGGAGTCGCGCGCCGCGTCGAAGTACTCCTCGGCGAGGCGACCGGGATTGCAGCCGAGGTCGCGCGGCAGCACCTCGCGCTCCGACAGCGTGAGTCCGGCTTCCGCGAGGTCATCGTTGATCTCCGCATCGGCGGCGGAGATCCATGCGCTGCTGTCGTCGTCGGCGAGACCGATGTCGCGGGCGCGCGCCGCGTGGTCGCGCAGGAGGTGGCCGGTGTGGTGGACGAGCACGGTGCCGAATTCCTCGACCGTCCACCCGTCGACCAGGGCAGGGTCGACGTAGAGACGCCACTGTTCGTCGACCGCGACCGTGCCGCTTCCGGGGGCTGGAATGGCTGGCGATGCGAACAGCGCGGAGGCGAGGTAGGGGAAGCGGGTCGCGGACCACAGCCGGGCCGCGGCGAGCTTGGTGCGGTCGATGCTGTCGGTCACGACTCGATCAGCCCGGCGTCGCGCAGCAAGGGGAGGAACAACTTCACCTCGGGTGGGGGTGGGGTGCCGTCGGGCCGGCACCGGGCGAGTACGCGTGCCGCCATCGCCGCAACGTCGGGCGCGCCCTCGCCCGCGGCGCCGATCACCTTCCACCCCGCCAACCATCGCTCGGGTGAGGGGTTGCCCGCGACGGCGGCCGCGACGGCCGAGAGCGCGGCGTAGGCGCGGTCACCCCGCTCCGGAAGTACGAAGGAGCTGGGGTCGGCGAGCACCGCCTCGGGATTGGGCAGGTCCATCTCCTCTACCCACGTGAGGAACTCGATCCCCGCGCCGTCGCCGACTGCACCCCGGATGAGTTCGGACCGCGCCTCGGGCGACGCCTGGACCGTGAGCGACGCCGCCCACAGCATCGCGGTCATCTCCCAGGTGCGCGGGCTCGGCCACCCCCTGCCGGCCGCGGCGGGATCGGTCGGTGCCGCGCAAGCCAGGGCGGGCCGCACGCCGAGGAACCCGCCTACGACGCCGCGCGCCAGCGGAACCTCGTCGAGCCAGGCGTCCGGTAGTGCCGGGACGGTAGGGGCCGGGAATCCTCCTGCCAGGCCTTCGGCGACGAACTGCGGGTCGACGGTCCAGTCGAGGTGGCAGAAGCGGTTGGCTAGGGGGGCCGAGAGGTCCCACCCGTCGGCGGCCTGCTCCGGCGGGTTGGCGGCGGCTACGACCGCGACGTCGACCGGAAGTTCGAGGTCGCCGACCACGCGCTCGAGCACCACGCGGAGGAGGGCGGCCTGCACCGCCGGCGGCGCGGTGGAGATCTCGTCGAGGAACAGGAGGCCGCGTCCGTCGGCCGCGAGCCGGCGCGCCCAGCCCGGCGGTGCGAAGTGGACCTCGCCATCGATGACCACTGGGAGGCCGGCAAAGTCGGAGGGCTCCCGAATCGACGCGATCACGGTCTCGCACGGCCAGCCGGCGGCCGCGGCGAGGGCGCGGATGCTCGACGTCTTCCCTGTGCCCGGCGCGCCCCACAACAGAACAGGCATCCGGGTGGCCACCGCGATGCCGAGGGCTTCGATGGTCGTCGCAAGCTTGTTCACCGCCGCCACCCTAAGCCCCGTCCCTCCGAACTTGAGGCAATAACGTACGGAATTCGATC
>CAZWDB010000196.1:0-5462 GCA_964632885.1 uncultured Acidimicrobiales bacterium | reverse complement strand
AGCAACGATCGCCCGGCGGATCCGCGAGCGCGCCGCGGCCCGCGCCAGCTGATTCGTGCTCGTGCTCGACTCCGGAGGGCTGAGCCGACTGAGCCACCGAACTCGTCGGGCAGCCGCGCTGATCGCCGCGCTGAGAGTGGAGAACCTGTGGCCGCCCATCGTCCCGACCGTCGTGCTCGCCGAGTCGACCTCCGGAGCCGCTCGTACGGACACGAACATCAACCGCTTACTGAAGACCTGCGAGGTCGAGCCAGTCGTCTCCGAGCGAACGGCACGGCGTGCTGGATACCTACGGGCTAGTGCCGGAACCGGGTCAGCCGTCGACGCGTTGGTCGTCGCAATGGCCGAACCCGGCGGAACCGTGCTCACTGGCGACCCGGGCGATCTAGAGGCGCTCGCGAGCCACGCGGCGGGGGTCGTGATCGAGTCGGTGTAGCCAGACCGGGGCTTCTCGAGGTCGCGGGCAGACCAGCGAGCGCCCGCTCCCGACCGTCTCGCGAGGTGGATCCGAGGTGCTTGGTTCGCTGGCGAGCCACTCGACGGCGAGGTCGAGGCCGGCGGCGAGGTCCATGGTTCGGGCCTCGGTGAGCAGCGCATCGCGGATGTCCTTGGCCAGCGCTTCCAGTAGGGCTGCGTTCCGGAAGCCGCTCGCGTGACCTACCCGCTCGTGCCGTCGCCTTGACCGAGAAGCTCGCCAAGACGTTCGCGACCAACCTTCGCGACGCTCGCGTCGAGCGCCGCTACCAACACTTGTCGGGCCGTGGCTTGAAGCTTCGCCAATGTTGACGCGAGATCCTGGAGTTCCTCGGTTCCAAGTTGGGACCTCCAGTTCGCCGGCGCCAGGTGCCGCTCAAAGATGCCGACGAATCGCGCCGCGATCTTGGTGGTCTGCTCGATGAGCGCTTCCCACTCGTCGAGTACGACATCGAGCGGCACGCCGAGGTGTGCGAGCGCGGCCCCCGTCTCGATGAATCGGCGGTCCGCGACACGCACGTTTCCGTCCTCGGCAGCGCTGACCAACCCGAGCGCGAACGCACGCTGCATCAGTTCGGCCGTCATCGCGCCTCCGGGGAACTTGGCCAGCAGTTCCGCGGGGTCGAGGTTTACAGCGTGGACATCACCAAGCAGCGCATCGAGTTCCGTTTCCACGCCGACCACGGCGTCGAGGCTGCGGCCCTGCTCCCACTCGAGGAGCAGGTTGCGGATCCCCGCGAGCGAATGACCTTCTGCTTGGAGTCGGGCGATCAGTCGGAGCCGGCTGAGGTGGGACTCGTCGTACCAGCCGGTCCGCCCTGCCAGGCGAGGCGGGGCCAGTAGCTCCTTGGCTTGATAGAGGCGGATCGTCGTCGATGCCACACCTGCCCGCCGAGCCAGGTCGTCCAGCCGGAACTCTTCGCTCACGTCTCTCCTACGCGCTTGCATTTAGTATGAGAATAGATGATATCGTAATGATCGTGCGTGGATATGGCAGTGGGCGACGGGTGCGTGGCGTCTTGCGGCGGAGGCTGCTCGTGAATGCGGTGGTGGACCCGGACGAGGCGGCTGCCCGCCTTCCCGATAGGCTGCGCCCGCACGAGACGCCACTCGGCACGGTGGTCGGTTGCTGCCTCCTCGACATCGCCGAGCTTCGGCCCGCCCGTTTCCCCGCAGCTGTCGGGATCAACCAACGAGCGGCGGCCCATCGGATCTCGGTCGAGTGGGATGACGAAGCTGGCGACACCGTCGTCGGTGTCTGGGTGCCCGGGCGTCGAACCGATGCTCCGTTGACGGTCGCGCTGGGCGGACGGTGGTTCCCCGGGGTGCACCGGCCGGCGTACGTCTCACTCGACGTGCTCCCGCGGCGGTTGTCCTGGCGAGTCGACGACGGCAACGACTTCTTCATCGACGTCGATGCATCAGTGTCCGACCCCACCGGTGACGTCTGTGATGTGGTCGGGGGTACATGCCTCACCGCGACAGTCGGTGTTTCGGCTGATCACACTGGTCGGTTGGAGGCGGCGCGCATGACGCCCGATAGGCGCGACGCAGGCATGGTCGAAATCGAGCGACTCTCGTCGCGCTTCATCGAAGGCTTTCGAACGGCGGAGCCCGCGCCCAGCTACCTGATGGAGAACATCGCGGTGACATGGAGCCCGGCCGCGGCACCTCACTCGACAGCCGAGCGAGTCGTATGAAGCTCGTCATTGCCGGCGGCACAGGGTCGCTCGGTCGACGCGTCGCCGATCACTTCGCCGACGCCGACGCAGAGGTCGTCATACTCACCCGACGCCCTAGACCCAGCATTCAGCACCGTCAAGTCAGCTGGGACGGCGAAACCGTCGGCGACTGGGCCGATGAACTCGACGGCGCCGTGCTGCTGAACCTCGCCGGCGAACTTGTCGACCGACGGCCGACAACGCGAAACATCGACCTCCTGCGAGCATCACGAGTCGCGCCGACCAGGGCTCTCGTCGCCGCGTCTGCCAGCGGTCGTGTTCCCACCACATGGCTGCAGATGAGCACGCTCGCGATCTACGGCGACGCAGGTCAAGAGATCATCGACGAAACACATCCACCTGCGAACGGACCACCGCAGATGGCCGGCGTTGCCAAAGCGTGGGAAGCAGCGGTCGCCGACGCGAAGTCGGACCGACTCGTCGTTCTACGCACTGGCATAGTCCTCGATCGAGCAACCCCAGCCTTCGAACGGCTTGCCAGGCTGACTCGACTCGGACTCGGCGGCCGCATCGCAAGTGGGGACCAGTGGATCAGCTGGATCCACGTCAACGACTTCCTTCACGCCGTCGCCTTCCTCATCTCAGATGACGAGCTCGACGGTGTTGTGCACGTCACCGCGCCGGAGCCGGTACGCAACGCGGACATGATGCGAACGCTGCGTTCGGTCCTTCATCGGCCGTGGTCGCCGCCGACGCCCCGTCCGCTGGTCCACTTGGGCGCCGCGTTCATGCGAACCGATCCTGCGCTCGCCCTCACCGGCCGCCGGTGTGTACCTCGCCGGCTACTCGAGACTGGGTTCGACTTTGAGGTCCGGACGTTCCACGGCGCCGTCGCCGACATGACGCGAGCCGCATGATCGGCCGGTTCGAGCACGAAGTGACCATCGACGCGCCGCTCGAGATTGTGTTCGACCTATCGCTGGACATCGACGCGCACCGGGCGTCGATGGTGCGCTCGAAGGAGCGAGCTATCGGCGGAATCACCACCGGGCAGATCGGACTCGGCGAGGAGGTCACGTGGCGCGCCTTGCACTTCGGCATCCCGTTCACGATGACGAGCCGGATCACCGAGCTCGATCGGCCGCACCGGTTCGTCGACGAACAAACACGCGGGCCCTTCCGGTCGTTCAGGCACGAGCACTTCTTCACCCGTCGCGACAACCGAACGGTCATGACCGATCGAGTTGAGTTCCAAGCACCGGCCGGGGTGGTCGGTGTGGCCGTCGAGCGCGTCCTGCTGGAGCGGTACCTTCGTCAGCTCATCGCCACACGCGGCGAGTTCCTGAAAGAGCAAGCGGAAGCGAGAGCGGACGGCGCCGGATGACACCGTAGGTATCAAACAAACTTGTCAAACGAACCACGAGGGATCGGGGCGGACGGGCCCGGATCACCGCCCGCGGCAAGCGCTGGTAGACGTGGGAGCCTTCGGGACTGGGCGGGCGCGCTCTGAACATCACGTATTTGTGCGAGGCAGGACGAGGCGTCGGCTGTTGTTGGGCGAGCCGGGTCGGTTTTGCAGCACTCGCGCAACCGGTTCACAACGGGTCTAGCGCACGCTGGGGGTTGTCATCGGATGCATGAGAACCCGGAGGATCAGATGCGCGACAACACCGACCCTGGTATCGAGAGGCTGCGTAGGTGCCCGCTGTTCGCCTCGTTCCCGGACAGCGAGTTGGCGGCCGTGCTGCAGCTGACCGACGAGATCGAGGTCGAGGCGGGACGGGTGCTCACCCGGCAGGAAAGCCCGGCCCGTGAGGCGTTCGTGATCGTGGAGGGCACGTGCCGACTCTGGGTGGACGACGTGGAGGTGGCGGTGGTGGGGCCGGGCGATGTGGTCGGGGAGATTGGTCTGTTGGACGTGGGTGGGCGTTCTGCCACGGTGGTGGCTGACACAGCGGTGCGTCTGTTGGCCATGGATCCTCGCGGCTTCGCAGTATTCGTGGAGCGCCAGCCGGCGGGACGGGCGGTGATGCGTCAGTTGGTAGCGCGGCTGCGAGGGGCCGATGCACGCGCCACGACTACGGGTTAGGTAGGTAGCGGGGTGCAGGTGGCCGCCGGGCCCCGGGAGCGGTCGTGTGGTGAACCGGGCGGGGCCTCGGTTTCGGGGCACGTGACGGGTGGCCCGGCTACCGTCCGGGGTGTCATGGGGGTTCGTTTGCTGGGGCCGGTGGATCTCGTCGACGCCGCCGGCGAACCGGTTGCGCTGGGGGGTCCGAAGGAACGCACGGTCCTTGCCGTCCTCGCACTGCACCGTGGCGAGTCGGTTTCCGAGGCGCGTCTCGTCGACGCTCTGTGGCGCGATGACCCGCCGCGGTCTGCGACGCGCACGCTGCAGAGCTACGTGTCGCGTCTTCGTCGTGTGCTCGCCGGCACCTCCGGCATCACGATCGAGAGCGGCCCCTCCGGCTACCGCCTGCGCGACGACGGCTCGGGGAGCGACGTCGCCGAGATGGAGCGGCTCGTGAAGCAGGCCCGAGAGGCCCGCGACGGCGGCGACCGTGCCCGCGCTGCCGCCCTCTTTGGCGAGGCAGAGACGTTGTGGCGTGGCCCGGTTCTCGGTGAGCTGGCGGGTGAGCCGTTCGCCCGGGCTGAGGTGTCCCGTCTCGAGGAGTTGCGGGCGGTGGTGGCCGAGGAGCGGGTGGAGGAGATGCTGGCGTGCGGGCGCCACCGCGAGCTGCTCGCCGAGTTGGAGGCGCTGACAGGGGAGTTCCCTCTGCGGGAGCGTCTCTGGGCCGCGCGCATGCTCGCGTTGTACCGCTCGGGTCGCCAGGCCGAGGCGCTGCGCGCCTACCAGGAGCTGCGGAAGCACTTGGGCGAGGAGCTCGGGCTCGAACCGGGCTCGGAGCTCCGTGAGCTAGAGGCGGCGATCCTGCGGCAGGGTCCTTCCCTAGAGGTCGAGACGCCGCCGGCGGCACCGGTGCCGGCACCGGGTCTGCCGTCGGGTGTGGTGACGTTCCTGTTGACTGACATCGAGGGCTCGACGTCGATGTGGGAGCAGGACCCCGAGGCGATGGGCGAGGCGCTGGCCCGCCACGACGAGATCATCCGGGCGGCCGTCGCCGGCCAGGGGGGAACGCTGCTCAAGGCGCAGGGCGAGGGCGACTCGACGTTCTCCGTGTTCGCGACGGTGAGCAACGCGGCCACCGCGGCGTTGGCCGCCCAGCGCGGGATTACGGAGGCCGCATGGCCGGAGGGCGTGGAGATCCGGGTGCGGATGGCGCTGCACATGGGCGAGGCGCTCGAGCG
>CAZWDB010000195.1:0-5490 GCA_964632885.1 uncultured Acidimicrobiales bacterium | reverse complement strand
GGCCGCCAGACGCTCTGCCTCCTCATCTGGAGAAGGAGGGCAGGCGACAGTCCCCTAGGCGTGGCAGAGCGGAGCTGTGGAACCGACGCTTCGGATCGCGCTGGCGACGGTGTCAGTCAACTCGACGATCAATGGGTCCTCTCGTGGATCGCCGTCGATCCCAGAGCCCAGCGAAGGCCACGCCCGCGAGCGACACCCCCACTGCCCACCTCGGCAGATACGTCCAGTCGGGGCCACCAACCTGCCACGCGGCAAGCGCGGCAGCATTGGCAGCCCCCACCAGCGAGACCGACATCGGTGTGATCAACCGGAGTCGCGAGTCCGGTAGGTCGCGCAATGCAGCCTTGAGGTCGGCTGAAGTGCGGGACGCGAGGGCTTCCTCGACTCGATCCTCGAACTCGGCGAGTGTCAGCCGTCCGAGCGCCGCCTCGTTGTGAAGCCTCGCCACGACAACGTCTCTGTCTGCGTCTGAGACACGGAGCACCTCGCCCGTCATGGGCCACAGTGTGCCACTCCGTCTCCGCCTTCGGCCCTGACATCGCGCTCGGGGTTTCGCACGGCGGGATCGATGGGCTGGCCTCGAAGCTGGCGGTCGCGGCCACCCAGCAATTCGGGTTCGCACTGCCGGAGTGTGGAACTGGGATGTGGGTGGCGGTGTACAACGGGTGAGAGTGGACGAGAGGGAGGATGCCGACCTGGTGAGTCTCGCCCGAGGCGGCGATCTGGCCGCCTATGGCGAGCTGGTGGAACGTCACCGTGTGGCGGCGTGCCGTCTCGCGTATGTGATCGTGGGCGACGAGGCCGAAGATGCCGCCCAGGAGGCGTTCCTGAAGGCTCATCGTTCGCTCGGTCGTTTCCGCCCGGGTGCGGCGTTTCGGCCGTGGCTGATGGCCATCGTCGCGAACGAGGCGAAGAACCGGCGCCGAGCCGCGGGTAGGCGTGCGGGCCTGGCTCTGAGGGTGTCCTCCGCCGCTGAGGCCGATGGCACTCAGTCGCCTGAGGAGGAGGCGCTCGCGTTGGATCGCCGCGAGCAGCTGGCTGCCGGGTTGGCCGCGTTGGGGGAACGTGACCGCCGCGTGATTGCCTACCGTTACTTTGCCGGTCTCAGCGAGGCGGAGATGGCAGAGGCGATGCGGTGCCCGCCGGGGACGGTCAAGTCAAGGCTGTCCCGCGCCCTCGAGAGGTTGCGTGCGGCGCTGCCTGCCGACATGGAGGTCAGCCGTGACTGAGGCCGACTTCGACGCCGCGGTAGCTGACCTTGCACAGCATGTAGAGGCGCCCTCCGGGGAGCGGCTTCCCGCGATCGTGATGAGCCGGTTGCGGACCGGTGACTCGCGCCGGCGAAGGGGGTGGCGGCTGCGGGCGGCTGTCGCCGCTGCCCTAGTTTTCGCCGTCGGGGTCGGAGTCTCGCCGGCTGTGGCGGACTGGCTCGGCGTGCCCGGGCTGCGCATCACCGTCTTCGACGACGACCCACCCAGCCAGATCGGCCAGGGCCTGAGGCTGGGGCGGCCGGTCAGCCTCGAAGACGCATCCCGTGGTGTGTCCTTCGATCTGCAGGTCCCGTCCGCGCTGGGGCCTCCGGAGGAGGTGTGGCTCCGCCCCTCGAGCGAAGAGGTCACCTTCTTGTGGGATCGCGACGGCGTCGCGACCAGGGTCCTGCTCACTCAGGCGCCCGCCACCGGCCCGGTCATCGAGAAGCAGGTCTATACGGGTACGACCATTGACTCCGTGAACATCGACGGGATGACCGGCTACTGGATCGAGGGCGAACCCCATGTGTTGCGATCTGCTGGCATCGCCCGTCTCGCTGGGCGGGTGCTGGTGTGGAGCGATGGGATCGTCACTTTCCGCTTCGAAGCAGGCATCGACCGAGTCGACGCCGTTCGTATCGCCGGAACCCTCAAGCCGCTCCAGTTGTAGTACCGCCATGACACCCCGACTGGTTCTCGTTGCCCTCCTCGTCGCCGCGGCGATCCTCACCGCCGGTCCCGCCCAGGCGGGCGGCGGCGGCTGTCACCGTCACGCCCAAACAGCCGACGGCGGGAACACCGTGGACCTAGAGGGCTTCTGCATGTCACCCACCGTGCTGTACGCGGCCAGCGGCGACGACATCACATTCGTCAACCGTGACACCGTTGCCCACAACGTTGTCGGAGTGGGATGGAGGTCCCCCGAAGACCTCGTCCGCGGTGACCGCTTCTCACGTCAATTCGACGAGGCCGGCATCTACCCTTACACCTGCACCTACCACCCTGGGATGAACGGCGCCGTCGTAATCCAAACCGCCGAACAGGGACAGTCCGAAGCTGTTCCCGCCGACACCGCTGGAAGCCTCAACCTCAGCGGCATCGGCCTCGGCGCAGCAATCCTCGCCGGTTCCGCTGCGGTCGCCTTCACAGCCGCGCAGCGGTCCCGCCGCGCAAGCCAAGCATGACAGCGCCCGCGAACCCACCGGTCGCGGTAGAGGTCCCAGCCCAAGGACAGGCGTCGCCCCAGCCGAGCTCGCAGAGAGACAGAATGCACAAGCGTATGAAGCCCGTCCAGAGCAACCCCGGTGAAGGACCTCTGGGCGACGTCGTTCGCGTCCTCGCCGCGGCATGCTTGTTGGTGATTGCAGCCTCCACCCCGTGGATGGGCTTCGCGGCTGCAGGGCCCGCGAGTGAGCCGGCTAGCCGCGCAGCCACCCATTTGCACCGATGAAGCCTTTGATCGTGACGATGCGCAGAGGTCGGCAGACGAGCATCTTGGAGCCACTCACTACGGCGCCGATAGGTAGCACTTCGGGGACGTTCTCAGACGTGATTATGTGGCGGCCGATCGGAGCGGGCATACCGGTCCCTCGGTGACATGTCCCAGCCGGATATGGCGGAGCGGTTGGGGACGGTCCACCTCTGCGCGATCGGCAGGTCGGCGCGCCCTGATCGCGTCAAAGACGGCATTGCGATCGGAACACCAGGACTACCCGCAGCCTGGAAGGATGGGGGCGCGTCAATCGGTTTGAGGGAAGGGGTGAGGGCACAGCCCAGATGGTTCGCGGCTAGATCGTTCGGCATCGACTCCTCACCGTGGCTCTGGATGCCTCTTGGCGGCGCCTCGGTGGCCTGTGAGGGCGGTTGACCTCAGCGGGCGGGACGAAGCATCGGGATCACCCTCGGCGACGTCCCCGCCTGGATCTCTCCGATGACCGAGAAGCCGAAGCGTTCGTACAGCGGCATGTTCCTGGGGTTGGAGGACTCGAGGTAGGCGACTACACCCTGGTCGTCGACGGTCGCCAGCGAATGGGCGAGCAGTGCCGAGCCGATACCACGTCCCTGTGCGTGCGTGTCGACGCCGATCGCCGGCAGGTACCAGTGCGGCTCGTCGGGGTGTGACGCGCCGACCTGTTCGAGGATGCTGAAGACCTCAGCGACCCGGCTGGACGCAACCCCCTCTTGCATCACCGCGCCGAGCGCCTCTTCGTCGGGGAACACGCCGGGCGCCAACCACAGCACGGCTCCGCTGCCATCGCTGGTGCGGTAGGCGGAACCGTGGTCGAACGCTCCGCCCGCGAGATGGCGAAGCACCTCGGGGAACCAGGTGAGGTACTGGTTGGCGTCGGGGAACATCCAGCGCATGAACGGGTCGGCGACGAACGCTGCAACGAGCGTGGCAGTGACTTGGGGACGCTCGTCGGCGACGGCGCCGATGACGCCCGGGGTGTCGGTCGCAGTGCTCAAGAGGTGTCCCTTCGGTGGTGTCCGAGTCGTTGGAGACGACGGTACGCAACCACCTCGGCAGCCACATCGGCCAAAGTGCGGAACTTTGCTCTCGCCCAGGTCAGCAATTCTGCGTAGGCGACGGTCAGACAAGGCCGTGTTCGTAGGCGTAGGCGGCCGCCGCGGTCCGCGACGGCAATCCGAGCTTTGTGAGGATGCTGCTCACGTGGGTGGCGACGGTGCGTTCGCTGATCACGAGCTCGGCCGCGATGGCACGGTTGCTCTGACCCCTAGCCACCTCGGCGAGCACCTCCCGCTCGCGGGCAGTGAGGCCACCGGGCGCGGGCGGCCCGACGCCGGCCAACTCCTCCACGCGGGCCAGCTCCGGCGCGGCACCGAGTTGCTCGAACACCACCCGGGCGGCGTCGAGCTCGAGCCGCGCCCCGTCCTCGTCACCGGCTGCTCGGCTAGCCAATGCGAGCAGGACACGGGTGCGAGCGGCCTCGTACCGGGCCTGCAGGTCCTGCCACGCCGCCCAGGCACGGCGCAACGCCGCCACCGCGGCCGGCGTGTCGCCCTCGGCCAGCAGGACCGACCCGGTCGCCCGGGCCGCCTGCGCCCGGATGAAGAGGGTCGAGCGCTCGACGGCGATGCCCGCGAGCTCTTCGGTGACGAGGCGGGCAGCAACTACGTCGCCGGCAGCTAGGAGGATCTCGACGCACGCGGGAAGTACTCCGGTCCTGGTGACCGCGTCCTCGGCCTCGTCACAAACGCGGCGGATCATCGCCGCGGCAGCGTTGGCATCGCCACGCGCCAGCCGCAGCAGCGCCATTCCCGGCTGCGGTTGGCGCCCCCACTCGTTGGCCTGACGGTAGGCCTCCTCGGCGCCCCCGAAGTCGCCCCGTAGCCGGCGCAGCTCTCCGGAGGCGTAGAACGCCGTGCCAAGCGCGCGCGGACTCACCTCGGCCAGCCGCTCGATCGCCCGCTCCGCTTCAGTCTCGGCGTCGCCCCACTCGCCTCGAAGCACCATCAGCTCAGCCCGGTGCGCCAGACACTGACCTCGATAGAGCACGAGCTCCGGCTGGGTGTCGCACCAGTGGCTCAGCGCGGACGTCCACTCGTGCGCCCGGCGGACGTCGAAGACCTCCTGGCAGCCCTCGATCACCGTGCAGTACAGGTCGCCAACCACCAGCGGGGAAACCTCGCCTGCCGTTACCGCGACCATGGCCTCGTCCAGGAGGGCGATCCCCTCCGCCATGTCGCCGCGATAGATGAGGCACCGGCCCTCACCGACTCGGGCCAGCGCGACGAGCTGCTGGTCCCCGAAGTGGCTGCCGACCTTCGCCGCCTCTACGAAGGCGGCTCCGGCGGTCGAGACTTCACCCTCGAACACGGCGCGCAGCCCCGCGCAGTACCGCAGGTAGCCCTGCTCGACACAATCCCGGCTGTCAGCGCTGATCAGTCGCTGCCCTCGCTCCAGCCAGCCGCCGCCCCGGGCAAGCTCGCCGGCATTGAGCAGCTCGAAAGCCAGCCAAAAAGCACAGCGCGCCGCCCGCACACCGTCTCCGGTCTGCACCCACCGCTGGTGGGAACGCGCCCACAGCTCGGTGCTCTCGTGCAGCCTGCCCGTGAGATAGGCGCACGCGGCGAGCCGCTCAAGGTCCTCGCAGTCGAGCCCAGCCACACCGTCGGCCGCGGAGAGCTGCGCGTACGCCTCGTTCCACGAGCCCCGATCGAAGGCCTCCCTCCCGCGGTCAAGCTGGTCGAGCACGCCTACCAGTCTGCAACGCGGTTG
>CAZWDB010000194.1:0-5502 GCA_964632885.1 uncultured Acidimicrobiales bacterium | reverse complement strand
CCGTACCGGGCCGAACGAGATGATCACTCTCAACGCCCTTCGCGTCCTCAAGTCCGGCGGCCGCCTCTGACGCACCGCCACCGACACGGCAGCCACGGGCACCGCCATAGGCGCCGATCTTCAGTGCCTGGGACCCGGCCCAGGCTGGTAGTCGGGACGCGCGTTATCAGGCGGGCATGTGGCTCACTTTGAAGCAGCGGCTTCACCGTTTAGCGCGCCGAACTCGCCGCGCGACCGGCGGCGCGGCTTTGCTCACCTGGCGGAGGGCGGCAGGCGGCCGCGGGTGGAGGGGTACCGGCGCTCAGCTTTGCTCGAGTGGGCGGCGCGTTAGTTCTTGCCCGCCCTCACCGAGGAATCGGACCACGGTGGGTGCCGCCCGCTCGGGTAGTTCGACGGCGTAGTAGAGAGTGCCATTCGTGGCAGAGACAAGGGTTCCGCCATGTATGTCTGCCGTTACTTCAGCACCGACAGCTAGTTCGACTCGAACACCATGAGTGCCATCGGGCGCTTGGCCGAAGACGAACCTCGGTAGGCCGCTGCTCTCGAAGAGAAGAGGCGCGAACCGATCAGCGGCCGGCTCACCTCCTGGACCGCCGCCGCAGATGCTCGTTGCGCCGGCGTCGATCAGGACGTAGAGGCATGGGGCGGCGTTGTCGCCAGGGCCGCCGCCGACCGTGAGGCGCCACTGGGTGCCGTTCCTGCTTGTCGCTCGAATTAGTTCGGTGCCGGGTGGCGGTTCGAACGGCGGCGATCCTGGAGGTGGTGGCCACTCGCCGTCCTCGGGTGGGCGAAGCTCCTCGGCGAAGGCGAGGAGGTTGTCGGGGGACACCCGGAAGCCCCGTATGCCGGCCACAACGCCGTCTGCCTCTTGCCACAGAAGGACCTGCATGTCGAGGGAACCAGGTTGAGACTCGACGGCGTCGCTGGTGTTGAAGAGAAGGCCTTGTGTGCCTCGGACCTTCACGGCGCGGCTGTCGGGTCCGAATAGCCAGCGGTTCACCGCCAACTCGTCGTTGTCCCCCGTATAGGTGCTGATCAACAGGTCGTCAGGCACGCCTATGCCGGGCCGCAGCCTGCGGTATGTAGCCCAGTGTCCTGATGCTCGTCGATCGCTGGCGCCCACGACATTGCCCGCGAAGACCGCATCGGGAACCTGACCGATCCGTTCGAGGCCCGCGGGGAGCGAGCCAAAGACCAAGTCGCCGCCGCGGAAGGTACCGCCTCTGGCGATCGCGACCAGTTCATCGTCTGAGAGTGTCCTGCTGATCACCTGCACTCGGGCATCGGGGTGCGGCCTCCACCACAGCGCCCAGCCGCCCCGGAACGTGTTGAGCACACCTTCGCCATCGCCGATGACCACTTCCTTGCCATCAGAGGGCAATTCACCACCACCCGGTGCGGCGAGTACCAGGACTGCGAGGTCAGCCTTGTTGAAGGGATCCGATGCGTCCGCGTCGCCGTAGACGGTGATCGCGTTCCGCGAGCGGAGCTCTCCCCTTGGTGTGATGTCGCCGCCGGAATCGATCCCGAACCCGTCGGGTAGATAGCCCGCCACAAGCGGGCCAACCTTGACGTTGAGGGGACCGCCAGCTTCGATCCTCTCATCGCCACCCCTCGCAACGACGACCGCCACTACACCGGCCAGCGCGAGCGTCACGGCGCCCACGGCGGCGCCGAGCCGCTTGCCACGATGTGCAGCAACAGGCGGGCTGGGAACCTCCAGCATCGAGACGCTCCGGCGGAGCGCCTCGCCGGCATGCCGGGCACTGGCATCAACGTCGACCATCAGCGTGTCTCCTCCGAACTCTCGCCGAGGCTCTGAGCGAGCGCGGCGCGGGCGCGATGCAGATGAACCTTCACCGTCGGCGCCGCGCACCCGAGGATCTCAGCGATGTCATCCACCGATCGGTCCTCGAAGTAGTAGAGCGCGACCACCTGGGCTTGGCGGCGGGGAAGCCGCCGAACCATCTCCCAGAACTCGGCGGCGGGCTGGGGAAGCTCCGCGGGAAGCTGGCGTCGACCTGCCAAGCGCGACAACGCCCGAAGCTCTGCAGCCCTCCTTCGAAAGCCGCTCACCGAGTGGTTGATGACAACGCGGCGAACCCAAGCCGCCGGATCCGAGTAGCCCGACACCTTGTCCCACGACCGCAGCAGCGCCAAGAAGGCGTCCTGTGCCAGTTCCTCGGCGGCAGCTCGACTTCCCGAAAGCCCAAATGCCAGCGCCACAACCGCGTGGTAGTCGCGCTCGTATAGCCGGTCGAAGTCAACGCCTGGCCCGCCGACCGACGGTTCGCGAGGGTCGCTGTCCGACAATGCCATCCGGCCCACACCTTCTATCTCGCTTCAACCAGCCAGAAGGTTTACAGAACACCACGGCCGGGTCACGAGACGGACAGACGGGTGTGCCAGGAACCACCTGCCGACTCCGATCCCGACCGAACGACATCCAGCCCCGCGACGCGCCGATCTGCGGTGGTCTCGACGCACTCACGCACGGAATTATGCGGTGGCCGATCGGTACGGGTTCGGGTCTGGGTCGTTCAACTCGTCGGCAAGCCTTCGGGTCCCACGACTTGATGACGGGTAGCACGTTTCGGGACGGACGAGGTTGAGCGTGCCCCCGTAGGCTCGCCGCGTGCCCAGTAGCAAGCGTGAGTCGTCACAGTCGCACCGGTCTTGGCTCCCAGCGACGGCTCTCATGGCAGCAGTCGCGGTGCTCGCCGAGGTGAAGGATCTCGATGGCTGGTGGTCCGCCGTGTTCTGGTTGGCCATGCTCGTCGCCCTGTACTCGACCGCAACGCTCATCGCGTGGTCTAAGCCAGCAAGGCGAGTCCGAACGATCGTGAGGAGCCTTTGGCGAGACCGACTTCGGACAGCCACGGAGCGACGCAACCGCAATGCATGGGTTGCCTGGGCGCAAACCCGCGAGGCCCAGCTACCTTCGATCGGTCCAGGTGTCGTTCTTGGCCTTGACCTTCCGAGGGACGCCACTCCGTTCAGCTACAACGGCCAGGGGCTGCCTCGCCCAGACCTCTCCGAGCTGTCGCGCCCTGCGTGTGAGGTCACGATCGACGACGACCACTTCATCGCCTTCTCCACCGTTGTGTTAGTGCGCATCTGGAACGCGGCGTGCTTCGCGACGTTCCCGGATGACTTCGAGGGCGCAACCTTCAAGGCGGGAAAATACAAGTACGACTGGACCGTGGGAGGCCAGCACGTCGCGAGCGGCTCGGTCAGGGTGAACGAGTGGGCAATGCCAGCACGGCCGCTCCGGAGGCGAGTCGCTGACTGGTACCGATTGCACACGACGGAGGAGGCCACCGACGAACTATGGCTCCTGTGAGTTGCCGCCCGACAAAGCGGCTCAGTGCCGCCGGCGCCTGACTTTGAAGCCTCACAGCGGCTCCTCAGTCGTCCCGACTCGCGACTCGTTCACCGCGCAGCCACGCTGCCCAGGTCAAGCCGCCTCCGACGACCAGCCGGCGAAAACGATCCCGCGGTAGTCCTCACAATCGCTGGGTGGGTTGGACAGCACGGTCACAACGACCCTCCATCCATTCCCGCAATCGTTGAGCCCCGATGTGTAGTTGCTGAATAGCAAGTCGATGGCTGTCAGTGCCCCGAGCACAAAGGGGAGGATGTGCCAACCCGTGAAGTCGGAGTCGTTGCTCTGCGACACCAGCGAGTCATCCTAAGGCAGCTCGACGCTCCGCCCTTGCGAAGAACGAAGTCGACATGCCAGCGCCGCCAGAGTCCAGCACCTCACGAGGGGGTCAAGGTTCATCGCCGATCGGAGGGGCAAGAAGTACGGGTCCACGGAGCGTCGGCACAGCCAAGAGCCAGATCGGCATCGCGGCACCCCGGCCCGCCCTCACGCCCCAGTACCCGAACGGATCATGAGGCTGACGCCGACGAGTAGGACGCCTCCGCGTTTGCTTCCTGAGCTGCGGGCGAGTGGCGACGGGGGCGGTGCCAGACTCGGAATTCTACATCTGCTTCCGTCTGACGCCTCTGTCAGATTGAGCGCTCAACCGGCGCCAGCACGCGTCTTGACCCGAGGATCGGACAGTTGCTTGCCCACTCGATAGAGGAACAACATCGCGACGATCAGGCCGTCCGCGACGATCACGGACCCAGGGGCACGCGGACGGATGAGCCAGATGGCCGCAAACTGCAGCAGTGCGAGACCGGTGAATGCCAGGGTGACCGCTCGTCGCGGGCCAATCGTTTCGTCGGTATCTCGTGGTGACTCAAGGCGGGATGCGTACTCCGGGTCGTGAAAGAGCCTGAACCCGAGCCAATCCCACAGCGCGTAGAGAACAAAGACAAGCAGCACGAGCGTTGCCTCAGGGAGAGCATCCGGCCGTAAGGCTCGGTCAGAGCCCTCCGCAACCACAACGACCGCGTAGTAAGCGATGACCATCAGCACATCGAGAAGAAACTGCAAGAAAGGGATGTTCAGGAACTTGATCAAGAAGGGCGGATACTGCTGGCTCTGGTGGTAGCCAATCCAACTAAGCAGCGTCAGCGCCATCGCAAGCAGAAGGTGTGCGAGGCGCGTCTCGCTCACTGCGGACCAACCCTCGTCCCAAAGGATCACGAACTCCGTAGCAAACTCGATGGCAGCGGTTGTGACAACGAGGCCGAAGAGGATGTTGACGAACGTCGCTCCGGCCCGCTTGTCGGCTCGGTCAGGCTCCGGGACCGTACGGAAGATGCGATCAAAGTCGATGGTCCAGCTCGGCACGGTTCTTCGGTTCCTAGACTCCCTAAGTCTGCATTCCAAATAACACTTCAGGAAGTTGTGCTAGATGATCCAGCACGACAACCCGAGGATGGACCGCCTCCACCTCGCGGCGCTCATGCTCCCACACGTAGGCATCGATCCACACTGCATGGAGCCCCGCGCGTAGAGCAGGGTTCACATCTGACGCCAGACTGTTCCCGACAGACCATGCGTCCTCAGGATCGAGTTCAAAGTCCGAGACCAGCTCCTTAAAGACGGTCTCGTTCTTCTCAGGCACGATCTGAACGCGCTCGAAGTGCCGGCGCAGGCCCGAGTCCTCGACACGCCGCTGCTGCACAGCAGGGTCACCCTTCGTCAGAAGTGCCAAGTCGAACGCGGGCTCAAGGCTGACGAGCACTTCGGATGCCCTAGGAGCTAGCTGTGCTCGCTGCCTAAAGACAGAACGAGAGGTCCTGTCCACGGCGTCCATCAAAGCTGGCGGCACGCTCTGACCACGTCGCCTACCGAGCTCTAGAAGTGCCTGCCTTGACGAGAGCGGGAATCGTTCGGGCGACATCCCAAGCTTCTCAACGTTGCGCAGGTCGTATGCGCGCTGCAGGAGTTGCCACTCCTCGCCAGGCAGGTCTGACATCTCGATCAGCCTCCGCGCCTCGAGGAGCGCTGTATCGTACAGCGGCTCGACGCTCCAGAGCGTGTCGTCACCGTCGAAGATCACCAGACCTTTGACCACCATGCTCTAAGCGTAACGAGCGTGT